>JAAYFU010000059.1 GCA_012728095.1 Clostridiaceae bacterium
AAGATAAGCAATGATTAAGAATAGGGAAATACTCTTTTTCATAGTCATTCTCCTGACAAAAATTATTTAGTATGGAATTTGTATTACGATAATATCAGTTATGCTATTATGTGTCAATATTTGGGAGAAATATTTTGAAAAAATTTGTATTAGTGCTGAAAAAATTCGAAATATGTATCTTGACAAACAAAAAGCGAAGAATCTTTGATATTTACTAAAAGATCCTTCGCTATCGCTTGGACTTTAAGTCTATAGATTTTCCAATTCCGACAGCCAGAGCCGGACTGAGGCGTCGCTTGGCATCCTCCAGTCGGCCCTGGGGGACAACGACACAGTCCCCACCTTTGGACCGTCCGGCATGCACGAACGCTTGAACTGCTGGGAGAAGAAACGCTTGCAGAATACCGTCAGCCACTTTTTAAGCTGCGTAGGGCTGTATTGTCCTTCAAAAGCTCTTTTTGCCATGAATAACAGCTTAGCCGGCCCCGCTCCGTAACTTTGCATATAATACAGGAAAAAGTCATGCACTTCATATGGGCCTAAAATATCTTCGGTTTTTTGTACAATTTCACCCGAATCAGCAAGCGGTAAAAGCTCCGGACTGATAGGCGTGTCAATTATGTCAAGCAGTATTCTTTTTATAGGCTCAGAAGCCTCATTTTCGGCGTACCAGCTGATGATATGACGGACAAGGGTTTTGGGAACTCCTGCGTTTACAGCGTACATTGACATATGATCCCCGTTATAAGTGCTCCAGCCAAGGGCTATCTCCGACAAATCGCCGGTTCCCACAACCAGAGCGCCTTCCTTATTGGCTACATCCATCAGAATCTGAGTTCTTTCCCTTGCCTGGACATTCTCATAGGTCGTATCATGTACATCCTTGTCATGACCTATGTCCTTAAAGTGCTGTAGACAGGCTTCCTTAATGTCTACTATTCTTAAATCCGTATTATATGCTTTAATAAGATTAACTGAATTGTCAAATGTTCTGTCCGTCGTGCCGAAGCCGGGCATAGTAATGGCAATTATATTGCTTAAAGGGAAACCAAGTTTTATCATTGCCCTTACTGACACAATAAGAGCCAGGGTTGAATCAAGCCCTCCCGAAATGCCGATAACAAGTTTTTTCGTATTGGTATGCTTCATTCGCTTCATCAGTCCGAGTGTTTGTATGGACAAAATATCTTCACATCTTTCATCCCGCTCGCCGGTATTTTCAGGCACAAAGGGATGCTTTTCGATTTTTCTTTGTATTTCGTCATCCAGAGGCAGGGAAACATAATCAAAGGTTATGATACGATAGCTTCTGCCTACGCTGCTTCTTCTTGAGGGTTGTAAAATACGGCGGTTATACAACAGCCTGTCCAAATCAATATCCGCAATTTCCAGTTTACTGTCAAAGAAAAATCTCTCAGACTCTTTCAGCATATTTCCGTTTTCAGCAATCATCAGATGGCCGGAAAAGACCGCATCGGTGGTGGATTCACATGAATTGGCCGAGGCATAAACATATCCTGCCACGCATCGGGAAGATTGACTTTTTACAAGATTTCTGCGGAATTCGCCCTTACTTACCAGTTCATTTCCGGCGGACAAATTAAATATCAGGGTAGCGCCACCCTGGGTAAGAAAGCTGCTGGGAGGCAAAATACTCCAAAGGTCCTCGCAGATTTCAACGCCAAATGCCAGCTCGTCATGATCCCTTGCGGTAAAAACCAAATCCGCTCCTACAGGTACCAGTTGACCGTTAAAATATATCTCATTCACATCCAGCTGATCGGCTCCGTTAAACCAGCGTTTCTCGTAGAATTCATTATAATTGGGGAGATTAGTCTTCGGTACGAAACCCAGTATTCCTCCGTTCTGCAATACCGCGGCACAATTATACAATCGCCCGTTTATCGCCATAGGAAGCCCCACTATAGAAATCATGCTGCTGCCCCTGGTTGATTCGGCAATTTTAATCAGGGCTTCTTTTGCTCCTTTCAGCAAAGTGTCCTTTAAAAATAAATCGCCGCAGGTATAGCCGGTTATACACAGTTCAGGAAAAACCAGAAATTCTACCGACTTTTTTTCGGCATCCTTTATGATTTCAATAATTTTTTCCGAATTAAATTCGCAATCGGCAACCTTAAGTTCATGAGCGGCTGCCCCAACCCGAACAAAACCGTAATTCATATGAACACCAACCCAAAAGTGTTAATTTGATATTATTATACATCACTCGTGATTGAATGCAAATCAAACAACACTCCGCTTCGCTCCGTTCAGAATGACATGAAGTAGTATTAATTTTCTTTAAATATATTTAAACCACATAACGGAATAATAGAATTTAACAAAAAAGCCTCAAGTTAAACTTGAGGCCTGTGGAGCGGGTGAAGGGAATCGAACCCTCACGACCAGCTTGGAAGGCTGGGGTTCTACCACTGAACTACACCCGCAAACTTATATTTCTATGCGGCTTTTACGCTGCATTGTCTATTATACTTAAGTCATTAATCCTTGTCAAGCAAGTTTTATCGGGTTTTTTGAACAAGTATTTTCCTTTAATTTTCCGTGTTTATAAGCCTGAACACAAGGTTTAAGGGTCAGGTCTAGGTATCTTTACCGGTATTTATCTAATTTATCAAGGCTATCTTTTTGTCTGTTTTATTAACATTGGTTCTGCGTTCAGTTTTTCGGCCATATCCAGGCATTCCTTATACTTTCTTTTATTGAATCCGCCGGTAAGAACGGCCCTAATTAATAAATTCTTCGGTGTATCCAAGGGTGAGACATATTCGACCGCCGATACATCATACCCAAAAGCCTCCAGTATCATGCACCTCAAGCCGTCTGTCAGGATATCGGCAAGACGTGCCCTGAAAACCCCATGTTTTATTATCTCTTCAAAAGGTTTATATGAGTACTGGTTAAGAAGCTCGCTGTGGCAGCAAGGCACCGCTATAATACCTCTTGCCCTGTTTCTTATGCCGTAAGCCAAGGCATAGTCTGTTGCCACATCACACGCATGGAGGCTAATCACAAGGTCCGGCTGCGCTGTTTCTCCCCTCTCGTTCTCATAAAGCAAGGTACGTATGTCCCCTTTAATAAATTCCATGTTTCTGTATCCTAAGCTGCCGGCGATCTTTCTGGATGATTCTATCACGTTTTCGGAGATATCTATACCGGTAAACCTACAGTTAATTTTTAGAACTTCTCTTAAATAATAGTTCAGCACAAATGAAAGATAGGACTTCCCGCAGGCACAGTCAACTACATTGAGCTCGTTTCTGTCCTTCATCAAATCCTTCAGCATAGGCTCAACCAGCTCGACGAAATGGTCTATCTGATTATATTTGCGTATCATGTCATTCTTGATCTTTCCGTTTTCCGCCATTATCCCGATAGCCTTCAGGAGTTTATCGGCTTTTCCCGGCTTTATAAGGTAATCACGGTTTGTTGCGACGGCTCCGCCTTCGGCATGACCCTTTAAAATGTTTTCCCTGTCTTCCTCCAAAACCTTGGTTTTCATGGTTACATTCTTATTATCTGCCTCGATAATCAGCATCTCTCCTCGACTCTTATAGTAGATATTGACCTTTTCATAAGGCGCGGAAAAACCTGAGATAAGCTCGGGAATTTTATCCGGCACCGTCTCTATACTTCTTCCCTCAAAATTTATCTTTAATTTGCCGTTTTCCAAACGGCAAGTCAACGGGAAAGTTATTACCCCCGACTTAAATTCCCCTGTTATTTCTTCAAAATAGTCGATTTCATCGGTCAGGCGAAAGGCTATTCCCTGAAGCATCATATTTAGTTTTTGCTGTGTTTGTTTATCCATAACAGAACTCCTTATATCAATTTGTCTGAGGAATGGTTTGAAACCGACAATTTTAATAATTCTTCATTGGTGAGTTCCCTGAACTCTCCGGGCTTTAAGGATTCATCCAGCCAGACATCCCCCATTCTCAGCCGTTTCAATTCAACCACAGCTGCCCCTACTGCCTTGAACATCCGTTTTACCTGGTGGAACTTTCCTTCATATATCTCTACCAGCGCTCTTACGGGATCTTTTGAAATATACTCCAGTTTAGCGGGAAGCGCCGTGTAATTATCACCTATATAAATGCCTTCTTCAAACTTCTTTATTGCCTCTTCCCCCGGATACGAATCCAAAACTGCTTCATACAGCTTTTTGACGCCTTTTTTCGGAGATAACAAGTTATGGGCAAAAGCTCCGTCATTCGTTATGAGCAGAAGTCCCTCGGTATCCTTGTCCAGCCTTCCTACCGGGAAAACACCCCTTCGCCTTATTTCTTCCGGAAACAAGTCCAGGACAGTCTTAAGCTTTTTATCCTGGGTGGCTGTTATTACTCCCTTTGGCTTATTAAGCATATAGTAAACAAACTGCCGGTAATCGATTTGGACACCTCTGACTTTTATGATATCTTCCTCGGTATTAACATGAATACCGGGATCCTTAACAATAATATCATTAACTGAAACCAATCCTTTTTTTATCAGACTCTTAGCTTCGCTGCGGACAGCAATGCCCTGATCTTTTAAGAATTTATCCAACCGCAGTTTTGGCATTACATCATCCTCCAGCTTTTCGGATACAAATTTTTAAGCATTTGACCGTCCTGTTTTACCCAGCCTAATGGAAAATCTTCATAGCATACGGCTGCAAAACCGTTTTCTCCGTAGCTGAAAAGTGTTTCGCCTTTTAAGTATCTTATTATGTTATGGTCATTCTTTTCAAATCTTATAATTCTCTTGAAATCTTCCTTTTTTAAAGCCATAACCAGGGACTGGGACGGTTCAAACCTGCCTTTCTTGTATTCTCCCAGGTACAACCCTGCCTTTTCCCATTTTATATGGGGAATCTCATTAAGATAATGAGGAAGCTTAAACAGGCTGCTGCCTTTAAGATGAAATATCCCATGAACAAGAGTGTTCATATTTTCCCCGGCAAACTCCATGAAAGCCTGAACCGCCTGTTCTGCTTCTTCCGAGGTATATCCCGGTCCCGGATTAATCACTTCATTTTCCTTTTTATTCCCCTTTTTAATCAGCCGGCAAACAAAATGCCCCTCTCCCTCGGCTTTATGAGGCCATAACCTTAGACCTCCGCTGAGTGTCGTATCTTTCGATTGGGTCCATTCCCTCCGGGACGGTTCAAAACCTCCTATGGGTTCCAGCTTATCAACCATAAGGTCATATTTCTTTATGAAAAACTCAATATTCTCCTCGTTTTCCCGGGGATTGAAGGTACAGGTAGAGTATACCATGGTGCCACCGGGTTTTAACATTTCATAGGCTGATTTTACAATTTCCCTTTGAATAGCGGCACACTCATCGCTCTTATACCTGGACCAGCTTTGTGCAGCTTCCCTGCCCTTTCTGAACATGCCTTCCCCTGAACAGGGGACGTCAAGCAGTATTCGATCAAAAAACTCGGGATAAATCTGCTTAAGTCTTTCCGGGCTTTCATTAACAATGAATGTATTGGTAAGGCCCATAAGCTCTACGTTCTTAACCAGCGCTTTGACACGTTTGGGACTTATGTCGTTGGCCACAATAAGCCCTTTGTTTTGCATCCTGCATCCCAAGGCAGTGGTCTTCCCGCCGGGCGCAGCGCAAAGATCCAGCACTTTCTCACCTGGCTGGGGACACAAAGCCTGTGCCGGCATCATGGCGCTGGGCTCCTGGATATAGTACAGCCCGGCATGATATTCAGGAAGCTTGCCAAAGGTTTCCCCTTCAGAATAATAAAAGCCCTCGGAAATCCATGGTATGGGCTCAAGCTTTTTCCCCAGGAGAGTTAATAAATCATCCGGCGTTGTTTTCAGAGTATTGACTCGTATTCCGTAATATCGTCTGCCGTCAAAGGATGCCATGAATTTCTCATATTCATCGGCATCCATTAAGGCTTTGAAGTTTTCTTTAAAAGGTTCAGGTAATTTCATATAAACCTCTTACGCAAAGGGGATTTTGTGCCACTCGGAAAAATCTTCGCTTTTCCCGGAGGGACAGTATAGCCAATATTTAGATTGCAATATTAGTATAATTAGTTTTTTATAAATGTGCTTACATTGTAAAAATCGTTCTCAATAAGCAAACGGGCCCGCTGAGCGGTTTTTTCATCTCCTATAAGCGCTTCTGATATAAAGTCCGGATTATTCTTCAAAAACTCTTCCATTGAATTTTCCGGATCCTTTATATAATCCAGGACCAGCTTTAACTGCGACTCGTCTATATATCCGCTGTCTTTTGCCTTCATGAATACCTGCGGGTCTATAGCGGCCAGGGCATGGGATTCCACACCCAGCCTAGCCAGTACTTCTTCTCCTCCCTGAAGCCTGTCCACCACCACAAGGCTCCATTTTACAACGGCACCCAGATTATTTACAACAGGAACCCACGCTCTTTCGTAACTTGAAGCAGTTGTAATCAAATCAGCAATATGCAGTACTTTTTCTCCATTGTAATTTCCGGCTGCCTCCGATTTTCCGTCTTTATACACAATAGCCGATAAATCCTTGAAGAGAGTAATATGAGGCTTATCCAAAATATCGGCAACCATGAATGAAAAAAACCAGTCCCGTCTCTCCCCGCCGGATATCAAATCAATCTCATCCGCTTTGAAGTGTTCTTTAATATAGTTTACAAGAGCATCAATGGTTCCTTTATATATCTCATCTGTTTTATAGTTTTTCCTTGTTATCCTGTGTATCTCGCCTGAACAGGAGAATTTATCGTCTAATAATCTGTCGATGTCTGCCAGGAAGGCATTGGCTTTCTTTTCGCTGCCGAATAAAAAATGGGTGTTCACGTAATATGGCCCTATTTTGCCAGAGGTATACCAAAAGGGTTTGTCTTTTGGGCAAACCCGGATTGCATTCGTTTGAAATAAGCAGTCTATAAGTAGTCTATTCATATTTCTGTCCTCCGGGGAAGATTATATCCGTAAACATATTATCATACAATCAATCCGCCGATGAGGTCGGTTACCGAATTGACCGAGTTCTCAGCCATATAAGCCTCAATGACTTCAATAGTCTCCACCCATACCATAGGGTTTGCAAAACCTGCAGTGCCTATCATTACCGCTGTCGCGCCTGCCAGAAAGAACTCAACGGCATCGGTCCCGTTGGTGATGCCGCCCATGCCTATAACAGGAATACTTACGGCTTTTGAAACCTCATATACCATTCTTAATGCCACAGGCTTTATGGCAGGCCCGGAAAGGCCTCCCGTAACATTGCCCAGTATTGGTCTCCGGGTTTTTGCGTTAATCGCCATGCCCAGTATGGTATTTATCAATGAAACCGAATCGGCGCCTGCCTCTTCGGCGGCTTTCGCAATCTCGGCGATATCTGTAACATTCGGTGACAGCTTCACAATAAGAGGCTTTTTCGCATATTTCTTTACCCTGGAAACAACCTCTCTAACTCTATGTGGAGAACTGCCGAAACTTAAACAGCCTTCTTTTACATTAGGGCATGAAAGATTAAGTTCAATGGCATCCACATCAGCATCCGAAAGAATCTCCACCATTTTTTCATATTCCTCTACGGTGCTGCCTGAGGCATTTACGATTATCGACGTATCAAATTTTCTTAAAAACGGAATCTCTTTTTCAATGAAGGCATGAACTCCGGGATTCTGAAGCCCTACACTGTTCAGAATACCGGAAGGAGTTTCTGCTATACGTGGAGGAGGGTTTCCTTTACGGGGCAGAAGTGTCAGCCCTTTAACCGCTATTCCTCCAAGACGATTCAGATCAAAGAATCTGCTGTACTCCCGGCCGAAGCCGAAACAGCCGGAAGCCGCTATAACAGGATTTTTTAACTCCAATCCCCCAATATTTACTTTGAGATTTATATTCCCTCTCATTAATCCAACCCTCGCATAATTCAATATAATAGTCTATTCAAAAATTACTTTATCACCGCTAAAAACTGGTCCCCTTTTGCATACCTGTGTATATTCCCAATCGTCACCGTTTTTTGTTTTACACACACAGGTTAGACAGGCGCCTATTCCACATCCCATACGCTGTTCCATCGAGACCTCGCAGGGGATATTATATTCGTTCGCTATCCCTACCCCCAGTTTCATCATAGGCAGCGGTCCGCAGAAAAACAGCATATCCGCAGGCTCCTTATCAAGCTCCTTTTTCAGAATATCGGTTACAAAGCCCTTTTCACCGTAACTTCCGTCATCGGTGGATATAAGAAGCTCATTACATTCCTTTCGGAATTCTTCTTCCAATATGACACAGGATTTATTTCTGAAACCCAATATAGCTTTTTTATTCTCGGCCGGGTGATCCTTAAGAAGCTGCAGAAGCGGGAAAATACCGATTCCCCCGCCTATGACTATTATCTTTTTATGCTTCGGATATATAGAAAAGCCTTGTCCCAGCGGACCTAAAATATCTATCATATCTCCGGCCCTGTATTTTGAGAGGATTTTTGTTCCTTTTCCCCTGATTTGAATGACAATGTCAAAGGTTCCCTTCTCACGGTCAACCGAACAGATACTGATGGGCCTCCTGAGAAGAACTCCTCCTTCATCCCCGCATTTTATATGAACCATTTGACCAGGTCTTGCTTTTTGGGATATTTTTTCGGACTGGACAGTGAGTTTGAAAGTATCAGCATTTAAGAATTCTGCTTTTATTATTTTATAGTTTGTGCTCATGGAAACCTCCAAATAATGTGACCCATAATTCAGTACAATTATACCATAAGTTTAACAAAGTGATTATTCGCTTAAACATTTATCAGCAGGTATAACCATAAAAAGCTCCTTTGACTTCGCTAGACTTTATTAATAGGTGTCATTCTGAGCGTATGCGAAGAATCTTTAATAGGGATAAAACATATCCAATTGAACCGTCCTACTGGTTTATTATCTTAATAAATCCAGCAGGGCTTCAGTCGTTCTCTCATTAAGGTCCAAGGAAACCTCTTGTTCAAGTATATCCCCTAAAAAATGGGCATCGGATGAATGGATATAATGATATGAATCAAGAAAGGGATTTTCACTTAAGAATTTCTCAAGGGAACAATTTCGGGATAGCTCCAAGTATTTAAAACAGTATTCGGAGGGAATCGCTCCCAGGGTATTGAGCATACTGAAGGACTGCCGGTCTATATGGGCGGGAATGACAACACCGCCAAGGCTTCTTACTTCTTTTATCGCTGTTTCAACATCCAGCTTACAGGCACCGGAAAGAAGCCTGGTTTCCTTGCCGATAACATTATCCTCATGATCCATTAATATTTGTGCGCCGAAAATATCCTCTCTGTTTTCGATGGGAATTAGATTCGAATAGACAAGCTTTTCAAAAGTCCGAGCCCTCTCAGGATCGGGAAATAAGCAGACAAGATGAAGCTCTTCCGCCGTGCAGAGCTCCATACCCGGTATTACCAGCAAACCCTGTCTGTTTCCCACCTCAATGACAGCTTCTAAATTTCGGGCTGAATTATGGTCTGTAATCGCAATAATATCAAGCCCTTTAATCAGGGCCATATTTACGATATTATTCGGGGTCATGTCATCCTCTGCGCAGGGAGACAGACAAGTATGAATATGCAGATCAACCCAGTATTTCATTATTAATCCTTTATTAATCTAAATATCTCATAACAAAGCTCAGCCGCGCTTTTTGCGCCGGAAAGAAGCACAACTTCCTTCTCTGCTGCCCTTTCTGCCATCTGTTTTTCAATCTCAATATTCTCAGGAATAAGGACACATGCGCAATCTGTCAAGGATGCAACTGCCACAACATTCAGATTGGTATGTATTGTTATCCATACATCGCCCTCATTAATCTTCGCCATGGCATGACTCAACAGATCACATGAATAAACGCCCGTAACTTTCCTTTCCAGTTTTTTCGGTATTTCAGTAATTATCTTTAAACCTAATTTATGCGATAATTCATTGATTGTCATCATTAATGCTCCCTGTACTGTCTATTTGATTAAGCTGGTGGGCTATACTGTTAACCTTTTCCCTGAGTTTGAATATGCAATCTGTTTCTTTTGCATTTCCCCTGACAATATCCTCAGCCAGCGCCCTGCAGCTTGGCGCGCCGCATGCGCCGCAATCCAGCCCAGGGAAACTCTCCGTAATCTGATCGATCATGTTCATTTTTTCAAGTGCCTTCATCATGTCATCATCAAGCTTC
Organism: Clostridiaceae bacterium; assembly: GCA_012728095.1. Taxonomy (GTDB): domain Bacteria; phylum Bacillota; class Clostridia; order DSM-8532; family DSM-8532; genus DTU059. The sequence goes on from JAAYFU010000059.1 coordinate 10,193, forward strand.
ATTATCGGTCTGTATTCAACAGTGGATTTCCATTCAAGCTCTTTTATATCCTTATGCTCATGAGGTACGCTATGAGCCTGATTCATTTTTATTTTTTCTACCTCATTAATGAGATTTACCTTGGCTATAAAGGGGTTTTCCACTGCCAGAGGCCCTCCCAGGCAGCCTTCGGGACAGGCAAGCGCTTCAATGTAATCAATAGTGTCCAGATTGCCCTTAACCGCCTCTTCAAGAATATCGTTAACATTATGTATACCATGTACGGCAATTCTTCTGCCGTCTTTAAAAGCAGAGCTCTCACCGCCGGTCATTGCCCATGAAACACCAATAGCGCTGGATAAAGAAAAAGGCTCTTTAGTTATTCTCCCCTGCTTTTTCATAATATCCAGAAGCGGAAGAAAGATATCTTTTATGGATAATACACCATCTACATTGGATACCCTGTTTTCGTAAGGAGCCTTTACACTGGTAACTTTTGCAGCGCAAGGGGAAATGAAGAATACACCGATTTTCTCTAAAGGTATACCGTATTTTTCATTTACCTCCTGTCTTGACAATGCCGCTGCCACTTCCATGGGAGATTCAATTCTTAATAAATTATCAATCAAGTTAGGAAAACGGATCTGGATAAACCTGACAACAGCCGGACAGGCAGAAGATATGACGGGCTTTTTTATATCATTGTTTGACATGTAACACTTCGTAGCGTTGGTAACTATTTCTGCCGCTCTTGCTACTTCAAAAACATAATCAAAGCCATATAACTTCAGGGCTGAAACGATTATTTCCCTGGAATAACCCGGACCAAACTGGCCGTATAATGTTGGTGCAGGTAACGCAATCTTATATCCATAATTCTTAATAATGTCCAATGGATCAGTAACGGCTTTTTTAGCATGATATGGACATATTCTTATACATACACCGCAATCGATACATCTTTCCTTTATTATTACGGCTTTTCCGTTACGTACACGAATAGCTTCCGTAGGACAATATTTAATACAGTTTGTACAACCCTTGCACTTTGATTTATCAAGGGTGACGGAATGAAAATAATATTGTTCCATTCATTTGTCCCTTCATTAATGCAATCATAAATACTTACTTCTTAAAAAAAACTGTTATATTCACCGTTGTTCCTTCATTAACAGCGGTTTTAATATCCAGAATATCTGAATTCTTTTTCATATTGGATAGCCCCATTCCGGCGCCGAACCCCATTTCCCTTATACTGTCCGGAGCGGTGGAGTAGCCTTCCTGCATGGCCAGCTCCAAATCCTCAATACCGGGGCCCTGGTCTGAAATGGTAATAACTATTTTGTTTTCATCGATTTCCACGTGGGCCTGCCCACCATTACCATGGATTACTGCATTTATTTCGGCTTCGTACATGGCAATGGAAGTGCGCTTCACTATATCCGGCGCCACACCAAGCTGGGACAGGATCTTGCGGACATTGCTGGAAGCCTCTCCTGCTATGGTGAAATCATTGGCCGGAATGATATAGTCTCTTACAACTACACTTGCCATAGGCTATTCCCCGTGTCCGCCAATTCCGTTTTTATACAGCTTTCCACTTGCTACGAACAAAGGATAATCGGTTGCAAGAAGCACAATCCCTTTTTCCTCCGCCATCTCAATCATGCTTTCAAGGGGCTTCTTACCACGTACGAAAATGACTGCCTTGATATCCATCATTTCGGCTGTCCTGATCACCTGAGGATTTATCAGACCCGTTAAAAGCAGTGCATTGGACTTGGAAAATGCCATAACATCACTCATAAGATCAGCACTGCAGGCAGAAAAAATTTCTATGTCTGGATCATAGTTTTTTGTGCATATTTCTGCTTTGACAAGCTGCGCAATTTCAGATAGCTTCATATGTCTCCTCTCAAAATACACCGTTAATTCCGGAAGTTAATTAATTGTAGCTTTTTATGATACGCTTTTTTACTTGTTTTCGAAAAAAGCATTCAAGTCTTCTATAAGCTTATTTGCGTCAATACCATGGACAGCGCATGCTTCCTCAATACTCTCACCGGAAGATGAAGGACAACCGAGGCAATGCATGCCATGTTTGATAAAAATCGGAGCTGTGCCTCTATCCATCATAAGGACATCCATTATAATATCATCTTTTGTTATCTTTACCATACTTTCAGCCTCCACCCCGATACCTTATTACCGCTAATATCTTTATTATAGCAAAAAGTAAAAATAGCGCAACATTATACAACGGTATTGACTTGGTCAATCCTGATGTGTTAAGTTTAACAAGACAGGGTAGTATAATAAGTAGAGCATAATAATATAATTTCTTTATAATACATAATACATCGTCCGGAAACCTAACAATCAGTCGTGTAATTACCAGGAGGTAGACTATGTCATTCTTTACAAAGCTTTTTGGAACTGATAAATCGCAGAAAGATACAAATTCAAGAGAAAATATTTCGAGAAGTGAAAGCGCGGTATCTCTCCAATATAATGGTAAAGACAATGAAATCGTTGCAGTAATTATGGCTGCTTTAATGAATATATTGAACGACTCAACAGGAGAACTTAGAATCAAATCAATACGCCGTACAAACAGAAGGTCTCCTGTGTGGAACATAGCCGGAAGGGACGAATATATAGCGTCAAAACTTTAATCAAAAAAAAGAAATGATTAACAAAGCTGCCTTCTTACTGAGGAGGCAGCTTTTCACTAAAGGTGGGATTAATTCTATGAAGTACATTATTATTCTGGGGGACGGTATGGCTGACTGGCCCCTTGATGAAATAGGCGGAAGAACCCCGCTGGAAGCTGCTGAAAAACCAAATATGGATAGATTGATTAAATCGGGTATTGCGGGAACTGTCCATACCATCCCGGAGGGTATGCCTGCGGGAAGCGACGTTGCCAATTTGTCGGTTTTCGGGTTTGATCCGAGAACCTGTTATACAGGCCGTTCCCCTCTTGAGGCAATAAGTATGGGGATTAAACTTGGTTCTGATGATACCGCGCTTAGGTGTAATTTAGTCACTTTAAGCAATGAAGACGAATACGAAAATCGCTCGATGATCGACTACAGTGCGGGAGAAATCACAACCGAAGAAGCCTCCGCGCTTATAAAAGATGTCGCAAAAGCCCTTAACAGGGAAGGTATAGCCTTTTACCCCGGAGTCAGCTACCGCCATTGTCTCATTTGGAAGAACGGGCCATTGGATATAAGGCTTACCCCACCCCATGATATTTCTGGAAAGAAAATCGCTGAATACCTGCCTAAGGGGCCGGGACGCGAGATTGCTATAGAACTCATGAAGAAAAGCACAGAGATTCTCAACAATCATCCTGTAAACATAAGCCGTGTAGAAAGAGGGCTAAATCCTGCCAATTCAATATGGCTCTGGGGCCAGGGAAAGAAGCCTGAAGTTCCTTTGTTTATTGAAAAATACGGTCTCTGCGGGTCGGTTATATCGGCGGTAGACCTGGTAAAAGGTATCGGTATTGCTTCGGGAATGAAGTCGGTCAATGTTATTGGTGCCACCGGCAATCTCAAAACCAATTTCAAGGGTAAGGCAGAGGCTGCCCTGAATGAATTGCGGGAAGGCAGGGATCTTGTATATATCCATGTCGAAGCCCCGGATGAATGCGGGCATCAAGGCCAACTGAAGGAAAAGATCCGGGCAATTGAGCTGATAGACAGGGAAGTCCTGGGTACATTGCTGGATGGTCTTGCAGACATGGAGCCTTACCGCCTTATGGTACTTCCTGATCATCCTACGCCAATAGCCATAAGAACACATTGTGCCGATCCTGTTCCTTTCTTCATATATGACAGCAGAAAGCCGGAAATAATAAATCTCGAGGCTGTTTACACAGAAGCTTACGCAAAATCAACCGGCCTCGTGATACGGGAAGGGCATACCCTTATGGATAGGTTTCTGGAGGTGTAAAAGCCTTAACAGGGTATTGTTATGGTTATAAAATGGAAAGTACCTGTGATTGTTACAGTCGCTGTTCTGTTTTTTATAATATTAATATTAATAATTATAATAGTATTGTTTTTACCCTACAATAAAGGCAGAGAGGAAGTAGTGATGGAAACAAAAGAATATAAGCTTTCTGAACCTGTAAAAAAGGGTAATATGTCTCTTGAAGAAGCCATTGCCTGCAGGCGGTCAGTCCGCTCCTACAGTGAAGGTAAAATAGAAGAGAAGGATATATCCCAGTTATTGTGGACCGCCCAAGGTATTACCGATGAAATGGAAGGGCTCAGAACGGCACCGTCAGCGGGAGCCTTATATCCCCTGGAAATATATATAGCAGCGGCAATGGTAGAGGGAATAGAAGCAGGATTATATAAGTATAATCCTTTAAACCACAGCCTTATCCTTAAGAAATACGGAGATTTGAGAGAGGATATATATAATGTGAGTCTCAGGCAGGACAGCATAAAGGATGCAGCGGCTGTTGTAATTTATTGCGCAGTGTTTGAAAAGACGTCTTCCCGTTACGAGGACAGGGCAGAACAGTATATATACCTGGAAGCAGGGCATTCGGCGCAAAATATATATCTCCAGGCAGAAGCCCTCAACCTCGGGACAGTCGCTATAGGGGCATTTAACGACAAGGGTATTAAAAGAGTCCTGGAATTGACGGATGAAGAGCACCCTGTTTACCTGATGCCCATAGGAAAAAAGTGAAGTATTTGCCTAGTTATTTATGACAATAATTCATGTGAAAATGAAGGAAAGAAAATGGACCACAGGGAACTTGAAGCATATTTTCATTCGTTGGATCGCTCGTTTTTTGTCGATAATGATATGAAAGAATATGCAAGCCTTGATATGCCTTTACCTATAGGCTATGGCCAAACCATCTCACAACCCAGTCTTGTGCTGGAGATGACTAAACTCCTGGCCCCTGAAAAGAATAGCAGGGTACTGGAGATTGGTACGGGATCAGGATTTCAGACAGCTATTCTTGCTAAAATGTCGGCAGAAGTTTATACCGTGGAAAGAATTGAGAAACTTATGGAAAAGGCCAAAAAAAGACTTGACTCATTGAATTTTTCAAATATTTATTATAAGGTCGGCGACGGAAGTATAGGCTGGCAGGAGTATGCACCGTATGACAGGATTATGGTAACTGCGGCAGCGCGTATTTTGCCGGACAACCTTGTCAGCCAGTTAAAAGCCGGCGGCAGGATGGTTATTCCGGTAGGTCCGCCGCACTTGCAGGAATTACGGCTTGTCACTAAAACAGATAACGGCGATATACACATTAAAACCGTTGAAATGGTCAGATTTGTCGAGCTTAAAGGTAAGTACGGCTGGACGGAATAACTGCCGTTCAGGACAGGAATGTATGAGACAGTTTCAGATAAGGTAATAAGCATAATAAAACCGTCCCATGTCCGAGACGGTTCGTTCTTTATTGAGCCTTTAAAACCTCTTTAGGCGGAATCTTGATTACCTGGCCTTGCATAATCTTGTCAGGATCCGATATATTATTGTATTTGCATAATTCGTCAATCAACGAAGTATCACCGTAGTAAAACCTGGTTATAGAGCTCATGCTTTCGCCTTTCTTTACCACGTGTTCCTTAATCTCGGGTTGTTGAGGCGTAGGTGTCGGAGTTGGAGTTGTTGTTTCCTCAGGATCCTCGGTAGGGAATATATCATCGGGTGAATTTGTTGGAGTTGCCGTAACAGTCGGTTTAGTCGACGGCGTTGGCGAAACCAGATTCTCCCTGCCGGTATTTATTAAGGAACGTATCATAAGGAAAATAATCCCGAACAATATCAATACAGTTACAAAAACCATTCCAATCAGAATAGAACTCTGATACTTGCTGGTTTTGCGCCTGTTGTATTTATATGTTATCGCAGGAGCCTTGTTAAGCCTTTCAACCCTGCTTTTTACCTCCTGTTTTGGCTGCTGAACACGCGGGATAGATTTTCTGGCCTTTCCCGGATTTTCTATAAGCTTTTCCACCTGAACTACCAGGGCTGTAATGTCTCCCACGGTTTTTCTTTTAGCAGCTTCATCCACTAAACGGTATGCAATATATGTGCTGTCACTTCTAAGGGCCAGGATGTCTTCAATTTTTTCTTCACCTAAAGCCTCATAAAGCCCGTTACTTATAAGAATAAAGGAATCCCCTTCCGCGATATCATAAATATCTGAAACAACCGCATTGCCTTTATTTTCTTCTCCCGGCAGTACTATATCGTCTGTCTCGTATTTTTCTTTATTATCAAGATCGCTCATTATTCTGCTTTCTATCTCTCTCTTGGCTCTTGCCGCATCAGAGGCCAAGGGCCTGAATCTGCCGTCTCTCATCATAAAAACGCGGCAATTACCACTGGATACGGCAACAAACCGGCCTTCAGAAAAAAGCAGGCCTGAAAAACCCAGATTCCATTCCGGTGACGTTTCAGGTACCCTGTTCATTTCCAGGAAACTTGTAATAAGTCTCTCGGTTTCATTAACCCGGGATTCCAGTTCCTCGATTTTGGACTTAATATCTCCGCCGCTAACAGCGAATTTTTCGTGAAATCTACTGATCTCTTTAAGAATTGAAGCGCTGACGCCTTGTTCCGGATAATCATATACCATATTATCAGCTATGGCAAAAAAATACTCCATTCCCCTGTTTTCCATGGAAGCCTGCATATTATCGACATAATGCTGGGAAGTGAATTTACCGTTTAAATAAAAAGAATTAGTATTTTTAGCTCTGCCATAGCCAATACGAGAGTATACACTCGCATTTATTTTAATCACGCTACTCATTGGGATCTCCTCTTTTCGACATGACTCATGCCATTATTGTATCCGAAGGCCGAAAACAGCTTCAAATACAGCAAATTCTTCATAAATGATACCATATAAACAGGTGTGTTTCAACAATTTAGCGAAATAACTTAAATTAATAGACAAAACATGCTAAAATTTATTAATATTCTATTCTTTTTTAATGAAATATTATAGTGGATTTTATAATGTTTCCCGGGAAATATTTTGACATTTATTTTTCATTGTCATTCCGGGTATCAGCGAGATATTTTTTTCCATTATGTCATTTTGAATGGAGCGAAGCGGAACGAAGAATCTTTTTTTTGTCATACAAAGATCCTTCGTTCCGTTCCGCTTCGTTCAGGATGCTAACGCACTTTGAATCCGATAATGGGTGATGTTGTTTATGAAAAGTCTATTATGCGGTATAATGTGATAGTAGTCTAAAAAAACAATAGTAGAATTCCAAGGAGATATTATGATTAAAAGTACATTTCATACTCACAGTCGATTTGATGATGGATATGAGGAACTTGAAGTCTATATTACAGCCGCGTTAGATAAGAATTTCCAGGTATACGGCTTTTCCGGCCATGCTCCCGTTAATTTTGAAAGCATTTGGCATATTAAGCATGAGCATTTGGATGAGTATATCAGTACCACCAAGCAGTTAAAGGAAAAGTATAAGGACAGGATTGAAATATATACCGGCCTGGAAACAGATTACTTTGACGGTTGCATAGATTGGCGCGATAAAAGAGGTATTGATTATACCATCGGTGCGGTCCATTTCCTGATAGATGAAAATACCGGCAATTTTTTGCTCATAGACGGTACAGTCGAAGAATTTGAAAACACACTTAAAAGATTCAGCAACGATATTCATGCCTTATTCAGAGCCTACTTTTCCAGGATAAGGGATATGTTAATGAAGATGACTCCGAACATTATCGCGCATTTGGATATCATCCGCAAAAATAATGCCAATAATGCTTTTTTCAATGAAGAAGACAGCATATACCGGGAAGAAATTATGAAAACTTTGGAAATAATATCCTTAACCAATACAATCGTGGAGGTAAATACCGGAGGCATTTCCAGGGGTTATGTCAAAACGCCGTATCCAAGCAAATGGATACTGGAGGCATGTCGCGACATGAATATTCCGATAATGCTGAACTCAGACAGCCATCATCCGGATAATATTGATTTTTATTTTGATGAAGCAATTGAACTGCTGAAAAGTATCGGCATAAACAAACAGCGCATCCTGTGCCGGAATGAATGGTGCGATGTCGGCTTGTAATATAATTTCTCCCCCTTATTAACATAATTATTCACCATGAAAGGATATTGCAGTGCATGAAAGTAATACACCTTATCGGAGGCGGGGATGAAGGCGGCGCAAAAAGCCACGTCTTGCAGCTTATAAAAGAACTGGGAAAGCATATTGATGTAACCCTTATCAGCTACAGGAAGGGCAAATTCCATGACGATGCTGTGGCAATGGGTATTGATGCGCGTGTCATAAGGACAGGGAATGTTTTTCTCGATATTTATAAAACCCTCAAACTTGTAAAATCAGGCAATTACGATATAATTCATTCCCACGGGGCCAAGGGCAATATGATAGCTTCAATCATAAAGGGTATAACAGGAGTTCCCGTAGTTACCACCGTGCATAGCGATCCTCATCTCGATTATATGCACAGCATTTTAAAAAAGTATACCTTTGGCGTAATCAATATGATCGCATTGAGAAAAATAGATTATCATATAAGCGTATCCTCCAATCTGAAAGAAATGCTTAAAGACAACGGGTTTGACCCCCAGCATCTCTATTCAGTAAATAACGGAATAGCCTTTGACAACGAAATACCTGTATGCACCAGAAAGGAATTTTTCCGCAGGTTTAACGTGCCGTTCCCCGAAGATTGCGTTCTTATCGGAATCATGGCAAGACTTCATCCCGTTAAGGACCATGAAACCTTTTTGCGTGCTGCCGCAGAAGTAGTGAAGGTTAATAAGAATGTCAGGTTTCTAATAGCTGGCCCGGGTGACGAACTTTTGAACCAATTACTTCAATTAACCAGGAAACTTGGTTTAGAGGAATATGTATATTTCACCGGCATGGTCGAAAACCCTTACGATTTTTTCCAGATAATTGATATAAATGTCCTTACATCCATAAGCGAAGGTTTCCCGTATGTAGTCCTGGAAGGCGCAAGGTTTTCCAAGGTATTTGTCAGCACCCGGGTAGGCGGGTTGAGCCAGCTTGTTGAATCAGGAGTCAACGGCTATCTTGTGGAACCAAAAGACTGGAAGACGCTTGGGGAACATCTTATAGAACTGTCCCTTAACAAACAAAAACGGGAACAAATGGGCGAGAAGCTGAGAGTAATGGCAGAAGCCAGGTACTCCTTAAGGAGTATGTGTGAAAACCAGCTGTCTATTTATAAAACTATCCTGAAGGAAGAAACAAAAAACCGGCAGGACGGTAAAAAATACGATATCACGCTGCTTGGCTATTACGGGTATAATAACAGCGGCGATGAGGCCATTCTTAAGTCTACCATTGATTCCTTCCGGAAAATTGACCCGGAACTTAATTTCCTTGTTTTCTCAAAAAGGCCGCGGGAAACCAAAAAACTGTATTTGGTGGATTCAGTCAATCGTTTTAATCTTTTCAAAATAATATATATTCTTAAAAGAACCAGGCTCTTCCTTGCCGGCGGAGGCAGCCTGATCCAGGACAATACCAGCACCCGTTCAATATGGTATTATCTTACCGTGCTGAGAATGGCAAAAAGACTGGGAACAAGGACTATGCTGTTCGCCAACGGCATCGGTCCTATAAAAAGAGCCTTCAACCGACGTTTTGCAGGAAAAGTCCTTAATGAACTACAGGTCATAAGCCTGAGGGACGCTCAATCATTTGAGGAAATAAAAACCCTGGGTATTAATAAACCCGATATATACGTGGCATCAGATCCGGCCGTGCTCCTGGAAGCTTCCGACGAAACCGGCGTTGATGAACTTATAAAAGCCGAGGATATACCGGTGGAAAAACCGCTTATTGGGTTTTCCATTCGTAAATGGGCCAATTCAAAATATATAGACAAAATTGCCGAAATAGCCGACTATTGCGCTGAAAAATATGACTCCCATCCGGTTTTCATACCTATGCAATATCCCATGGATCTTGATATATCACAGACAATAGCAAACAGGATGAAACATCCTTCTTCAATTGTAAAAAGGGTATATTCACCTGACATAATACTGGGACTGACAGCAAGATTAAAGCTTATGGTAGGAATGCGCCTTCACTCCATAATATATGCCGCAACTCAATGCGTTCCTCTTATAGGACTGGTCTACGAGCCTAAAGTAGCGGCATTCCTGAATGAAATAAACCAACCCTCGGCAGGATATATGGACAACCTGGATACCGCTGAAATCTGCCGGCAGCTTGATTTTATATGGCAAAACCAGTCGGAAATCCGGGAACAGCTGAAAAGCGCCAAGAAACGGCTGGTCATCATGGCTCAGGCTAATCTTTCAAATGCTTATCAAATGTTAAAGAATGGAGAATTGAATGAGTCTTTAAGAGGGAGTTAGTCCCTTTTTTCTCCTGAGACCGAAATAGAACACCAGAGCGGCAATAACCCAGAAATACGCCACCATGTACTGGACTTCAAAAACATTTTCCATCATATTATGCACGATTACTCCGCATAACCCGGCAAATCCCCCCGCCGTTACAAGACGCGTATCATAATTCTCACTTTGCTTAACTGCGCGAATTGACCATAACACAAGGATAAATATCAGTATAAAGAAGGGCGTAATTCCTGCGAGACCCATTTCCACGGCGGTTTTAAGCCAGTAATTATCCATGTAGAAAGTATCGGGAACAAGGTTATTATTATTCATCGCAACAGCGCCGCCAAAATGCCCCAGGCCTACACCCATCAATTTGTGCTGCATGAACATATCCCACCCCGTCTGATACCGAAGAAGACGACCGGCTGTCATACTGTTAATCCTATATTGAGGAGACAGCAAATATTCTATCCTGCTCATAACCGATGGTACCATCAGCATGGCTCCGCATCCTGCTGCGAGAATAAACAGCCACCTGGGGTTTATAGCCAGGCAGAATACAAAAAGTGCAACGGCAGCTCCAAGCCAGGCACCCCTGGAGAGGGTAAGGACGAGACTCAACCCCATTGCTCCCAGAAGCACAAAGAAAACCAGCCTGTCGGTAAATTCCCTTTCTTTTTGAAGAACCAAAGCCAGACACAGGGGAATCATCAGAATAAATATACTGCCTAAAATATTGGGACTTCCTACAATCGAGAAAACTCTCGTGCCTGTGCTTCCCTCGGCATAATCTGTCCAGTGAGCCGGAGTAGGTACCTTCATGATGTACTGGATAATTCCGTGGACGCCCATAATACCACCGGAATATACCAGTAACCTGGCAATTAAATAAGCCTTTTTATCGTCGATTAAATAGCTGTTTAATACAAAAAACCACAACAGGTATTGAACCACCACACGAAAGCCTTCAAATCCCAGCTTTGGATACGTGGAATTCAATAAATACAGGCAAAAGGATACCGATATCAAAAGCAGCATTGGCGGACCTGCAGGAGTGATTACCAAGGGTTCTTCCCATTTTTTGAAGAACCATACCGCAAAAACATAGAAAACACAGGCTAAGAGGAATACTTCATCCCATAATCCGAAGAGGCTGAAACCTCCTAACAGATCCCTTCCTATTTCGTCAATGAACGGATAAAAAGCAACCAATGGAATTAATAACTGTTTAATTAAAGTAAAAGTCTTTGAATTGGAGAGCAGTTTATAGAACCTGCTTTCTTTCATAAAAACAGCCATTTTCTTCCTGAAGCCGGCACTTCTTTTGTTTGCTTTTTCGGCCAGCCGATAGAAAAGCGATTCTTCAGGTTTAAACGGGCGATTGGCAATAGAACGCAAGCAGGAAGCTATTTTGCTGTTAACAATTATTATCCCCGCCCTTTCCACCAACCTGCCGGTAAAACTATGTTTAATTGCTTCCAGAAAGGCTAATGCAAAGCGATAGATCAGGCTTTCTTTAAACCACAACTCCAACATGACTTACCTCGGTTTATTTTTCTCTTATTGCTATTACGTCACTGTCCATACCCATGGCATAAATGGTTTTTACGGTCAGCTTACCTCCAACGGCAACCGCATAACGCCCGATTCTAATATCCGGAGTATCATGAGTATCTTTCACTTCAATGTCAATGGTTACATCCACCAGGTTCGGGCTTTGGGTTTCAACAAGCCTGCCGTCCGCTGTCTGTACCGTTATCATTGCGGGTTCTTCTCTCACATCGATTATTTTCGCATTTACAAAACCAAAGTTATCATAGTAAATCCTGTCATCTTTTCTCAGAGCTTCGGCATAAGAAGGATGCATGGCAGGTGTTTTGACTGTTACAATATAGGTTGTTGTCGGAACCATCCCCGAGGCTTTTCTCTTATCACTGATCATCTTATATCCTACGCCGAAAACTGCGATTAATAATGCCAGTAAAACCAATAAGTCAAAAATATTGATTTTACCAAAAACTCGACCTTTCTCATCAATAACCTTCATTTTGTATCCTCCCCGTGTGGTTGTTGCTCCACTTTGTTAAACTTGTTAAAGAGTTCCACCAGCTTTCCGGTTAGAACTTTTCTGTCATAGCGGGCAATTTCTTCATAATCAGGGTCAATAATGTTTTCGCCTTTTTCCCAGCTTTCATACATATCGAGAAAACCTTTTTCAATGGCTTTTACATCAGACCAATTGCATATAATTCCTGTTTTCGTATCACGAATCAGCATCGCTGCAGCGCCGTTTTCAGGAATAACAGCTAAAATGGGGTTATTTGTCTGTATATATTCAAATATTTTTCCCGTGTAAAAGGCCTCCGAACCCGGGCCGCCCCCTTCCAACAGCAGCATTGCGTCCGAAGCCATCATTTTTTTCAGGCATTCGCCATGCTCCATATAGCCTATTGTTTCGACCGAACCTTCCAATCCGTTTTTATTGATCAGGTTCTTCAAAACATTATGTTTGAAGCTTCCGATAAAACGGATTCGAATTTTTTCCTTTTGGATTTTCCCGCTTTTAACAAGATTTCCGACCGCTTCCAAAAACAAATCAGGTTTTCTTCTGCCATATAAAGCGCCTGTATATGTTATGGTAAATTTAGAATTCTTAATCTTTTCCTTCGGTAAATCCTTAAAATCCTCCGTATCGAATCCATTGGGAATAACATGCATCCTGGTTTCCAAATCCAGGTCGGGATTGAGTCTTACGAAATTCTCTTTCATGATGGGAGTATTGGTAACCAGGACATCGGCCTTTTCCAATACTTCCTTCTCCATCTCTCTCTCTTTCTTCATTCGGGAAGATCTATGAGGTTTATCTATCAGGTACGGATTATTTGTCCACTCATCCCTGAAGTCGGCTAACCAAACCAGCTTAGGGTAGTGTTTTTTTACCTCCAGTCCAAGCAGGTGACCACTGTATGGATAAGACGTAGTGTACAGAACATTTATATCCCCCGCTCCAATGCGCTCCAGGCATGCTTTTACCGCCTTTTTCATCCAAAGGACTTCACCGTCGGGTATTAATATTTTCCAGGCTATGAATTTCCCTACCTTGTTAAGTATCCCGGGCAGCACTGTCAAATCATATGCGGGAGTCCTGATAATTTCCATATTTTCAGGCAGTTCTTTTAATAATGATTCATCCCTCAGGACCATTTTGCCCTGGTCCCGGGTAAGCACTACCGGTTCCCATCCATAAAGGGGCAGATACTTTGCAAACTTTGCGCTGCGCTGCACTCCCGAACCACCTACCGGCGGAAACTGATGGGCAACCATCAGTACTTTTTTCACTGTTTATTCCTCCCCCAGCCGAGAAGGTGATATTCCAATCCCGCCTTCTCAACAGTATCCGCATCCCAGTAATTTCTCGTATCAAAAACCACAGGGCATTTCATAATGTTTTTCAGCCTTGCAAAATCAAGATCCTTAAACTCGTTATGATTGACTGCCAATACCAAGAGATGTGCGCCTTCAGCAGCGGCATACAGCTCTCTCTCTTTAGAACCGTCAAAATCCACATGGCTGTCCACTACAACAGGCTCAAAATTGCCCTGTTCTTTAAGCAGTTGTATGACTTCAATTATCGGGCTTTCACGCATGTCATCCACATTCGGCTTATACGTAACGCCCAAAATGCATACTTTTATTTTACCCTCTACATTCTTTGTTAAATCCTTAATCTTTTCAAAAACGTAATGAGGCATGCCGTCATTGGTGTTGCGCGCCAGTTTAATTATTTTCGCCGTTTCAGGCTGTTTTTCCACTATGAACCAGGGATCTACCGCTATACAATGGCCTCCAACACCGGGGCCCGGCATGTGCAGATTAACCCTGGGATGCTTATTTGCGTATTTAATTACCTCCCAGGCATTAACTCCTATTTTCTCACAAAGCATGGCCAGTTCGTTGGCAAGAGCGATATTCACATCCCGATAGGTATTTTCCATCAGCTTGCACATCTCAGCGGTGGTAGCCTCGGAAATAAAAATTTCACCCTCTACGAAGCTCTCATATAGTTTTTTTACCACCCGGGCAGATTCTTCGTTTATGCCTCCGATAACGCGGCTGTTTTCCTTTAGCTCTTTCAAGATACGCCCCGGCAGAACTCTTTCAGGGCAATAAGCGACATACACATCCTCTCCCGGAATAAAGCCGGCTTCTTTAAGAATTGATCCCAGGAGATTCCTGGTTGTACCGGGAGGTGACGTTGATTCCAGCACTATTATATTATCTTTTCTAATATAGGGAATAATTCTGCGAATTCCGTCTTCCACATAACTTAGATCAGCGGTTTTATCAGGTTTAAAAGGAGTGGGCACGCAAATAATGAAGGCATCGGACTCCTCAGGTTCCATAGCTGCACGCAATGATCCGTTCTTTACCGCTAAATTGACCGTCTCTTCCAGATTTGGTTCTTCGATAATAATTTTACCTTCGTTTAACGCATCAATTACCTTCTTATTTACGTCAACGCCTAAAACATTGTGCCCATGAGTTGCAAACATCGCTGCCGTCGGAAGCCCGATATAACCTAATCCAATAATACAAATTTTCATATGTTTCCACTCCGTTTAATCTTTTCAGCTAATTGATTGTAACACAATGAATAAATTACGGTCAATAAATCTGCCCTTCGACAAATGAATACTTCAGTCGCCCTGTTTTTTCACAGTCATAGATATAATACCAGATTATGGATCGATATAACAGTTATTGCTTATAACTTCCTCCTATCATCCCACATAGCCTACTTTCCAAAACACGACGAGTCTAGTATAATCATTACGCAAAGAATTTATAACATCAGCCGAACAGGAGGATATAATGTCCGAAAAAGTTGATATACACGGTGTGATGATTGATAATGTCACCATGGACGAGGCCCTGGATAAAGTAATGGATATGTTGAAAGGACAGACTCCACATAAAATTTTTACGCCTAATTCAGAAATAATAATGCAGGCCACCAGGGATCCCGAGCTAAAAAACATACTCAACAGCGCAGATCTTCTTGTTCCGGACGGAGCAGGGGTTATTTTAGCTTCCCGTATATTGAAAAAAGAGCTAAAGGAAAAAGTCTCCGGAATAGATTTGGTTAAAAGGATTCTTAAAAACACCGAAAAAAGAGCCACCAGTTTTTTTATTCTCGGCGGAAAACCGGGCGTTGCCGAAAAAGCCTCAGTAAATATAGTTTATGACTATCCCAAAGCGAAAATTAAGGGTTACAGGAACGGATATTTCAATCAAAGCGAAGAACCCGATATAATAAAACAAATAAATGATTCAAAAGCCGAAATCCTGCTTGTGGGTTTAGGAGCGCCCAAGCAGGAAAAATGGATACATCGGAATGCGGAAAAACTCAACTGCAAGGTTTTAATGGGTATAGGAGGTTCTATCGATGTCTTTGCCGGAACAGCCAAACTGGCGCCCGAATTCATGAGGAAGGCTGGCCTGGAATGGCTGTTCAGACTGATAAAAGAACCTAAACGGGCCAAGCGTATGCTTGACCTGCCGCGGTTCATCATGTTGACCTTAAAAAAAGCAATAGCCGACAGAAGAAACCAGTAGCCGTTCTATCTACCTGATACTTCTTACGGCTTCGACAACCAATGCGTAAACTACGTCCAGAGTAACTTTATCTCCTGAAAATAATCTATCTGTTACATGCGAAGGAATGATTCCCTTGTTCTTAAGTACCTGGAGCGCGCTGCCTTTATTATAGGGAATCGAAAGCGCAGTCAGAACAATCTCCGCCGCCTTTTCGTTCGTCAGTTTCTCATTATTCTCATAGGGTTTTAAAGCCTGATTAACCGATGATCCGTAACTGTCAGGAGCCATTTTCAGCATGGCATTTTTTATAAGAACAACCATTACATCCTGGCTGGCCTCATAATTAAGTTTAAAATCGTTTTCAACACCACCCGAAATCAGCCCGTATTCCACAAGATTCCTGATATATGAATACGCCCAGTGTTCGGTCAGCTTTTCCTCGGTTTCCGGAATTAATATATCTTCCGAAAAATCAGCAAGCTCAACTCCGCCTCTGTTTATGTATTTTCTTAATGCCTTAAGTTCATTGTCGCCGGCAGATAATATCCCTGCAGGAGATATGGATCTTATGGTACTGAATGCTGATACCAAACCGGCCGCTTCGCCTACCGTTATCCGGGTCGGTATGCTGCCCGCGCTGGTAGATGCCAGGGATGTAAAGCCCGCCTTTGCCCCCAGCATCAGGACATTGTCAAGATTTACGGGAACAAGGCTCCCTAAAGGTATGGAATAAACATTGGGCTTTATAACTATGTACCTTGTATTGTCATTGGTAAATTTACTTGCATCCACTTCCTGGGAGCATAATCCGATTTTATCCTTAAAATCCCTGTTTTCCAGAATATCAGCAACGGTTAGTTTATATCTTCCTTCATAATGCCTGTATTCCGGGATAAAAAGGCTTTCAGGCCCTGATTTATATGTACAGTCCTTAAAGGAAATCAGCGTATTTTTCAGGAAGGCCGTCAGCAACCTGGCCTCTTCTTCAGCTTCCTTATACGCATTTTTTAAATCTTCTTCATCTTCTACATCCACGTTGAACACCTGCAGACCTGAAATCACAACATCATTATTATCATAGATGATAAAAGAAGGAGATACCAACTTGGTGCGGGGGTTGAACTTTTTATAAGCCAAAAGCACAAGTTTAAACTCATCAAAGAAATTCGTCGTTTTCCGGGCCTTTTTCAGCGCTTCGGTATCAACACCGGTTACACGGAAATTGAACTCCAGCGGCGCATAGAAATTTGGGATGCCCAGATCCTCAGAGCCTTTAAAATATGGTGTATTGCACAATTCAAGCAGGTCTCCCTTTTGTGTTGCGTCAATAAACACATTTGCCTTATAATAGCTTCTCGCTCCGGGTTTTTGTATATATATCCCCTTTATCGTCCCTTCTTCCAGTTGTACCTCTGATACAATACCGTTATAAATAACTTCAAGGTTTTTTTCTTTTTCTACAAGCCTTTTTATTGATTCTTCATAATCCTGCCCGCTGAAGCCTACGGTAAACCTGCCGAAAATTTCCCGGTATATACCTTTATTTAAAGGTATTTTTTTACCTTTAATAACTCCCTGCTGGGGATTCATAGATGATATCATACTCTGTTTTATATAACTTCCAAGATCGGAATCCTCCGTAACAAGCAGGGTTTTCAGCCCTGTGCGGGCACACGCAAGGGCGGCAGCCACCCCCTCAGGTTCAGAGCCTATCACAATTGTCGCATATTCATTTTCGGCAAAATCATATGCATCCGAACTAATTCTTGTAAAGTAATTACCCGGCTTACGTGAAATAATCGGTTTTACTCCAAACCAGAAAGTAATAAAAATGAGTACTGCTATAATTAAATTTTTTATTAAATTATCCTTTTTCATAATAATCCCTCAATTGTTTTATCGGAAGAAAACAGATAATAAAAAAGGGCATATCTGAAACTTGTCATTTCGGATACACCCTGATTGTAAAAAAATATTTTTGTCAGGTCACTGCACAGTATATGAGCCACGGATTAAGAGAAATGATTTTTCCTTAATTAACATTCCTCTGCCATCCGATCTTGAAGATATCAAAAGATGCTGAACCGGTATTTTCATACCATTCTTGTTAATGTCTCCTCCAGCGCTGGCATCGACAAGCCCTCCGTAAGTGCCTACAATAGCTTCAGCCGAACCACTTCTTAAGATAGCTTCGCTTCCGCCCGCGAGAATTATCTTTTGACCGGCTTGAGCCTCAACAACAACAAAACCGTTTTCAAGTCCGGCAACTCTCGTTTTCAGAGCTTCAATCTCTGACAAGGCATCAATAATGAATTTGGTTAAGTCCCCTACGTCTGTCTGGAGTTGCGCAATAACCGCATTATTGGCAGTACCTGAACCGGAACTCGATCCGGAACCTATTTGGGCTGATAACTGCGCAATTTTCTGATCAACGTAGCTCTTTGTCACCAGAGGATCAGAATCACTTCCCGGCTGTCCGGCGCCTGCCGCGGAAAATCCCATTAGTACCAGACAAGATAAGATTGTGCATGCCATCAATATTATCCTGCTTTTTCTTTTGAATATCATTTATCTTTCCTCCTTTGGGAGGCGCTTTATACTCGCTTTCACTGCACGTATGTAACGTTCAGCCCAAGGCTTGTATAAAGCGCATTATCAACTTTTCTCATTATATGGCTGTCC
Organism: Clostridiaceae bacterium; assembly: GCA_012728095.1. Classification (GTDB taxonomy): domain Bacteria; phylum Bacillota; class Clostridia; order DSM-8532; family DSM-8532; genus DTU059. The sequence goes on from JAAYFU010000059.1 coordinate 28,869, forward strand.
AAATGTCCAGCTTTTTCCCGAAGTCTCCTTTTGTCTATGGTTCTTACCTGCTCCAGAAGTACCACTGAGTTCTTGCTGAGACCATATTTTTCACCGCTGATTTCAATATGTGTCGGGAGTCGGGCTTTGTCCAATTGCGAAGTGATTGCCGATACAATTATGGTGGGGCTGAATTTATTGCCTACGTCATTCTGAACTACCAGAACCGGGCGAACTCCACCTTGTTCGGAACCTACAACCGGACTTAAGTCAGCATAAAAGATGTCTCCTCTTCTTACCACCAACTTATATCACTCCTGCAGTAAGTATTAACCTCTTATGCTTGACCCCTTTATTCATTTCTTATCTCTATTATAAGGAAGACAGAACGATAGGGCAAATTAAAATTAGGTTACGCATGCATTATTATTGTTTCTCATTTCCTTATTATGTATACGTGTATAAGACGAAATTTTTTGATTTATTTTTTCATATTTAAATAGTTCAATACATTTACAATTTCCCCGTTCTTAGAATAAACTCTCGGAACACGTTTCCCGATTATACACACAATCTCATAGGGAATTGTACCGATATGATCAGCCAATTCTTCAGCCGTTATTTCCAAATTGCCTTGTTTACCCAACAGAACCACTTCATTGCCGTTCTTTATCTCTCCTTCAATATCGGTTACGTCAATCATGCACTGGTCCATACATATACTGCCTACAACCGGGGCGTATTGGCCGTTAACCAGTACCCTGCCCTTTCCGGTAAGCAATCTTGAATAACCGTCCGCATAGCCAACGGGGATGGTTGCAATCTTTGACTTTCTTCTGGTGATAAATTTCCTGCCATAACTTACAGAAGTGTTCTCTTCCACCCACTTAACCATTGCTATGGTTGTTTTGAGCGTCATGGCCGGTTTCAGATCCAGAACGGACCTGTCTACCTGCCTGGAAGGATAAATACCATACAGGATGATTCCCGGCCTTACCATTTCCATTGCATACTGCGGATACTGAATGATTGCCGCGCTGTTGGCTACATGGCGTATGGGAATCAGTATCCCTATTCGGTTTAATTCGCTTATTATGCTGTTAAAAAGCTCTGCCTGATGTAAAGTAAAGTTTTTACTAGTTTCGTCATTTTCGTCGGCTACCGCAAAATGTGTAAAAATACCCTCAATAATTATTCCCGGAAGTTTCTGTATTTCACTTACGGCTTTTACCGCGCTGTACCCGGGAGGAAAACCGACCCTGGCCATGCCGGTATCAATCTTTATATGTACCTTTGCTTTTGTCCCCTGTCGCACCGCCTCGTCAGAAAGCGCCTTTGCAATGTCATGGCTGTAAACGGTCTGGGTGATGTTATATTTTATTAATTCGTCAATTCTCGAGGGATCGGTATGGCTAAGGACCAAAATGGGTATGTCAATGCCAATTTGTCTGAGTTGGATGGCTTCATCCAGCATCGACACCGCAAGCCGCGAACAACCGCTTTCAACGAGAGTATTAACTGTTTCCAATACTCCATGTCCATACGCATCGGCCTTAACAACAGCCATTATTTCGGTGCGTTTCCCCGCTACCCTCTGAATTTCTTTCACATTATGGGCAATATTGTCCAGGTTTATTTCTGCCCAGGTTCTTGTAAATATATAATTCATTTTTGTCACCTGATCTAGTTTGATAAGTTGTTATTTTCATAAAGATTCTTCATTCCGATCCGTTCCATTCAGAATAACAATGTACGGATTCTCATGATTGAACATGAATTATGGCCTTTGGAATGTTTTCGGCTATATCAGAAGCCATGACGCCGGCCGCTCCCTTTTCCGAAGCGGCAATATCCCCGGCAAGACCATGAAGATAAACACCGGCCACAGCCGCGTCATACGGATATAAGCCCTGCCCGATAAGGGATGTTATAACGCCTGCCAGCACATCTCCGGCTCCTGCGGTTGCCATTCCGTTATTTCCGGTAGGATTTATGGATGTCCTTCCGTCATTGGCGGAAATTACCGTCCTGGCTCCTTTCAACACCACGGGCAGGCCATATTCATCCGCAAAATTCTTCGCAATATTTATCCTGTCTTCCTGTATCTCGGTTACTGATTTTTGAGTCAGTCTGGCCATTTCGGCCGGGTGCGGCGTGATGACCGTCTCACCGCGAAGCCTTTCTAATAATGATCTTTTCTTTGACAGAATATTAAGTGCATCGGCATCTATAACCATAGGTTTATCGCAGTTCTCTATAACGGTTTCCAAAAGACTTAAAGCTTCGTCAGAAACCGAAAGTCCCGGACCTATCAAAACCGCGTCAGAATCATCTATGAGCCTTTTTATCAGATTGTTGAATTTGGTGCCGCTGTACTCAGTAAGGCCAACAAAAACAGCCTCAGGCAAAAGTATTGACAAAGTATTAATGCAGGATTTCGGCGCAACAAGCCTGACATAGCCTGAACCGGCACGATATGCCGAAAGAGCGCTTAAATATGCTGCGCCGGTCATTGACTCCGACCCGGCGAACACCAGTAGTTTTCCGAATGTTCCTTTATGTCCGTCTTCGGGACGCAGGGGAAGTATTTTTTTAATATCGTCCTTTTCGTTTAATTGGGTAGTTTCCATATTCTCCGACAAAGCATATGGAATTCCTATATCCGCCACCGAAAGTTCACCCACATAAGCGGCGCCTGGATATATGAACATTCCTATTTTAGGCAAATGGAATGTAACGGTTGCATCTGCCTTCACAGCGTTTCCCATGACTTCTCCCGTTAATCCGTTGATGCCTGAGGGTATATCGATGGAAAGAATCTTTAAGGAAGAAGAGTTAATAATATCTATGACATCGGACTGTATCCCTTCTATCGGACGATTCAAGCCTGTACCGAAAATGCCGTCAATAACCAGGTCGCTTTCGCTGCAGGCAATTTTCAGTCTTTCCAGGTCTTCTTTTTTTGATATTACGGGAACATTGACACCAATGTTTTTCAGAATTCTTCCGTTTATATACGCATCTCCGTGAAGGTCATCCAAATCCGTCAAAGAAAAAACAGACACCGTATATCCCATGGAAAGCAAATGTCGTGTAACTGCTAACGCATCACCGCCGTTATTCCCGCTTCCTGCTACCACCGTAATTTTGGGCGCTTCTTTTTCTTCCAGCATGCCGGAAGCTTTGAAGGCCGTATGGATCGCGGCATTTTCCATAAGAACTATCCCTGGAATACCAAGGGTATTAATGGCCGTTTCATCAATTAGTTTCATCTGCCGAGGTGTCAACAGTTTCATCTTTTAACCCCTCCAACTTATATGCTTCCTCAAATTCTTTAACCGGATCAGCCCCAATGAGCTCTGTAAGGTCAACAGCATACTTGGTCCAGTCTAAAGAAATGTTTTCAAGTTCCTGGCTGAGCAGCTTCTTTCTTTCTTCAAGCTCCGCAAGTTCCTTCTTAATTTGAAGAGCCCTTTCATTCTTTGCTTTTAATTCGGAAAAAATATAATTTATTGATTTGTTAAGAAACTCTAAATTGGCTTCCCGGAGTTTGTCCTCCAGCTTATCGATATCTTCCTGTATATTGTTGATACGTTCATTTATCCTTTCAATTTCCTTTTTGCATTCTTTTAATTGTTGTTTAGCTGTCTCATTGTTATTTTCAAATGCTTCCTTCGTAAGGCTCATGATCTGATTCATACATCTTCTTTTTTGAGGCTCCAGGTTTTCCTGTTCGTTTTTCAGCATAGCCTCCCTTTTTATGAGTCCATTCATTTCTTCTTCGGCCTTTTTAAGCTCAGGAGACATTTGAATGTCAACAAAAAGTTTAGTCCATCTTTCGTCAATAGACAGCCTGGTTATATTATTCTTTCTCAAAACTGATGCATCAAACCGGACATTCGCATTGACCGCTGTTGACGACTTAATCCCTTTAGAATCCTTTTGTTTGCGTCTGAAAAGCTGCATATTTTTGACCCCTCTTTAGGATATCGGAAAAAATTCTCTATAATTATCCTCACAAATTACATCAATAGTATAGCACAGCATAGAATATTTTTCCCGCAATTAAGAGTATGTTAATTAATAAAGCACATGTCTGTTGTCAATATTTTTAAAAGCTGAGATAATGTTATCAGGACAGCAAAATAAATATAATTTATAAGGTGTATTTTTGGAACGGGGTCGTAATGAGAAAATGACGCCGGCGAATGGCCAGGAAAAAAACAGTTATATAAAAAATAAATCTTCAGTGTTTTTTCTACCAGTTTTTTTTATGCTGGTATTATTGGCCGCTGCCATTTTTTTAAGCCTTTTGCTGAATACATCCAGAGTTTATAACGGCGTAATGATCCAAAATAAAAATGTCGGCGGATATACAAAAGAAAAACTTTCAGAATATCTGCGGAACCTTTATTCAAAAGCTTTTGACAATACCTTTATAACTTTTTCGGCGCCTCAGTTTGAAAAAACAATTATGGTTTCCCAACTGGGAATAAAAATTGACATTGGAGCCATGGTAGAAAAAGCTTTCAGTATCGGCAGGGAGGGCAGTATTATAGAGCGTCTGGTGAGGATTGCAAGGCTCAGGAGAAATCCCGAGACTGTCGACCTGGTTCTGGATTTTAGTTCCGAAAAGTATAATGAATTCCTGGACGATATTCGAAAGAGTACCTTTAGAGAGATAGTACCTCCCAATATATTCATCACGGATAAGCAGGTTACTCTCTGTACCGGGATTCCGGGTCTGGAAGTGGATGAAGAAAAGCTTCAAACCAATATAATCAATGCGATAAACAAGTTTGAATCGTCAACCGTTACCTTGCCCCTCCTTAAAAAACACCCTCCTCCTCTTGATATAGAGACAACTTTGGAAATGCTTAACAAACCTCCGGTAAATGCCGAATTTGTCCGCACCTCCAGGACAACATATGAAATCAAGCCCCATCAAATGGGCCTTAAACTGGACAGAGCCAAGCTTATGGAGGTTATATCCTACATAGAAAACCGTGAAAGTGATGAATATGAGGAGATTGTTCTTCCTGTTGAGTTCATTGAGCCGGAAATTACAGAAGAAGATTTAAAATCGCGGCTTTTCCGGAATACACTTTCAAGTTACACAACATATTTCTCGACAAACAGCGTGAACAATTACAACCGTAGCATCAATATACGTCTTGCTGCGGAAAGCATAGACGGTACGCTGCTGCTGCCGGGAGAAGAGTTTTCTTTTAATAAAATAGTAGGTCCACGTACTCCTGAAAGAGGATATAAAACCGCTCATGTTTTTGTGGCCGGACAGATCCAGGATGGTACCGGCGGCGGGGTATGCCAGGTATCAACCACGCTATACAACGCTGTTTTAAGAGCGAATCTGAAAGTGACTGAAAGACACAACCATATGTTCACGGTAGGATACGTCCCCTTGGGACACGACGCGGCTGTTTCTTACGGGTCTGCGGATTTGGTGTTTACCAATACAACGGCATATCCCTTGCAAATAATCGCAAAGGTGACTTCCAACAATGCCCTGACCATTGCAATAAAATCCACCAATGATTATCCCGAGTTAAAAGTAAAGTTGGCTACAAAGACTATCAGCACTACTCCAATCAAAGTTATCTATATAAATGACAACACTCTTCCAAGAGGAACCGAGACGGTATTGGAAAAAGGTATGGAAGGCTATGTCGTGGATACATATATCAGGGTGTATAACGGCGATACTTTGATTAAGGAAGAAAAGCTTCACAGAAGCGTTTACCAGATGTATCCCAGAAAAATACTACGGGGCAGCGCTCCGACAGCAGAGATTATTGAATAATCATGAGGTCATTATGAGGGAGTTTTCGGTCACAGCAAAATACGACAAAAAGCGAATAGAGCAATTTCTTTTCGATATGCTCCCGAATGTAAAGTCATCAGTTATTTATAAGGCATTTCGTAAAAGAAACATTAAGGTCAACAATAAAAGAGTAACCATGTCCTATTTGCTTTCTGTCAACGACAAGGTACAGGTTTATATCCCGGATCAATATCTGAACAGTGCCGCAGATTCGAATATTAACGGGCCTGACATTATATATGAAGACGATTTTATCATTGTAGTCAATAAGCCCCAGGGAATACCGGTTCATAAGGACAAGAATGAGGAAACCCTGGTTTTGGACAGTTGGCTACAGGGTTATGTCAGAGTTCGGGACCAGGATAAAGTTTCATATGAAAAAGGGTTCCCCGCTCTTTGCCACCGTCTTGACAGAAATACGGGAGGCCTGGTCTTATTTGCAAAGGATTCCAAGTCCCTTGCCGTTTTGGAAGATAAGTTCCGCATGCATGAAATAGGCAAGAAATACCTGTGCATCGTTGTCGGAGTGCCTTCTAAGAATTTTCGGGAGCTTCACGGATACCTGAGGAAGGACAGCAAAAACAGCCGGGTATATATTTTTGATAATCCTGTCAGGGGTTCCGAAGCCATTACGACCCGTTACAGGGTATTGAAAAAGGCCGGGGATTTTTCGCTCCTTGAAGTAGAACTGGTAACGGGGAAAACACATCAGATTCGGGCTCATTTGGCTCACATCGGTCATCCGCTCGTAGGGGACGGCAAATACGGAATCAATACAATAAACCGGGCTTTGAAACTCAAATGGCAGGCCCTCTGGGCAAACGAGCTGTCTTTCAATTTTAAATCCCCTTCGGCCCATCTTGATTATCTTAAAGGAAAAACCATTATTCTTCCTGAAGTTCAATGGGAGAATTCGCTTAAACACATTGTTGATTGAACCCAAAAGGAAAATCTTTTATAATTATCCATAATAAGAGGGTAAAACTAAGGAGGGGTAATGTATGAAGCTTCTGTTGGCAATTGTAAGTGATGAGGACAGCGGCATTCTCGCTGACAATTTGAACCGCAAAGGCTTTAGTACTACAAAACTATGCTCCAGCGGTGGATTTTTAAGAAGCGGAAACACAACGTTCCTGGTTGCTACCGATGACGATAAAGTTGACGAAGCAATTTCGATTATCGGTAATACGTGCAAAACCAGGCGTATGATGATGACCCCTGAAAAACTTCCCGGAAGTTTTGGCTCCTTTAATATGGCTATGCCGGTCGAGATTAACATAGGCGGCGCCACCATATTTATACTGAACATTGAAAAGTTTTATAAACTATGATTTTATGAGACTTAACCGATTCCTCGGCGGTTTAATTCCTTTTAATAAAGAAAACTTTTACATAAATGCTTGTTAATGCTTGTTGACCGTTACCGAACCCAATATATGCTTTTTATTGTTATTTCTATTTGATAAGAATAAGGAGGAACAGAAAATGATAAAACGCTCATCGGAAATGACGGTAGAAATCCGTGAAAAAATGCGGGGCGGCAATGGAAGTATCAGACTGCAGCACATATTTAATACGGACGAAATAATGGGAAAATGCCGTTTATTCAGCCGGATTACTCTGGAGCCCGGCTGCTCAATCGGTCTTCATCAGCATGACAAGGAAGAAGAAGTCTACTATATACTAAGCGGTACCGGCACTGTTGACGATAATGGCGAGATTAAAACCATCGGCCCGGGTGATGCGATAAAAACCGGAGGTGGCCAGGTCCACTCCATTTCAAACAACGGGGATGAGCCGCTGGAGTTTTTAGCGGTAATAATCCTGTTTTAAAACAAAAGCGGGTGCAAGGATCTCCATGAGAAACCTTGCGCCCGCCCTAAATCAGGAACTCTTATTGAATATCGGTAACCTCGTAACCGGCGTCTTCTATTGCCGCTTTGATCTTTTCATTGTCTACATCGTGGCTAAGCTCTATTTCGGCCAATTTGTCCTCCAGGCTGACTTTTGCAGATTTGATCCCGTCCAGTTCCTCCAGCGCATCCTTAACATGTTTCACGCAGTGCTGACAGGACATACCCTCAATAAAAATCTTCCTTGTCATAAATATCATCTCCCTATTTTAAAAGTATATCTTCCCCGACTGCTCTGTTAACTAAGCCTGTTTAGTGTAACGGTTTAAATCTCTTCAGCCTTAACGCGTTGGTTAAAACGGATACCGAACTGAAGGCCATGGCTGCCGCGGCAATCATTGGATTTAACAATGGTCCTCCCATAAGGTACAACAGTCCCGCCGCAATAGGAATACCGGCCGAATTATACGCAAATGCCCAGAACAGGTTTTGTTTGATGTTTCGTATCGTTCGCTTGCTTAACTGGATGGCAGTCGGCACATCCATAAGATCGCTGCGCATTAAAACTATATCGGCGGATTCCATTGCGACATCGGTTCCGGAACCTATCGCGATGCCAATATCAGCCTGCGCCAGCGCAGGCGCGTCGTTAATGCCGTCTCCTACCATCGCGACTTTTTTGCCCTCGGCCTGAAGTTTTTTTATCTCGTTTGCCTTATCCTGGGGCAAAACCTCCGCCAATACCATGTCAATTCCCGCCTGTCTCGCGATCGCCTCTGCAGTTCTTTTATTATCGCCCGTAATCATTGCTACTTCTATTCCCATGTTGTGAAGAGCCTCGATTGCCTTTTTGCTGCCTGGTTTCATTATGTCCGCCACCGCTATTATACCTGCAAGTTTATTGTCGATGGCTACAAACATGGGTGTCTTACCTTCCTCTGCCAGTTTGTCCGATTCTTCCTGTAAAGATATCTCTATTTTCCTGTCATCCATTAGTTTCTTATTACCCAGGAGAATCTTCTTTCCTTCTATTGCCACCTCAATACCATGCCCAGGTATTGCTTCAAAGCTGTCGACACTTGAAAGCTCCAAGTTTTTTGCTTTGGCTTCATTAACTATAGCCTCACCTAATGGATGTTCCGAGCCTTTTTCAGCTGAGGCCGACAGCCGCAGCAGCTCTGTCGTATCAACCGAGCCGGTCGTAACTATATCTGTAACTACCGGTTTCCCTTCGGTTATTGTTCCTGTTTTATCAAGAACAACGGTTTTTATCTTATGGGCTGTTTCAAGAGCCTCCCCGCTTTTTATCAATACCCCGTATTCGGCTCCCTTCCCGGTTCCCACCATGATTGCCGTGGGAGTTGCCAGTCCCAGCGCACAGGGACAGGCAATTACAAGGACTGAAATAAATATGGTTAATGAGAATATCACCGACTGACCTGAAATAAACCATGCCAATCCGGAGATAACCGCAATGGCCATTACAACAGGTACAAAATAACCGGCAATAATATCGGCCATCTTTGCAATCGGGGCTTTTGATCCCTGCGCTTCTTCCACCAGCTTTATTATCTGAGCCAGGGCTGTATCTTTTCCTACCTTTGTGGCCTTAAACTTTATGGTTCCGTTTTTATTGATACTTGCTCCGATTACAGTGTCCCCCGGGTTTTTCTCCACCGGTATGCTTTCCCCGGTAAGCATTGATTCATCAACTGATGTTCTTCCTTCTGTCACTTCACCGTCTACAGGTATTTTCTCACCAGGTTTTACCAGGATAATGTCACCCACTTCAACCTCTTCGATAGGGATAACCATTTCCTTGCCGTCATGTATCACTATCGCCGTTTTCGGAGCCAGTCCCATAAGCTTTTTAATGGCCTCTGAAGTCCTGCCCTTCGTTACGGATTCTAAGAATTTTCCCAGCAGGATCAATGAAATAATGACTCCCGCCGACTCAAAATACATATCATGGGCATATTCCTTTTTCCCGTTAAATATCTGGATAATTGCGTATATGCCATAAATAAAAGCAGCGCTGGTCCCTACCGCGATCAATGAATCCATGTTGGGTTCACGCCTGATAAGCCTGCTGAAGCCGACGGTATAGAATTTATAACCGGCAATGATTGAAGGAATTACCAGCACAAGCTGGACAAGGCCAAAATTTAAAGGATTCATATGAGGTGATATTATATCGGGTAAAGGAAGTCCTATCATGGGCCCCATGGCAATATACAAAAGCGGCACGGTAAAAATGATGGAGAGTATAAACTTCTTCCAGAGCGTTTTTGCTTCCTTTTCTCTCTCTGTCTTTTCATAATCAGCCTGGTTCCCCGTTTCTATATCAAGAGCTTTATACCCGGCCTTGGCTACAGCGTCCTTTATTTGCGAAATCCTGACTTTTGAAGAATCATACACAATTTTCGCTTTTTCGGTAGCCAAATTCACGCTAACATCGTTTATGCCTTCTAATTTTCCTATTGCGCGTTCAACGGCTCTTACACAGGATGCGCACGTCATTCCGGAAATGGGCAGAATAATCTCACGTTTGTGTTCATTATCTTCCTGTAATCCATAACCAGCTTTCACAACAGCTTCCTTGATTCTTTCCAAGTCAGTTTTTGTATCATCAAATTCAACCGTAAGCTTCTCAGTCGCAATATTAACATCGGCAGCTAATATACCGTCCACCTTGCGTACGCTTCTTTCAACGGCCTTAGCACAGGAAGCACATGTCATACCCGTTATACCCAATGTCGTTTTTTTCATATTCCCACCTTCCTGTTGTCTGTCATTTCAAATATTTATCAAGTAAATATATAATTTCATCGACCTTTTGGTTTCCTGCAGCTTCGCCTTCGCTGAAGGCCGCCCTGACACAATGCTTAATATGTTGGTCAATGATTTTTAAGTTAGCTTTTTTCAGAAGTCCCTGAACGGAAAGAATCTGTTTGGATATATCCACACAGTACCTGTCATCCTCCAACATTTTAATTATGCCCTCTATTTGGCCTTTTACGGTTTTTAACAGATTCATTACCTGCACTTTTTCCGTGTTCTGCAATTTTAATACTCCTCCTCCCTACCCCACCACGGGTGGGGTTATAGTTTTATTATATACCCTCAATATCATTTGTCAAGCTGATTGTCTTTTCGATTACCAATTAACTTCGCAGTGCTATTCTTATTATCACAAAACAGTATTGATAGATTTATTGATTAACAGGCAAAAACAAACATTTACATGTATATTGCCCATATTATCGAGTATAGTATAGATAAATCTCAGGGTATGTTCTGATTTGATTAATTCGGGCACAGGATCTGAAAAGGGGATAACCGATATAGATTTCAAGCCGGTCGTCCCCTCTATTTTATTGAATAAGTTCTATTATTTTATTATTCCTGATTATATCCGAGAACTCCCTGGAGTTATCAATACTCCTGGAAATAACGATGCCTCCGGCAGCAACGTCTCCCCTATGGTGGAAATCGGAGCCTGATAGCATGAGAAGCCGGTTTTTCAAAGCATACTCATATGCCAGGTCGTTGTTGGAATTATGCCTCGGATTTCCGTTAAATATTTCAATACCGTCCAGCAATTCCGGCGGTGCCGGTATCATTGCCGGTCTGAAAGGATGAGCCTGAAATATCAGAATGTTTTTATCTTTTGTCAATTCCCTGAATTCTTTCAAACTCAATTTATAAAGTTCTTTATTATCTCTCAGAAATTCCTCATCGAACCCATACACCAGGTAATCATTCTCGTTCTCGGTAAATCTTATCTCCATCCCGAGTATGACTTTCAGCCCCAGCTTTTTCCCGGCTTCCAAAGCCATATTATAGCCTTTCAGGTAACAATCTATCTTTTCGTCCCAGGTTAGGCTCTCTAAGCTTTCAAAAAAATAATCAAAGTAGTGATCGGTTACAACTATACCGTGATATCCGGCATCCTTATACAATTTTACCACTTCAATGGCCGGTACTTTACCGCAGAAACTAACCTCTTTTGTATGTACATGCGTGTCGTACTTAAATGTTGTCATGTTGATTAATGTCCTCCGATTATTATTATGACAATCACAATATCAGGCCCCTGTTATAATAACATGATCCGCCGTAAAATCAAGTATAACAAACAAATCTATTTTCTTGTAGTATCGGAATATGTACGCTTCTTTAATCATACTCTTCAATGAGGCGGTGATAAATGTCCGACTTTTTATCGAATCTGATTAACAATTTTCTGATAGCTTTCGGAGTGATAGTCGGAGCAAGCTTTTTCGCCGGTATAGGTGCCGTCATAACCGATCATCCTCCTCTGAAAGCCATGCTTGACCTGGCAAGATCCATAAAAATCTGGGCAATGGCTGTTGCCCTTGGGGGTACCTTTTCTTCCTTCGCAGTTATAGAAAAGGGGCTGTTTCAGGGAGAAATCAAAACAATATTAAAACAGGCTGTTTACGTTCTGACCGCAATCTTGGGAGCAAATACAGGATATCTTTTTATTAAACTGATACACAGGTGTGGCGCGTTATGGCACAACCCGCAATAAAAGCAAAAGCCAATAAATATTTCTTGAATTTCTACACAGGACTGGTAACCGGAATCCTAACCGGCAGCATACTGGCTTTCATGCTGGTAAGCTATAGAATAGATACTTTCTACGAAAGAATCGCGGCTCTTGAAAACACTATATCGGAAAAAGACGCTAAACTTGAAAGCCTGGAAAAATCAATCAATTCAAAAAAATATGTTTTGAAAGATATAGAAGTAATATTGTTATATAACGAAAATGAAATCGATGACCTGGAAATCATGCATATCGAAAAAACAGTAATAGAAAAATACAATATTTTATTAGGCAACGAGATTAAAAGTATAGACCCGGATATCATAACCCTTATCATCGACAAAAGAATCATGAGGATGAATGGGAAGGAAATCCAGTTAGGCGTAAATAAGCTAATGCTGTCCGAAATTTTGAAGCTGTGGATAGAAATAAAGGTGCTGTAAGAAATCTGGTTTTATTCCCGATATGTTTTTTTTTGACATACTTTTTCTTAATAGTTTATAATTAGCTTAACAAGTTTGCTTGCCCACTTATGGCTATAAAGCAAATGAATAATTAAGATTCGGGGAGAGTGTCATAATGTTTGTTAATGATGCGATATGGCTTGCACAAAATGAAAATCCGGTCTATCTCCTTCCCAGAATGGCCAACCGTCACGGTTTAATTGCGGGTGCGACCGGTACCGGTAAAACAGTGACTCTAAAAGTATTGGCTGAATCATTCAGTGATATGGGCGTGCCTGTTTTCCTGGCAGATGTTAAAGGTGATCTTTCGGGTATGGCAGCAAAAGGTGTTGATTCACCGGCAATTCAGGAAAGATTGTCAAAGCTTGGTATAAAGTCATTTGAATTCAAATCATTTCCCGTGAGATTCTGGGATATTTACGGTGAAAACGGGCATTCGCTGCGTACAACCATTTCAGAAATGGGCTCTTTGCTCCTGTCAAGACTTCTGAATTTGAATGAGACTCAATCAGGAATATTAAATATTGCTTTTCGTATTGCCGATGAGCAAGGCTTATTGTTGTTGGACCTCAAGGATTTACGGGAAATGATCAGGTACGTGGGTGACAATGCAAGAGAATTTACAATGAGATACGGCAATATTTCTCCCCAAAGTATCGGCGCAATTATGAGAAGCCTTATCGCATTGGAAGACCAGGGCGGCGACCTCTTTTTCGGGGAACCGGCTTTGGATATCAGGGACTGGATGCAGAAAACTCCAGATGGGCGCGGTTACATAAACATTCTGCATAGTGTGCGGCTGTTTAATTCTCCGCTTCTTTATTCTACCTTCTTGCTATGGATGCTTTCGGAGCTTTTTGAAACACTCCCTGAAGCAGGTGATTTAGAAAAACCGAAATTGGTCTTTTTCTTTGATGAAGCCCATTTGTTATTTGAAGACGCTCCAAAGATTCTCGTCAATAAAATTGAACAGGTGGTACGCTTAATACGTTCAAAGGGCGTCGGCATTTTCTTTATTACACAAAACCCGGCCGATCTGCCCCAGGATGTTTTAGGACAATTAGGGAATAAGATTCAGCATGCTTTAAGGGCATATACTCCTTCGGAACAAAAGAAAGTAAAGGCAGCTGCCGATGCTTTCCGTCCAAACCCGGAATTCAGCACCGAAGAAGTCATTACTAATCTTGCAACAGGTGAAGCGTTGATTTCCTGTCTTGACGCCGACGGTCGTCCTTCCGTTGTCCAAAGAGCATATATTCTTCCTCCTCAAAGTTCATTTGGCGTTTTGGATGAGCTGACTAGAAGGGGAATTATCAACAACTCATCTTTAGGCGAGAAATATGACACTGCCATAGACCGGGAATCGGCTTACGAGATATTACAGGCCAGATCACTCAAAGAACAGGAAAGAATCCGGAAAGAGAAAGAATTGGGCCAAAAGGGAAAGCAGCAGCGCAAATCGCCCGGAAGGCCAAAAACTTCAGTAATAGAAAAGGCTGCAAATTCCGCCGTAACCACAATTGGCCGTGAACTGGGAAGAACATTGATAAGAGGGATATTGGGTTCGCTCAAAAAATAACAATTTCATTAGGAGAATTAGAAAAATTTAATTATATTACTACTTACAAATGGTGAATAAAGATATATACTGGATTTATATGCAATTACTAAGTTCCCGGGTTATAGCAGCATAAAAATGTTCTCTCTTCAAATGGTTTGAAAACGAATTTAAGCCGGACTTCCCTGGAATCAGGAAATATTTATTCTTGGTTGTAATTGCGATGCTGAAATATTTTAAAATATTCAGCCGAAATATTGTAAAATCATATAATTGAAAGGAGATTTTCTATGGGTCTTATTAAAGCTGCGGTAGGCGCGATAGGCGGAGTACTGGCCGATCAATGGAAGGAATTCTTCTACTGTGAAGCAATGCCGAAGGAAGTTTTGGTAACTAAAGGGAAAAAACGTATTACCGGACGTTCTTCTAATGTCAAGGCTACTGATAATATCATTTCAAACGGGTCAGGCATAGCCGTGGCAGACGGTCAATGTGTGATCATAGTTGAGCAGGGGCGAGTAGTTGATGTTTGCGCTGTGCCAGGTGAATATATATATGATACATCCAGCGAACCGAGCTTATTTACCGGTAATCTTTCGGAAAGCATAAAAGAAACTTTTAAGGCCATAGGCAAAAGATTTACATATGGCGGGGATCCCGGAAAAGACCAGCGGGTATACTATATCAACACAAAGGAAATAGTCGATAATAAATTTGGTACGCCAACCCCCATTAATTTCCGTGTTGTTGACCATAAATTAAATCTTGATATTGACACATCGATTCGCTGTTCCGGTATATATTCATACAGAATCGTGGACCCGTTATTGTTCTATACAAATGTATGCGGAAATGTCGAATCCGAATTCACACGTGATGAGATCGACAGCCAATTGAAAGCCGAGTTTATTTCGGCGCTTCAGCCTGCGTTTGCAAAAATATCACAACTTGCAATAAGGCCTTTTGAGCTGTCTGCTCATACCGAAGAACTGGCTCAGGCCATGAATGAAGCCCTGACAAAGAAATGGCTGAATTTAAGAGGTATCGCAGTAGTATCGGTCGCTCTTAACAACATCACTCTTCCCGATGAAGACAGCGCAATGTTAAAAGAAGCACAGCGTCTTTATATTTTGCAAAATCCGACTATGGCTGCGGCAACACTTGTCGGTGCCCAGGCAGATGCCATGAAATCAGCTGCATCAAACACAGCCGGAGCCATGACAGGCTTTATGGGATTGGGTATGGCCCAGCAGGCCGGTGGCATTAACGCTCAGAATCTTTTTGCCATGGGTCAGCAGCAATCCCAGCAAACCACCCCTCCCCAGGCTTCAATCGGCAGTTCAAGTTTATGGACATGTACATGCGGTACTCAAAATTCAGGTAACTTCTGCACCAACTGCGCCAGACCCAGGCCGACAACTTCTTCCCCGTGGACCTGCTCCTGCGGCACTGTCAACACAGGCAAATTCTGCTACAATTGCGGCAAACCGGCGCCAACAGGAACAGTTCGTTACCGCTGCAACAAATGCGGATGGGAACCGGAAAACCCCGCTCAGCCGCCTAAATTCTGCCCTGAATGCGGCGATATGTTCGATGAAAATGACAGGGCATAACCTTAAACTTAAATTCAAAGGCCTGGTAAAGCTATTATAACAGAACAGATTGGAAGTGGTTATTCTGGAACTGCTTGAATTCAAGTGTCCCTCCTGCAGCGGAGCCATCGGTTTTGACAGCAGGCTTCAAAAAGTGAAGTGTCCATACTGTGATGCCGAATTTGAAATGGAATCCCTTAAGGCATATGATGAAGCCTTAAAAAATGACCAGCCGGATGAAATGGAGTGGGAAACCCAGGCCGGAAGCCAATGGGATGAGAGCGAAGCTTCAAAAATTTATTCATACATATGCAAGTCATGCGGAGGCGAAATTGTCGCCGATGAAAATACGGCAGCCACCAGTTGCCCCTTTTGCAATAATCCGGTAGTTATGGTGGGTAAGTTATCCGGAATTTTACGTCCGGATTATGTAATTCCGTTTAAACTGGACAAAAAAGCGGCAAAAGAAGGACTTATGAAGCATTTGCAGGGCAAGAAGCTGCTTCCGAAGATTTTTAAAGATGAAAACAGGATTGAAGAAATAAAAGGCATTTATGTGCCCTTTTGGCTGTTTGACGCCGACGCTGATGCAAATTTCCGTTACAGAGCAACAAAAGTCCGTACCTGGAGCGATAACAACTATATTTATACCCAGACCAGATATTTTTCAGTATTACGAAGCGGCAGCCTCGCCTTTGAAAGAGTTCCGGTGGACGGCTCCACAAAAATGCCGGATGATTTAATGGAATCAATCGAACCGTATGATTTTTCGGATGCAGTAGATTTCCAGACGGCTTACCTGGCCGGTTATCTGGCAGACAAGTACGATGTTAAAGCCGATGAAAGCATTGCCCGCGCGAATGCACGTATAAGGCGCAGTATAGAACAACTCTTTGCCTCAACCGTAACCGGATATGCAACGGTTACGCTGGAGAGCAGCAATATACGTTTACAAAACGGCAAGGCAAAATATGCGCTGTATCCGGTTTGGCTGCTTAATACCGTGTGGAATAACAAAAGATATACTTTCGCAATGAACGGACAGACAGGAAAGTTCGTCGGTGATTTACCCCTGGATAAGGCGGCATATTGGAAATGGCTGGTCGGTTTAACAGCCGCATTCGGCGCATTCACATATCTGGCTTTATTCTTACTGAGATTGTTATAAGGAGGCGTAAAACATGAAGAAAAGAAATCTATTAATTTCTTTAACAATTATATTCTGGGTCGCCTCGCTTGTAACAGGGTTTGCCGCCAGTGACAGAGAACTGCCGCTTTTGGTAGACGATGCCGATCTTCTTACAATCAGTGAAAAAGAAATCCTTCATGCCGAACTGGAAAGAATCAGTAAGGAATATAAATGTGAGGTAGCAATAGTAACAGTAAAATTTAAAGGTATTGGCAGAACTGCCACCGAATACGCCGATGACTTCTTTGATTACTACGGCTACGGATATGGTAAAAATGATGATGGTATCCTGCTGCTTGTCAGTGTTCTTGACAGGGATGCAGCCATTTCAACGCATGGAAATGCAATCAGGATTTTTACAGATACAAAACTGAATTATATGTACAAAAAGTTTTTGCCGTATCTGACCAACGGGAATTACAGTAAAGCCTTTTCCACCTTTGTGGAGCTGTGTGAAGAAATATTTGAGCAAGCCAGGGCCGGTACGCCCTTCCTCTCGGGCAAACGCCTGATTGTTTCTCTTATAGCAGGTGTGATATTTGCATTGATAGTTACCGGAATAATGAAGGGCCAGCTTAAGAGTGTCCGTTTTCAGCCTGCGGCAACAAATTATTTAAGAGATAACAGCTTTAATTTAAAAGTAAGCAGGGACCTTTTCCTGTACAGCAGAATAGACAGACGGCTTAAACCCAAAAGCTCGTCTTCCTCAGGTTCCAGTACCCACGTATCATCTTCCGGCCGCGTACACGGAGGCTCAAGCAGAAAATTTTAGTCGTACATAATAACCATACGAATGCATATTGCATGTCGAACCACAGAGTATATTGTATATCTCTGTGGTTTTGTTATTTTTCTGCAGAAATGATATTGTCGGAATTTAGTATTTTATTGAATATATTAACAAAAAACATTATAATGGATTTAATCATATTAAAGGGGGGCTTAAAATGGCTATAACATGGACTGAAGACTTATCTGTCGGTGTTGATTTAATTGACGAGCAGCACAAATTATGGTTTGAAAAAGCAAATCAGCTTTATAAGGCCGGTCAGGAAGGAAGGGCCAAGGAATTCATAATTGAATTATTTGATTTTCTGGATGACTATACAAAACAACACTTTAAAGATGAAGAAGCATACATGGAAAAAATAAAATATCCCCAGATCGACGCACAAAAAAAAGCTCATGCCTCTTTTATCGAGGAGCTGGCAAAGTTAAAAAAAGATTATAACGAATCCGGCGGAAACATCGTGTTGATTATTAATGCCAACAAAATGATTCTTAACTGGCTTACCCAGCATATAAGGAACATGGATAAAAAAATCGGCGAATACGCCAGAACTCTTTAATCAAATAAATTTATAAAGAATGGCTGTCTTGTAAGGGCAGCCATTTTCCCTTTTGTTCTTTTCTTTCTGGTATTGCTGAAAAACGTTTGGAAACAGGTTTTATTTTCTTTATTCCATTTCCATTTATATAAAACCCCGCATCAAGTTCTATCCGATTTTGCTATTTTTTATGTTCGTTATATAATATAATTGTAATACCACTTATATAATTGTAATAACCTCTTGTAAGGAGATGTGTCCAGCTTCTATGATAATCACGCTGGTGAATGATACCTTTAATATAAACAATAATGGTATCACCATTTCGTCGATGAGGTTTGCCGAGGCCCTGGCACAACATGGCCATCAAATCCGCATAATCACTTGCGGCGACCCGTCCAAAAGCGGGAAAGACCCTGATACCGGTTTTGAAATGTTTTATCTGCCGGAACTGAAAGTCCCGGTTGCGACCAGGCTGGCTCATAAGCAAAACACGCTATTTGCCAAACCTGTGCGAAAAGTCCTGGAAAAGGCGGTTTCCGGGTCCGACGTGGTACATATTTATCAGCCATGGGCACTGGGAAACGCGGCACAGAAAATTGCCAAGCGAATGAACATTCCCACAATTGCCGCTTTTCACATACAGCCTGAGAACATAACTTACAATATAGGTCTTAAATGGTTTCCGCCTGCCGCTCATTTGGCTTATTTTTTGTTATACTTGTTTTTTTACCGCAAGTTTTCACATATCCACTGCCCGTCGAAATTTATTGCCGCACGGCTTCGGAGCCATGGTTACAGAGCGCGGCTGCACGTTATATCTAACGGTGTCCATCCGGCGTTCTGCGCTCCGGATAAACCCAGGGATCATACTCTTAATCCAATCAGGATACTAATGATCGGCAGACTTTCTCCTGAAAAAAGGCAGGATGTCCTGATCCGCGCGGTAATGAAATCCCGTTATGCGGATAGAATTCAGCTTTATTTCGCCGGGAAAGGCCCCTGGGAAAAGAAGCTTCGCAGGATGGGAAAAAAACTTCCTCATCCACCTTTGTTTGGATATTATAATCGCGAAGAACTGATCCGGCTCATACATGACTGTGACCTTTACGTGCATGCCTCCGACGTGGAAATAGAAAGCATTTCGTGTATCGAGGCTTTTGCATGTGGCCTGGTCCCGATTATTTCCGACAGCAAACGAAGCGCAGCGGCACAATTTGCTCTATTTCCCCAGAATCTTTTCAAGGCTGGCTCTCCAGAATCGCTGGCTGAAAAGATAGATTTCTGGATTGACAATATTCATCTGCTTAAAGAAGCCGAGAAGAAATATGCCCGCTTTGGAAAGCAATACTCACTGGAACAAAGCATCAGAAAAATAGTCAAAGTATATTCGTCCATGTCCAACAAGGATAAAAACGAATACCACCGGAGCGTCTTTTTCATGCTCTTCTCCCGTCTCTTCCAAATATGCATAGCCTACCCTCTCCTGACGTTCTGGACACGGTTTGTTCTGGGCGTCAAGGTTTACGGCAGGAAGAATCTTCGCGGTATCAAGAGATCACTCACTATCTGCAACCATGTGCACCTGCTGGACAGCGCCCTGATTGGCCTGGCATTTTTCCCTCGCAGAGTAATCTTCACGGCTCTTCCGGAGAACGTCAACTCCCTCTGGCCTGGCAAAATAGTGCGGGTACTTGGCGGCATGGCCGTTCCCCGGAACATCACGGAGCTGAAAACATTTTTTGACGAGATGGAGTTTCTTTTGATGAACAACTGCATAGTGCACTTTTTCCCCGAGGGAGAATTAAGACCTTATGACAACAGTCTGCGCGATTTCAAAAAAGGCGCGTTCTATCTTGCAGCGAAAGCCCGTGTGCCCATCGTTCCCATGCTGATTAAATTTGAGCCCCCTAAAGGGCTGAGCAGAATAATTTGCAAAAAACCCGTTATGAGACTACATATAGGAAAGCCTACATCCCCAATTACCACAGATCTGAAAACCGACTCCAAACTTAGGATGGAAGCGGTACGCGACCAAATGAAAGCAAGCCTTTAATGAAGCTGTCAATAATCACATTCATATGAACATGATTCACTTTTCGAGGAAGCATTTTAATTGTTTTTACTTACCATAAACACTCTTCCTTATGTCAAAAAGATGCGCTTTTTCTTCCTCCGGCAAGACTTTTGCATTTCCAAGAATTTTAGTATAAAGCTTGATGGAAAAGTAGTGTTCCAGTGTTTCCATCTTGTAGTAGGCATCATACGGATCCTTACCCAAAGTGAGGGCACCATGGTTTGACAGCAATATAGCATCATATTCAGAAGCTTTTTCACCAATTATCCCAGCTAATTCCTTCGATGATGGGCTTGCATATTCTGCCACCCCAATATTTCCGATGGACAATACAACTTCAGGCAGGATAACTTCATTAAAATCAAACTCACATATCGAGAATGCAGTGGTTTTTTGGGGATGTGCGTGCACACATGCCATAACATCTTTGCGTTTTTTGTATACTTCAAGATGCATTTTATACTCGGATGAAGGTTTATTTTTTCCGTCAATCACGTGTCCGCCCATATCTATGGTAATTATATCCTGGTATCCCATGGCTCCCTTGGGTACGCCTGTTGCCGTAATCAGAACCTCATCATCAGAAACGCGCATACTTATATTGCCATCGTTAGATGCTACGAAGTTTTTATTGTAAAGCATTTTCCCGATTTCAATTATCAGCTTTTTTTCCTTCCTGTATTTCATTTGGCTCACCCTTAAATAATTTTTTCAGATTTATTTCAAATGGAGGATAAACAACTCCCTTTTCTGTTACTATAGCTGTTATGTTATCAGCAGGAGTAACATCAAATGCAGGGTTGAATACCTTTACATGTTCAGGGGCAACCTGTATTCCTTTTATGGTCCTGACCTCCGATGCATCTCTCTCCTCTATTGGTATGTCTTTTCCGCTTTTACAGTCCATATCGATCGAAGGAGTGGGAGCCGCTATGTACATAGGAATTCCAAAATGCTTCGCGAGAACCGACAGTCCCAGGGTCCCTATTTTGTTTGCCGTATCTCCATTTGCTGCGATACGATCGCATCCCACGATTACAGCATCGATTTTCCCCTGGCTCATAACCACTGCAGCCATATTGTCACATATCAATGTCACATCTATGCCGGATTTATAAAGCTCCCAGGATGTCAGCCTGGCTCCCTGTCCGAGTGGCCTGGTTTCGTCTGCATAAACCTTAAGGTTCATTCCCCTCTGTTTGGCAAGATAAAATACTGACAGCGCCGTACCGTATTTGGAAGTAGCTAACGCACCCGCATTGCAGTGAGTAAGCACCGTATCTCCATCCTTAAGCAATCCAAGCAAATTCTCTCCAATCTTATAGTTTATTTCTTCATCCTCTTTTTCAATAAGCCTGGCCTCTGCTTCCAGTCCTTCAATTATATGTTCAATGTCCATATCCTTCATGCTTTCCGCTTTTTGCTTCATACGCCTTATAGCCCAGAAAAGGTTAACTGCGGTCGGACGCGATGACGCAATATAATCGCAGCCATTGTTAAAATGCTGAAAAAAAGCTTCCTTACTTTCCTTCGGCGCGTTCATTGCAGCAATTACCGCTCCGTATGCCGCTCCGATACCGATTGCCGGCGCACCGCGAAGCTTCAGTGTTTTTATTGCATCGTAAACATCTTTTATATTATCCAGTTCAATATACCTTTCCTCGCCGGGAAGAAGGGTCTGATCAAGAATACTCAACTTCCCATTTTCAAATTTCAATGAATAGAAATCCATAACATGTTTCACCCCTTGATATTTATACCATTGAATCCATTTTACTTTTAGCAAACAAAAAGCCTAAAAACTCATTCAATCTTATGTTAAATATCATTTCTTTACTGACAGCTTTAACTCATATAGCCGTATAAATTGAAAAAGTCAACTTTACAACCATATTCACAGTTAGATGGTAATACAAGTGATGAATTATGTCAAAAGCCACCGCTTAAACAGCTTACTTTTTACTTTTAGCTGCAATAAAAATGAGAAGGTATTAAAAAAGCGGTATTCTCTTTAATATTAAAGAGTACCGCCTAATGTTGTAATATCGGTCATTTTACCAATTATCCGGGGCCAAGTCATGCCTCAGACCCTCTAGCCATCTTCTCTTTGAAATGATGGGCCTGTTCCAGCATCATGTCTTTGACTTTCATGAGACGGGTAAGATTGCCCCGTTCATTCTCGTCAAGTTTCATTACAATATACTTTATGGTTTCCTCGATATTGGGAATCATTACGTATTCAAGCGCGTTAACCCTCCTACGGGTCTTTTCTATTTCGTCTGCCAGAAGCTGTGCAGTTTTTTCCAGCTCGGCCAGCCTCAATAAATGAGGAGTGACTTTTTGCAGAGCTATCATGGCTTCATCCAGTTCACCTGATGTTGTGGCAAAGCCATACGGGAAAATATCATCCCCTGTCTGGCCTTCGGTAATAAACTCAAAAACAGGGACTTCAACACTCATAATGTTTTTTGACGAAGCTTTTAATGTAACCTTCTGTTTGGGGAAAATCAAAGCTTCTTCCAGATGAGTGTCACTCATTACGGCCCTGGCCATAACGAACCTGGAATAAACATCCTTAAGCATTTTTTCAACTATTTCACGTTCGTTCCTGTTCTCTCTGACAATGGCCAGGAACTTTTTCATCAACTCGTCCCGCTTGTCTTTCAATAACTTATGGCCCCGTCGTGCCGTTCTAAGCTTTCTTTTCAGATTAGTCAGCACCATACGGGTAGGATTTACATTCAGCCTTGCCATGGTTTACTCCTTAAATTTATTTTTTCATGTTTTCCTATTCAATGGCGAATAATGTCAAACTACCTTGTCTATCCGTTTTTATCCGGATAATACTTTTCAATCAGGGATGTCCTTATACGTTTAAGCTCTGATTTGGGCAGAATGGATAACAGTTCCCACCCCAGGTTTAATGTTTCCTCGATACTGCGGTCTGTTTCATAACCCTGGGAAACATACCGCTTTTCAAATTCGTCGGAAAACTTCGCGTACAGTTTATCTATGTCCGTTAAGGCCGCCTCACCTAAAATCGCCGCTAATTCCTTGCTTTCCTTACCTCTTGCGTAAGCCGCGAACAACTGGTTCATGGTATCGGCATGATCCTCACGGGTTTTTCCCGCGCCTATACCTTTATCCTTCAGACGTGAAAGTGAAGGTAATACGTCTATGGGAGGCGTCAAGCCCTTTTTATGAAGCTCACGGCTCAGTATTATCTGACCCTCCGTAATATATCCTGTCAGGTCAGGAATAGGATGTGTTTTATCATCCTCCGGCATGGTAAGTATCGGAATTAGTGTTATGGAACCTTTCTTACCCTTGATGCGTCCTGCGCGTTCATACAGGGTAGCCAGGTCGGTATACAGATATCCGGGGTAACCGCGGCGTCCGGGGACTTCCTTACGGGCAGCCGATACTTCACGAAGAGCTTCTGCGTAGTTTGTAATATCGGTTATGATAACAAGAACGTGCATATCCTTTTCAAATGCGAGATATTCGGCTGCAGTCAGGGCCATGCGCGGTGTTGCAATACGTTCAATGGCAGGGTCATTGGCAAGGTTCATAAAAAGAACCGCTCTTTCTATGGCGCCGGTTTTCTTAAAGTCGCTGATAAAGAAATCGGCTTCCTCAAAAGTAATACCCACAGCCGCAAATACGACCGCAAACTTGCTGTCGGTTCCCAAGACCTTTGCCTGGCGTGCTATTTGCGCGGCCAAATCGGCATGAGGCAAGCCCGAAGCAGAGAATATCGGCAGCTTTTGTCCCCTTACAAGAGTATTCAACCCGTCTATGGCAGAGATACCTGTTTGAATAAACTCATTAGGGTAGTCCCTCGCAGTGGGATTCATCGGAAGTCCGTTGACATCAGCCCTCTTATCGGGAATAACCGCCGGTCCGCCGTCGATAGGTTTTCCCAGGCCGTCGAATACTCTCCCCAGCATATCTATCGAAACAGGGAGTTCCAGATTACGGCCGAGGAACCGTACTTTACTGTTGGAAAGATTTATTCCTACTGCATTTTCAAACAGCTGCACCAATGCGGTATTGCCGTCTACTTCCAAAACCCTGCAGCGCCTGATTTCTCCGTTTGCGAGTTCTATTTCACCCAGTTCGTTGTAAGTAACGCCTTCTACATTTCGAACCAGCATCAATGGTCCGGCAACTTCAGCAATAGATCTATATTCTTTAAGCATTCTGCTTTCTCCTTTCTTACAGGGCAGGATCAACCTGCGGCAAATTTGCCAGCCTTAACCGCCAATAAGAGATTCAATCTGTTTTGAAAGCTCATCCTCTATTTCATCAAAGGGTTTGTCTCCCTCTGTCGGCGAAATATATTTCATTCTGCTGATTTTTTCCCTTACAGGTATTGAAAAGAGCCTATTTATATCTACGCCCTTTTTGACTGCTTCCTGGGATTTTTCATAAAACGCAAGAATAATTTTAAGCATTCTGAATTGCTTTTCTAGTGTTGTATAGGTGTCTTCTTCATTAAAGGCGTTTTGCTGCAGATAGTCTTCACGGATGGACCTGGCTGCCTCTAATGTAACACGGTCGGTAGCCGATAAGGCGTCTATACCAACCAGCTGGACAATTTCCTGAAGTCCTGCTTCCTCCTGAAGAATACGCATCATTTCGTTTCTGTATTTATTCCAGTCCCTTGAAATATTCTCACGGTACCAGTCAGCAAGTTTATCCACGTATAGGGAATAACTCTGAAGCCAGTTTATGGCCGGGAAGTGTCTCTTGTATGACAGATTATAATCAAGACCCCAGAATACCTTTACAATTCTTAATGTTGCCTGGGTAACAGGCTCAGACAAATCTCCTCCTGGAGGTGATACAGCACCTATAGCGCTGATAGCTCCAACTCTGTCTCCGGAACACAATGTTTTTACCTTACCGGCTCTTTCATAGAACTGGGCAAGACGTGAGGACAAATATGCAGGATAACCTTCTTCACCAGGCATTTCTTCCAGACGCCCCGACATCTCACGGAGAGCCTCGGCCCAACGGGAAGTAGAGTCGGCCATCAGAGCCACTGTATATCCCATATCCCTGAAATACTCAGCAATTGTTATTCCTGTATAAATAGACGCCTCACGTGCCGCAACAGGCATGTCGGATGTATTTGCAATAAGAACTGTCCTCTTCATAAGTGGATGGCCTGTTTTAGGGTCCTTCAGTTCCGGGAATTCCATAAGAACATCGGTCATCTCATTGCCGCGTTCACCGCAACCTATATATACAACTATATCGGCGTCTGCCCATTTAGCCAACTGATGCTGTACGACAGTTTTTCCGCTTCCGAAAGGCCCTGGAATAGCAGCGACCCCGCCTGATGCAATAGGGAAAAGAGTATCAATTATTCTTTGTCCGGTAATAAGCGGCTCGTTTGGAGAAAGCTTTTCCTTATACGGCCTTTCTTTTCGGACAGGCCATTTCTGCATCATTGTCAATTCAACAGTATCCCCGTTTTTAGTCTTTACCCTGGCAACAGGGGTATCAATGGTAAACCTTCCTTTTTCAATGGACTCAATCGTTCCCTCAATACCATATGGCACCATAATACGATGCTCAAAAACCTCGTTTTCCTGAACAGTGCCAATTATATCACCGGTCTGAACACGGTCCCCCGGTTTGGCAACCGGAACGAAATCCCATTTCTTTTCCCTGCTTAATGCCTGTACTTTAATACCACGGGTAATATTGTCCCCCGAAACAGCACGCATAGTTTCCAACGGTCTTTGAATACCGTCAAA
>JAAYFU010000060.1 GCA_012728095.1 Clostridiaceae bacterium
AAGATAAGCAATGATTAAGAATAGGGAAATACTCTTTTTCATAGTCATTCTCCTGACAAAAATTATTTAGTATGGAATTTGTATTACGATAATATCAGTTATGCTATTATGTGTCAATATTTGGGAGTAATATTTTGAAAAAATTTGTATTATTTATTTATTAAATTATGAATTATGTGTTATTGTAGTCTCTTTCAGTTCTTGGATAATAACGGTAACTACCCATTCAAATTAGTATCAACCTGCTTTATATAACAAAAATTAATTAAAAAAAACTCCTACCTTGACAGGAAACTATCAAAGTAGGAGCCATCAGCATTTTGCACTGATTTTTCATACCCTGTCTTTTAATTCCATCAGCTTGCTCTTAAGGTCATTCTCCATCGCTCTGAGTTCCATCTCAACCTGGGCTCTCTTTTCGCGGCCTTCCTGCTGAATTTTCAGCGTTTCTTCAAGGGTTACGATAAGATCCTCATTAACCTTTTTCAACGTCTCTATATCCACAATTCCCCGCTCATTTTCTTTGGCGATTTCAATTGAACTGGTCTTAAGCATCTCTGAATTGCGTGCCAAAAGATTGTTCGTGGCATTTGTAACATCCCTTTGCAGCTTCAATGCCGCCTGCTGCCTAAGCATTGTAATGGCAATTGCCATCTGGTTCTTCCAAAGCGGAATTGTGTTCATTATAGAGCTTTGTATTTTCTCCACCAAGGTTTGGTCGTTATTCTGGATTAGCCGAATCTGCGGCGCGCTTTGAATCGCAATCATACGGCTCAGCTTCAAATCATGAATTTTCTTTTCGAATCTTGATATAAGCTCAGCCATATCTTTTACCTTTTGCGCATCCATAGCGTCGCCGGTTCTTTGAGCCTTCTCTTTAAGCTCAGGCATTACTTTATCGTTAAGTTCCTTTAGCTTGAGTGAACCTGCCATAATATAAATATCAAGCTGTTTTAAGTATTCCAGGTTCTTCTCGTACATTGTGTCCAATGTCGCTATATCGCGTATAAGTTGAAGCTTTGCCCTGTCCAGTTGATCAATTATTTTTTCTATCTGCACACTTATTTTATCGTAGCGGGAAATAAATTTCTGGGTTTCCTTTCTTAATCCTCCGAAAAGCTTCGAGAAGGAAAAGCCCTTTTGATTTGGGTCTATAGAATCGATGTTGACATCCTGCACCTTAACCAGAAGCTCTGTTAATACTTCTCCTACCTCACCGCTGTCCTTTGATCTTATCTGGTCCAACATGGCGTCTGAAAACTTGGATATTTCACTCTGTGCCAGGTTGCCATATTGAATAATACTTTGAGAATCCGATATATCAATCTGTGCCGCAAGATCCAACACCTGCTGTCTTTCTTCCGGTGTCATTTCATTCCACTTGTTAACATCATAATTATCAATTGCTGAATTATTATTCTGATTCGGCGCGGGTTGTATCTGAGCTTCCATCATATACATTACCAAACCTTTCCTTATTTTTTAACAAATTATATACTATTCCTTGTCTGATTTAAACTATTTTTATCATTTTTTGTTGATGTTGTACTGTAGTTATTTGCAAGAGTCTCAAATACCTTAATTTCCGTATCCAAATCAAGAACGTCATTAGCAAGCATCTTTTCTTTCTGCTGGAGAAAAGTAGCCCTTATATTTTTTAAAGATTTCTCCGTCCTTTCAAGGGTCTCAACTGCATCAACCGGCATCGGCCTGGTAGTAGCAAGCTCAACATATTTTACTATTATCTTATGGGTAGGTTCCAAATAGTATGTTATAAACTGCTTTACCACACGGATATCCTTGGGATCCTTTTTAAGCAGGTCAAACATCGATTCTGCAATACGGCATAAATCCTCAACTTCCTTAATTACTTCCAACTGAGACAGTTTCTTTACAGCCTGTCTCATACCTCCGGTGAGCTTAAGGCCTTTCTTTATGGTTTCATTAATGTCAGAACGTGTCATGCCATCAACAATAACGGAATTATCTCTCTCTTTTTTTGAAAAAAACAGGATCACAATGAGCCAACCCAAAACACCGGCAATCAGGGCCAGTGTTAAATCCCGCACCAAAAACAAAAATATGGCAAAAACAGCTGCTCCCGACATAATGGATATTATTCTACTTGATGCAGATAATTTCAATTATTTTCACCACCGTTTATAATTGCATACACATATTTATTCTACTCTATTTTCAATCCTGTTTCAATCTTGGGCAAAGTCGCTGTAAGGACTGGCATTTGCCCGTTTGGTAACAGGATCAATGTCTGCAGTATCCACTATCATTCTATTCTTTATGGATGTTATTTTGCCTTCAATTTTGAAGGGGAAACGCCCTTCCAGCACCATGAACCTTTTTCTGTACGCATTTTTCCATACGAATCCAGGCAATTCGCTAAACAGTGTTTTTACGTCCAGGGCTTTTACTGAGCTGTCATTAAGAAATTCAGGCAAAACCGTATTTTTCATTGAACAGGCATAGTCAAGCGCAATAAGCGAATCAAGTTCCAGCCTGTTTATTCCATCAATCTGCAAAGCGTAATCCCTCAGCAATTCAAAAAGCGTAGCCGCGGCAATAGGCTGGTACAATCTTTCACGGCTCTTTAGATATCCGGCAAAGCCTTTATAAAATTCAAACGGCTCAGCAAAATAATTCTCAAGATATTTGAGCGTAAAAGTAAACCTTCCGGAATTTAAAGTGCGGTCCAAAGCTTCTTCTATATCCTTTATCTCCAACATTTCCGCCGCTGAAATATATTTATTTTCAATAACTTCGTATGGCGGATAATCCCTGAATTTATAACCATGTAATTCTGCTTCCCTCCGTATCCTGGTTCCGTGAAGAAGCTTAAGAAAACCTAATTGCAGGTGATGCACCCCTATTTGATAAATTGTGTTGAATGATTCTCTCAATGAATCCATATCTTCATAAGGCAAACCTGCGATTAGATCCACATGAATATGGATATTTCCTTTTTCCATAAGTGTCTTCAGGTTTTCAACGGCCTTTTGTACGTTCATTACCCTTGAGATCTCTTTAAGTGTTTTGGGATTTACGGATTGTATCCCCGCTTCAAGCTGAACAAGCCCGACGGGCATGGAAAGCAGGATGTCCATTTGACTTTTGGTAAGGATATCGGGATTAATCTCGAAATGAAAGGTTACTCTTTCATCCCTAAATTCCCGTATAAAGTTCCATATTTTAAGAGAATGCTCCTCGTTCACATTAAAAGATCTGTCAACAAACTTAATCACCCTGGCTTTGGCATTTACCAGCTTCTTAATATCATCAAAAATCGCCTCATGAGGATAGTATACAAGTCCCGTGCTTTCAGAAGAAAGGCAATAGGAACACCTATAAGGGCAACCCCTTGATGACTCGATATAGGCAATCCTGTCTTTAATCCGTTCGAGATATTCGGCCGTATAGGGCGACGTATAATCCCGCTTCTTACATGTATCCGGCTTTTCAAGCACTGATTTTGCCTCGTTAAAGTTCTGCTCTGCTAAAGCTTTTAATAACAATGGGAACTTTTCTTCCCCTTCGCCCTTCACCACAAAATCAGCCCCAATGGAACAGAATTCATTCTCAGAGCCTTCATAGCTGACTTCTGGACCACCTACTATAATAATACATTCAGGTCTGGCTTTTTTAAGGTCGCCAATTAATTTGACCACCAATTCGCGATTCCAGATGTAACATGAAAAGGCAGCCACATCGGGAGATTCTTCCAGGATCGATGCCCAGATCCGCTGCATCGAATCATTAATGGAGTATTGCTTCACCGCTGCCGGGATATTATGTTTCATGCAAGCGGCATTCAAACACCATACAGCCAGATTTTCATGTTCGTATTTTGCATTTATCGCAATCAATAAAGCTTTCATGTTCTCCTCGTTAGTTTAATTTAATTAAGTAATACCCGTTTTACCATGGTTAAACCGTATATCGGAAACTCAGCTATTATACAGCTATTCACCTCCAGCAAAAGCATCACAATTCGTTGCCATAAGCAAATCAGTAAATTTTGCCTGTTATCATAAACAAAACGACTGATGTTACTCTCCTTGGAAGCAAGTATCTTTATGTTGACATATATGATCCTTCACTCCGCTTCGCTCCGTTCAGGATGACAACAGGAGGATGCGCTCGGTTCAGGAAGACTATAGAAGTAGTGTTTCGTTGCTTTCCCTTGTCATTCTGAGCGCAAGCGTCATCCTGAGTGTTAGCGAAGGATCTTTTGTTTTGACATATAAGATTCTTCACTTCATTCCTTTCAGGGTTATATTATTGGCCTTTGGGAATATTATTCATATCCTGGTCTATTGTAACTCATTTTAATAAGGGACGCCTATTAATAAGATTAAAATTTGATTAGAACCGGCAAAAGTATCGCCGTCATAGCATTTAAAATACTCAGTCATTGGTGTATAATGGAAAGGCAAATATTACAAATGAACGGAGGATGTTCTATGAGTATAACATCTAAACCTTTTGGGAATATGCCGGACGGAACCGGTATAACTCTTTATGCGCTCACCAATAAAAACGGTCTCAAGGCTGAGATTATGAACTATGGCGGAACTGTTGTGTCCCTGTATGTTCCCGATAAGAACGGAAACCTGGCTGATGTGGTTTTAGGTTATGATAACCTTGAGGATTACCTTGACCGATCTCCGTTTTTCGGCTCTCTTATAGGTCGTTACGCAAATCGTTTGGGAGGAGCTTCTTTCAAACTCAACGGTATAACATATATTCTTAATAAAAATGAAGGTAACAATCAATTGCATGGCGGTACGGTCGGCTTTGACAAAAAGGTTTGGGATGCCAGGATACTGTCGGACGAAGCTCTGGAGCTGAGTTTGTTCAGTCCTGATATGGACGAGAATTATCCGGGCAATCTGAAGGTAAAAGTAATTTACAGGCTTACGGACGAAAATGCCTTAGAAATTGAATACCATGCCGTGTCAGACAAAGATACCATTGTAAACTTAACAAATCACGCATATTTTAACCTTTCTGGGCATGACTCCGGGCCTATCTTAGATCATGAACTTGTAATCGATGCCGATTTCTATACTCCGATAAACTCGGAGCTGCTGCCTACAGGCGAAATTCACAGCGTTAAAAATACCCCATTTGATTTTACTCAATTTAAGCGCATTGGAGATGGTCTTTCCGACTCCTACGATAATGAGCAGATGAAATTCGGCAGTGGTTACGATCATAACTTTGTATTGAGAACATCCGCAGGCAATACCCCCAGGGAGATTGCGCAGCTTTATGATCCGAAATCAGGGCGACTTATGACCGTCTTGACCACTAAACCCGGCGTACAGTTCTATTCGGGAAATCATCTTAAAAGCGCCGGAAAAGGCAAGAATGGCGTTATATACGACAAATGGCACGGATTATGTCTCGAAACCCAGTATTTCCCTAACTCAATGATGTATAGCCATTTTCCGTCTCCCATACTTAGAGCCGGGCAAACCTACCATCATGTGACGGTCTATAAGTTCAGTACAAAATGATCGCAGGACAGGCACTGAATGAAAAACATAATTGATTATGTTAAAAATGAATTAAGCAGCTTTAAAGAAAAAGAATTTAAGGCCGTAGACAGCCTGGTACTGTCGCAATTATGCTATGCTGATTTTGAGCGTCTTGTACCAGGCTTTTCAAATGAATTCCCTCCGGTCCGGATTAGGGATTTATTGAAGGCCGAACACTTCAGCACCATGTTTAAAGGTGTTATTTACTATGAAAAAAACCTGAATCTTTTATATGCCCTTGCGGCAAGTCCCAGGTTCAGAGACATAGAAATGAAGTATTATGTGAATAAGCTGGATTATAAACAGGAAAAGCAGTTTTCGGCCGTAACATACCAAATTGACCAACATACTCATTACATCTCATATCGTGGAACCGACATGACTTTTGTGGGATGGAAGGAAGACTTCAATATGGCATTTAAGAGTCCCATCCCCTCACAGGAGGAGGGGGTGCATTACCTCAATACAGTTGGGAAACTGGTAGACGGCGATATAATAGTAGGCGGCCATTCAAAGGGCGGAAATATCGCGGTATATTCCGCAATGAAATGTTTGTCTGAAGTTCAGAACAGGATTAAAAAGGTTTACAGCCATGATGGTCCCGGCTTTAAAGACAGTATTTTTTCCACTTCCGAGTATGCAAGAATAAAAGACAAGATACATAAAATATTACCCCAATCCTCTATTGTGGGTATGCTGCTGCAGACCCAGGAAAGTTATATGGTTGTCAAAAGCACAAGAATTGGTATCATGCAACATGATCCTTTTTCATGGGTTATTAAAGGCGATGATTTTCACTATGTCAATAATATTTCCAACAACTCGCTGAATATCAACAAGGCTTTGAACGAATGGCTGTCCAGTATCTCGGATGAAAAACGGGAAGTTTTTATTGACACACTCTTCCACGCAATAAATTCAACAAACGCTAAGACCTTTGGAGAATTAACCGAGGTCCATATAAAGGATTTCGCAAAAATACTCAAAACTTTCAGGAGCATAGACCGCGAAACCAGGAAATTTGTTGTGCAAACCATCAGGGATCTTATTTTACTATACGTCAGGAATATGAATCCTTTAAAAACCTGACCTTTGATTCTCCCCTACTACGTCACAGCTGCGCCCCTTCATTGTGAAGCGCCGCGTACACGCCGCCTTTTGCAATCAGTTCCTGATGCGTGCCCATTTCTTCTATGCCGTTTGCCGTCAATACAATTATATTGTCGGCATTCTTTATTGTGGAAAGCCTGTGGGCTATAATCAGGGTTGTTCTTCCCTTAGTCAGTAATTTTAACGATTCCTGTACAAGTCTTTCACTCTCATTATCCAAAGATGATGTAGCCTCGTCCAATATCAATATGGGAGGATTCTTAAGGAAGGCCCTGGCAATTGAAATTCGCTGTTTCTGGCCTCCCGACAGCTTGACGCCCCTTTCTCCCACAAAGGTGTCATAACCGTTTTCAAGCTCCATGATAAAATCATGAGCATTGGCAAGTTTAGCGGCTTGTATGACTTCCTCCCTGGTTGCGTCCGGTTTTCCGTAAAGAATGTTTTCCAGGATGGTACCCGTAAACAAATAAACATCCTGCTGAACCACTCCGATATTGCGCCGGAGAGACGCTAAAGTCACACTTCTTATATCTTTGCCGTCTATTGTGATTGAACCTTCATTAACCTCGTAGAAGCGCGGTATAAGATTGCAAAAGGTTGTTTTGCCGCTTCCCGAGGGACCCACCAACGCTACGGTCTGACCCTTCTCTATGGTTATGTTTATATTCTTCAATACCTCTTTTTTATTATTATAGCTAAAGGCAACATCTCTAAATTCGATCCTGCCTTCAACATTTTCAAGCTCGACGGCATCCTCGGAATCCTCAATTTCAGGCTTTGTGTTCATAATCTCCAGGAACCTGTCAAACCCGGACATCCCTCTCTGAAAAGCTTCGGTGAAATTCACCAGCCGGTCTATCGGGTTTAAAAACACATTGATAAACAGTACATAAGCAATAAGGTCCGAAGTGGAAATCCTGTCATAGCTTAAAAATAATCCTCCCAGGACAAGTACGCTCAAGTACAGGATACCCTGCAGGAACTGGTTACCCGAAAAGAACTGGCCCATTATTGTGTAGCTGTCTTCCTTGGTTTCAAGAAACTGCATATTGCCGTGTTCAAACTTTTCTCTTTCAATACTCTCATTTGAAAAAGACTTTACCACTCTAATCCCGGCCAGGCTGTCCTGGGTCTGGGCATTCACCTGCGCGATTTTTTCCCTGTTTTTGGCAAACACTGAACGCATTTTAAGGTTGTATTTCGCCGTAAAAACGGCAATAAGTATCATCAGGGCCAATAATATGAGCGTCAGCGGAACATTCATGGTAAGCATTATTATAACTGCGCCTAAAATCTTAACAATTGATATGAATATATCTTCCGGTCCGTGATGGGCAAGCTCCGATATGTCAAAAAGGTCATTCGTTATCCTTGACATAAGTTTTCCTGTATTGGCGTTATCATAGAAGGAGAAGGACAATTTTTGCAGATGATTAAACAAATCTCTTCGCATATCCGATTCCATGCGGGCTCCCATAATATGTCCCCAGGAGGTTATATAATACTGGCAGAAGAAACGGACAATATAAAGAGCCAATAGTCCCGCTCCCGTAAGGAATATAATTTGCACCATGTTTTGAGGCCGTAAACTGTAAACCTCATCCATCAGGTACTTTACCAGTGACGGAAACAATAAATCTATACCCGAAAGTATAAAAGCGCAGAACATATCCATGAAAAACATACTTTTATACGGTTTGTAATAAGAAATGAATTTTTTTAGTTTATCCATAGGCTTTATGCATCCTCCATTTAAGCGTAAATAACATTTTACTACGGAAAGAGTTCGAATTCAATCTATTAGAGTTTTATAACCGTTATCCGAACGGTAGGTTTTTACTGTCCCATTTCATAAAATATTGATCAATTGTAATGAAATTCTATGAATAAGACATACTAAATCAGGATTGACACTTAAAAACATAAATAATAAAGGAGAAGCATTATAATGGCTAAAAAAACAATGGATGGAAACCAGGCAGCCGCCTACGCCTCCTATGCTTTTACCGAGGTGGCTGCTATTTTCCCTATAACTCCGTCATCTCCCATGGCTGAGATGGTGGATGAATGGTCGGCACACGGAAAAAAGAATATATTCGGCCAGGAAGTAAAAGTAGTTGAAATGCAGTCTGAGGCCGGGGCAGCCGGGGCTATGCACGGCTCCCTTGCGGCAGGAGCCCTCACAACCACCTATACGGCATCCCAGGGATTGCTCCTCATGATTCCCAACCTCTACAAAATGAGCGGAGAATTGCTTCCCGGAGTATTGCATGTTTCGGCAAGGGCAATCGCCACCCATGCTCTTTCTATCTTCGGAGATCATCAGGATGTCATGGCATGCCGCCAGACGGGTGTGGCCATGCTGGCCTCTTCCAATGTCCAGGAGGTCATGGACTTAGGATGCATTGCGCATCTGTCGGCTATAAAGGCGAGGCTTCCTTTCCTTCACTTTTTTGACGGTTTCAGAACTTCCCATGAGGTTCAGAAAATTGACGTGATTGACTATGAAGACCTTGCTAAAATAGTAGATTATGCCGCCATAAACGAATTTCGGTACAGGGGTTTAAATCCGAATCATCCGGTAGTTCGGGGCACGGCCCAGAATCCCGACATCTATTTCCAGGGCCGTGAAGTACAAAACAGGTTTTATGATGCCGTCCCGGATATTGTCGAGGATTATATGAGACAGATTAAAGAGCTTACAGGCCGCTGTTACCACTTGTTTGACTATTATGGAGCTAAAGATGCCGAATTTGTGATTGTGGCCATGGGTTCGGTATGCGATACAATCAAGGAAACCGTTGATTACCTTAATCAAAAGGGTGAAAAAACAGGAGTAATAACTGTTCATCTCTACCGTCCTTTCTCAGAGAAACATTTCCATGAGGCGCTACCAGGCACGGTAAAGAGAATCGCTGTATTAGACAGGACCAAGGAACCGGGATCTCCCGGCGAACCTCTATACCTGGATGTAGTTAAGGCTTTCCAAAACAGAAACAGCAAACCTCTTATTGTAGGAGGCCGTTACGGATTGGGCTCAAAGGACACAACCCCTTCCCAGGTAATTGCGGTTTTCAGGAATCTGAGCTCCGAATCCCCCAAAGACAGATTTACCATTGGAATTGTGGACGATGTAACCTATCTTTCTCTTAAGGAGGAAGATATCGTGGACACCACACCTGAAGGCACAATCAGCTGCAAGTTCTGGGGATTGGGTTCCGACGGTACGGTAGGAGCCAATAAAACCGCCATAAAAATTATCGGGGACAACACTGATAAATACGTGCAGGGATACTTTTCCTACGACAGTAAAAAATCCGGAGGTTCAACAATATCCCATCTGCGATTCGGCCCAAGCCCGTTAAGAAGCCCATATCTTGTTTATCATGCGGATTATATAGCCTGCCACAATAAATCCTTTATATATAATTTCGATATACTGAAGGGGCTTAAAAAAGGCGGAACCTTCGTGTTA
This sequence comes from Clostridiaceae bacterium, assembly GCA_012728095.1. GTDB lineage: Bacteria > Bacillota > Clostridia > DSM-8532 > DSM-8532 > DTU059. The sequence goes on from JAAYFU010000060.1 coordinate 10,141, forward strand.
AACTGCCCCTGGTCCGAATCCGAACTGGATCAGCATCTTCCTGCTTCAATCAAGCGGTATATTGCACAAAATGATATTAAGTTTTATATAATTGACGCTATATCCATCGCCTCAAAAATAGGACTTGGAAACCGTATCAACATGGTGATGCAGGCCGCTTTCTTTAAATTGGCCAATATAATCCCCGTTGATGAAGCGGTAAACTATTTAAAGAAATCCATCGAGGAAATGTACGGAAAAAAAGGGCAAAGAATTGTGGATATGAACAAGGCAGCGGTGGATGAGGGAATCAAAGCTTTAATCGAGGTAAAGATACCGGAGGCATGGAAAAACGCGAAAGATAAACCCACGGAAGAAAAAGACGAGCCCGAGTTTGTAAAGAAAATTCAAAGAAAAATGGCAAGACATGAAGGAGACGAGCTTCCGGTGAGCGCCTTCAAAAACATGGAGGACGGCTCTCACCCACTGGGAACCACGCGTTACGAAAAGCGCGGCATAGCCGTGATGCTGCCTTTCTGGGACATCGAGAAATGTATCCAGTGCGGCCAGTGTTCATATGTGTGTCCCCATGCCACCATCCGTCCTTTTGTGCTGGATGAGGAAGAAGTCAGAAACGCGCCTTATACCTTCAAAACCAAACCTGTTACGGGTAAGGGTCTGGAACATTTGTCATGGCGAATACAGATTTCTCCGCTGGATTGCACAGGCTGCGGAAACTGTGCCGATGTATGCCCCGCAAAAGGAAAAGCTTTGATTATGCAGCCGGCTGATGAATTGGTTCCTGCCGAAAGCGAAAACTGGGAGTATGCGTTAACGGTAAAGAATAAAACCGGTATATTCAATCCAAAAACAGTCAAGGGAAGCCAATTGTTGGAACCTTGCCTTGAGTTTAACGGCGCATGCCCGGGCTGCGGAGAAACCCCGTATATCAGGCTTTTAACCCAACTCTACGGTGACAGGATGATGATAGCCAACGCAACAGGCTGTTCATCAATCTGGGCTGCCAGCTCCCCTTCAATAGCCTACAGCCCGAAAAACAACGGCAGGGGGCCTGCCTGGGCAAATTCATTATTTGAAGACAATGCCGAGTACGGGTACGGAATGTATCTCGGAGTTAAACAAATAAGGGAGAAGCTCGCCAGTCTTGCCCGGGAAGCCCTGAACTCCGATATTAGTGAGGCTGTAAAAGAAGTCTTAAGCCACTGGCTGGAGAATATAGACAATGGCGAATTAACAGTTGGCGCATCGGATGCCTTGGTTAAGGTACTTGAGAATTCAGAGCATCTTTCAAATCCTATATTGGCAAAAATATATGAGCTTAAGGATTTCCTGGTCAAGAGATCCTTCTGGATAATAGGAGGCGATGGATGGGCCTATGATATCGGATATGGAGGTCTGGACCATGTTCTTGCCTCAGGGGATGACGTCAATATCTTCGTGATGGATACGGAAATCTATTCAAATACAGGCGGACAGGCTTCTAAATCCACTCCCACAGCAGCCGTGGCCAAGTTTGCAGCTGCCGGCAAAAAAATCAAAAAAAAGGACCTGGGATTTATGGCTATGAGCTATGGCTATGTATATGTTGCTCAAATAGCTATGGGAGCCAATATGAACCAGACCATAAAGGCAATCACTGAAGCTGAAAGCTACAAGGGACCATCCCTTATTATCGCCTATTCGCCATGTATAAGCCATGGTATAAGGACCGGTATGGGAACAAGTATGTTGCAGGAGAAGCGGGCTGTTGAGGCCGGTTACTGGCAGTTGTACAGATATAATCCCATGCTTGCGGAGGAAGGCAAGAATCCGTTCATCCTTGATTCCAAGGAGCCTACAAAACCTTATAAGGATTTCATAACCAGCGAAGTCAGGTATTCGTCCCTTAAGAACGTGTTCCCTGAGATCGCGGATGAAATGTACGAAATCTCAGAAAAACACGCAATGGAACGCTACAATAGCTACAAGCGCATGGCGGAATTGTGATAAATGCCATTCTGAGCTCTTTTGTCATTCTGAGCATAAGCGAAGAATCTTTTGCGTTATCGTACAAGATCCTTCACTCCACTTCGTTCCGTTCAGGATGACAATGCTGGCGGGTGCAAGGTTTCTCATGGAGATAAGCCGATCTGCTTCGGAGGAAAGACCACCGAGCGGTAACTTTATTGAAAATGTATGAGCGACCCGTAAGAGGAAGACCTCTCGGCCGGGACATGACGGAGCGCAAGCGGAGGAATGTCATAAAACGGCAATATTGATATTGTAGACCTGGGTGCTTAAAGGCGTTCGAAATGAGATCCTTGCGCCCGCCCATTTATTGGCATAAGATCCTTCGACTTCGCTCAGGATGACATCGGCAGGCGGGTGCAAGGTTTCTTATTGAGACAAGCCGGTTTGATCCTAAGAATAGACCCGCTCAGATGAAACAAAGGGAGCTTGACGCTCCCTTTATTTTTCATTGCTATCGGCATATTCTTTAGCATTGTCAACCTGCACATCACTGGGCATACTTACTTTTGAAACCTGTTTAATGGATTCAATATTTGCCCATGCAGCCGTTTCATGCTTCTCAATCGGTTTAGCCATATGCTTTTCCTTGAATTTATTATCTGCCATATAAACTCCCTCAACAGTATTTTGTTTATTTTAATACTGCCCAGGTTATTATCCATGTATGCATGAAACGACTTATTTTTAAATTAGAATTACTTGATTTCTGTTTTCCAAAGGCCATGGAGATTGCAATATTCATATATACTTACATTGTTTGCCTTCTTTTCGGTATATACAAAGTTACAAGGCTGTCCCTCGCAATTGGGAATCTCGCCGTCCCCGTCCGTATATGGAACTTTTTCCTCATCATAACTAAAATTGTATTCAAATTCAGCCTTTGGTTCCATTCCGGGTTTTAAGTATTTTATCTCAATCTTATCATCGGCTACCAACGCAATCCATTCTATATAGTGTTCAGGCACCATAGGATGAAGCACCGAACCCACTTCTACCTTTATTATATTGTTATCAACTGAAACAGCGGGTACATGCTTTTCCTTGGAAGCATCGACTGTGTTGGCAACCAATTTTTCCATTTCCTGGCCGCAACATGTTAAAGTCCCGCCTCCGGTCTTGATTAAAGCGACAATGTTACCACATACCTTGCATCTATAGAATATTTCGCCCATAAATAACTCCTTTCTTCCTTTAAATTTATAATTTTGTATTTTGTATATTATTTGTTATTACCACAAAACTGTCCGGACTAAACAAGAGAATTATTCCAATGCCGGAATCTAAGTAACGGAATCGTATACCGATTGACTTGTAAAACTGTTTTTAATATCATTATCCTATAGGCTGTATCATTTTTTACTTAACGATATTTCATTTTATTGAAAGGTTTGATAGGAATGACATATAAGAAATTAGTGATACTGTTTTGCCTGGTTCTGTCTCTGTTGATTAATCCGTTCATTAATATCACAAAGTCATCGGCTCAGCAGGTCAAACCCTTTTCGGACGTACCGCCCAATCATTTTGCTTACGAGCAGATCCACCGTTTAAGGGAACTGGGTATTACCCAAGGAATCGGCAACAATATGTATGGTGTAGGCAGAATCATTACCCGGGGCGAGTTTATAACTTACCTGGTACGGCTTATGGGATGGGATATTATAAAGCCGGATAAGGGAAGTTTTAAGGATAACATGAATCCGGCCCACAATTTCTACGGAACGATTGAAACAGCCCTTGCTCACGGTGTAATCAAAAAGGACAGCGATTATTTCCGCACAGATGATCCTATAACCCGGGAAGAAATGGCAATTATGATCGTCAGGGCTCTCGGTTATGACACCCTGGCAGGTCAGCTTGATATACTTGAAAAACCTTTTGACGATGTCTCCAGGAATTACGGGTACATAACCATAGTCAAGGATTTAGGTATTACGGCAGGCACGGGTCCGAATACTTTCAGCCCCAACGGCATTGCGACAAGAGAGCAAGCTGCCGCAATGATGATCCGCATGTATGATAAACTCAACACTCCTATGCAAGAACTGCATGCTTTCTATGCGATCAGCTCCTCAAGCCAGATTGACAAGTTTTCGCAGCTGGATTCCGTAAGTTTTGGCTGGGCTCAGCTGGAATATGACGAAAACACAAGGCAGGTCTTTATTAATACCGACGGAGGAGACAACTCCTACTACATACCGCAAGGATATGAGGAAGTGCTTAAAAAAGCTGCGGACAACAATGTTTCCCGCCAGCTTATGTTCTTCGTCAAAGATCAGAACATAATTGACCCTGACACCGGCAAAACCGTGAAACTGGCTGAATACATCGTTACACGCCCGGAAATCAGGAAGCCGGTGATTAACGCCATGGTAAGCATGGTTAATGAAACTAAAAAATATGGTTATTCCTTCAGCTTTGATGGAATGGTATCGGATTTTGAAGGGTTAAAAGGAGATACCCTGAAACAGGCATATAACGAGTTTTTAACAGAGCTTAAAGCGGAGCTTTCCAAGACAGGCAAAAAATTGTACGTGGCTGTCCATCCCAGGGGAAAACCGGGGCAGGTTTATTTTGACGGATATGATTATAGAACTATCGGCGAAATCGCGGACAAAGTGATCCTTATGGCCCATGACTACGATGCCGTTTCACTAAGCGAGGAAGAAATGCTGCGGGGTTACACCGACACTCCGGTTACCCCCATAGACGAGGTTTATTGCGCCTTGAAGAGCATTACAGACCCTGTTTCAGGGGTCCGGGACATTAATAAAATATGGTTGCAGCTTTCAATGGATACGGTTCAATGGAAGCTTAAAGACGGCAAAGTCATAAGGTCCGTTCCTTACCATCCTTTATACAGCCAGCTGATACAAAGGTTCCTTACCGGAGTCCAGTTAAACTACTCTGAATACAGCCAGAATCCGTATGCCAAGTTCTATAATAGTGAAGACGGTACAGATAATGTAATCTGGTATGAGAACCAGCGGAGTATAGCAGCAAAGATTAAACTTGCGAAACTATTCGGAATAAAAGGGCTTTCCATCTGGAGACTGGGCAATATACCGGAACATAAGGATACCCCCGATATGCGGCTGGAACTTGATATTTGGGGTGAGATTATCAGTAATTTCTAGCGCCGTAAACTGCTTCATTAACCACTTTTCAGGAGACTGGTGATTAAACATGGACAGAACGATACTGCACTGTGATTGCAATGGTTTCTATGCTTCTGTGGAGTGTATTCTTTCGCCCGAGCTTAAAAATGTACCAATGGCAGTTTGCGGAAACCCTGAAAACAGACATGGAATAATCCTGGCTAAAAATGAACTGGCCAAAAAATATAATGTGCAAACCGCCGAGACCATATGGGAGGCAAAGAAGAAATGCCCCGATCTTGTATTGGTTCCGCCTCACCATGATGAATATAAAAAGTATTCAAGAATCGTTAATCAAATATACGAACGATATACCGATAAAGTTGAACCTTTCGGAATCGATGAGTCATGGCTGGATGTAACCGAGAAAAGTACGGAACCAATGCAATATCCTTTGGTTCAGCAATCAATAATTGCCTTGGTATAGCTGAACCTGCCGATGAGGATTAGACCATACCGCTAAACCTCAATTCTCCTGAAAGCGCCCTGGGCCACGTTTTTAAGGATTTTGACTGAAATATATGAAAATGCCAGAAGAATAACCAGCATTATTACGAATGCCGCAAAAGAATTTGGTATGGAAACGGCCACAAAGTACCCTATCATTCCAAATATTGTAATGGCCACAAAGCCCAGGAGCATTGCGACAACAACATTGAAATTCTGTTTAATGGCTTCCTGCGGATTATTCCATACCAATTTCGGCCGCATCAAATCTATATAAATGCCTACGGCGCTTATGGGCACCAATGCGGCGGCAGACAGTATTATTGCCATTACGGTCGCCGCAGGAGGAATTCTAAATGAAAACATGGCCACAACAGCAGTAAGTATTGCGGCTGTCAACGATATGGAATATCCGGCCAAAAGCTTGCCATATACCTGGATTTCCGGTTTGACCGGGATATTCTTAAGTATCCAGATGTTTTTTCCTTCCCTTGAGAATGTGCTGGATACGGCAGGATTAATCAGTACAAACAGTGTAATCACCCCGGCTACAATCATTGGCAATAAAGTGGTTGACGCGTTGCTTTCAATAAGCTTAAACAGGGACTGCAAATTCGAACCTTGGGCCAAATTACCCCCGAACATAGGCATCATCATGACCAAAGGCGCCACAAATATCATAACAAATGAATTTAAGGCGTAAATAGGCGTTCTCAGTAAAATCAACCATTCAATCCTGAAAATAGCCAATACTTGTGAGCTGCTCCTGTAACTCAGCCGGGTTTTTCCTGTTGAAGCTTCGGTTTCCAATTGGGCAGTCGCCCCCCTATGGAATATAAACGATGCAATCAGGTAAACCACTGCGAAAGCGCCCAGCGAAACAATGAGCAGATATGCCAAATTGATTGCTGCCTCATTAAATGTACCCGAAAGGATCTTCGTTATCCATATTGCGGGAGGAAATGCCCTGCCCATGAATTCAACAACCATGTTGCTGTTCCTTACAAGTTCCGCCAGGAACTCCTGCTGATTATCGGGCATTCGGCTAATTAAATAGTTCTGGCCTAAAAATATTCCTATAACCAGGATTATGCTCCCGATAACAGTTATTAAATCCCGACGTCTGGATCTGCCGACTATATTCATAAGCAGCAGCGAAAGAAATGAGGAAACGACAAGGGGCACCAGGGGGATAAACAAGATGCAAATAAGCGCCATAAGATAATAGACAACGCCCATATTCTGATTAAACCCGTAAATAATGACCGGAGGAAGCATAAGGAAAAAAGCGAAAGGATATTCACCCAATAATACAAGTAAAAATTTTGAAGCAAAGATACTTCCCTGGGAAAGGGGCAAACTTGCAAGAAACTCGGTATCCTTTGCCAGGAATATGCCGCTCAGTATATAGAAAATTCCGAATACAAGCGCAAAAACTCCGGTAACTACCGCCGCCATTGTCAATACTATCTGAGGTATATTAGCCGCGGAAGCACCCTTATATAGCTGGACCATCATAAAAGTGTACAATCCTACCACTTCAGCTATGGCTATAAGAACAACCAGACCCATTCCTAAACTTTTCAACAGAGCTTTTTTATCATTTTTTGCGTAATATAAAAGATTTGACAGTCCGTATCTTGCGTTTATCTGAAGTTTCATCAGACTAAAAAATTTACGCATTTATGCCACTTCCTTCTTCGGTCAGACTCAAGAATATGCTCTCCAATGAGGAATCCTTCGACTGCCTTAATTCATCAATAGTACCAACGGCAATAATTCTTCCTTTGTTGATAATTCCTACCCTGTGGCATATCCTTTCCGCTACCTCCAGCACATGAGTGGAGAAAAAAACGGTATTTCCTTTAGCACAGTGGTTATTCATTTCTTCCTTAAGAAGGTGGGCTGATTTCGGGTCCAATCCCGTCAAGGGTTCATCCATTATCCAAAGCGGCGGCTGGTGCAAAAGTGCTCCCATGACGATTATCTTCTGCTTCATGCCGTGGGAATAACTCTTAATAGGCTGCCCGGCAGCCTTAGTCATTTCAAACATTTCAAGATACTTATTGATCCGTTCTTTTCTTACATCGGACGGAACCTCATACACATCCGCAATAAAATTAAGATATTCAATACCCTTAAGCCTTTCATAAATATCATGGGTATCGGGTACAAAACCCATGCTCATCTTGGCTTTAATGGGTTCTTTCTCAATATCATATCCACAAACCATAATTTTGCCTTCATCTATGGGCAAAATCCCGGTAATCATTTTGATTGTAGTGGTTTTACCTGCGCCGTTAGGTCCTAAAAATCCGAATATTTCTCCTTTTTTTACTGACAGCGAAATATTGTCAACTGCTTTTACTTTACCTTTTGAGTATGTTTTGGATACATTCTGTATTGATAACATTATTTGTACCCTTCCTTTTGAATTAATGGGCAAAAAAATTTACATTACTTTAAGTATAACTAATATGGCAACCAAATAAAAGGCCGGGCAATAAAAGACAGGGCAAAGTAAATGACTTTGTTCTGTATAATCCGTGGTCCGGTAAAAAATATTCGTGCCTGTATTAAAGATATTTCGACTCCGCTTCGCTCCGCTCAGGATGACCAAAATATGTCATTCTGAGCGTATGCGAAGAATATTTTTATCACTATAAAAAGGTCCTTTGACTCTGCTCCGTTCAGGATGACATTAGAAAGTAATGCGCCTCTCAGGATGCCATTAACCGTGGAAACACCGTGAGAAAAGTCATGGTATCAGCAAAGTCCTTTTTTTCTGTTCTTCCTCTCCCTCCATATTCCGAAAATCACAGGAACCAATAAACTTATTCCGCCTGATATCATCCATTCATTTAAATTTAAGGGAACAGTCCCAAATACGGGAATCATAAAAGGCAAGTATATTACTCCCAGAAGCATTATTAACGAACTTATAACCGCAAGAACAAGATACATATTTGAAAACAGTTTAATCTCAAATAGTCCCTTGGTTTCGGACTTGCATTCAAAAACATGGATAAGCTGCGAAAGAACCAGTGTAACCAGTGCAGCCGTCCGGGCCGTAGCTATGTTTTTACTGTTAGTAAATACTATCAGGAAACTTGCTAGTGTCGAAAGTGCAATTAATATACCCCTTGTAACGATTATACCTGAAAGCCCATGGGCGAATATGCTTTCATTTGGTGACCTGGGCGGCATGTTCATTATTTCCGGTTCTCCAGGTTCAAGCCCCAGGGCGATAGCCGGCAATCCATCGGTTGCAAGATTGACTATTAATATTTGAGCCGGCATCAGGGGGATGGGCAATCCAATCAATGAAGCCAGGAACATGGTAAGAACTTCTCCGACATTGCAGGACAATAGGTAACGTATAAACTTTCTTATGTTGGAATAAATATTTCTGCCTTCCTCAACCGCTGCCACTATGCTGGAAAAATTGTCATCCATAAGAATCATTGCGGCGGATTGACGGGTTACGTCAGTACCCGACTTACCCATGGCGATCCCGATATCGGCATCCTTAACAGCCGGGGCGTCATTGACTCCGTCGCCCGTCATGGCCACGATATGGCCCTTAGCCCTGTATGCCCTGACTATTCTAAGCTTATGTCTCGGATACACTCTGGCATATACCGTTGTTTCATTGCATATATTCTCCAATTCCTTATCGCTTAATTGATCCATTTCAGCGCCGGTCAATATTCTATCCCCTTCCCGGTATATATCCAGGGCTGCAGCTACCGCTTTTGCAGTTTCCTTATGATCGCCGGTTATCATCACCGTCTTTATCCCCGCCATTCTGCATCTGAAAACTGCATCTATCGCTTCTTTCCGGGGTGGATCAGTCATTCCCGCCAGACCTATAAACACCATTTTTTCTTCTAATTTGTCACTCCACAGTTGACTTTTTTCAACGATTCTATAGGCAAAGCCAATTACCCGGAGAGCCATGGCCGTCATTTTCCTGCATTCTTTCATTACGTTTTCACGTTCACTTAAAGTCATCTCCCTTTCATATTCTCCGACCAATATCCTGCTGCATTTATCAAGTATTACTTCCGGCGCCCCTTTGGCAAAGAGAAAAAGCTCTCCTTTATTTGTTCTGCTTACTACCGACATCAATTTCCGATCAGAATCAAAAGGAATCTCCTTTACCCTTCTGTAACATGAATCCACCGTATTTTTATCCAAGCCTGAATCTAAGGCTGCCCGCACTAAAGCAACCTCTGTCGGATCTCCTTCTATATCTATGGTTTGGGCTTTTTTGTCCTTAACTTCGGCAAGACGGGCATTGTTGCAGATTAAGCCTGTTTTTAAAAGAAGCCTTAACGCGAAAGCCTTATCCTGTTTAATCTCTCTTCCCTTGCTGACTATAACCATCCTGCCGTTAAAATTTCTTTCAAGATTATACAAGCATTTTCCGGCATAAGCCGATACAACCGTCATACGATTTTCGGTCAGGGTTCCTGTTTTATCCGAACAGATTACTGTAGCGCAGCCCAGAGTTTCTACAGCAGGAAGGCGTCTTATCAGCGCGTTTCGTTGTACCATTCTCCGGACGCCGATAGCCAATGCTATGGTTACAACAGCAGGAAGCCCTTCAGGCACCGCCGCGACAGCCAGGCTGATTCCCCCCAAAAGCATCTGTACTATGGGCTCTCCTCTTAAAATGCCCATAAGAGCTACCAACCCGCAAATAATCAGGCAAAAAGTAACTATTATTTCTCCCAGTCTTTCCAGCTTTTTTTGTAAAGGCGTTTCCTCGGTTCCTGCCGTTACAATCATATCGGCTATCCTGCCCATTTCGGTATTCATTCCGGTTGCTGTCACAACTGCCTTCCCGTTGCCATTGGTCACCATGCTTCCCATGTACAGGATGTTCGAATTGGTAATCCCGTCCTGCCTGTAAGTTCTTTTATTTATTTGATTTTTAGACGCAGGTATAGATTCGCCGGTCAGCATTGATTCGTCCAAAAACAGGGAATTACCTTCTATAACCACGCAATCAGCAGGAACACGGTCTCCTGCTTCAATCACAATCAAATCTCCCGGCACTACCATATCGGCAGGAATATCCTTGATTTTTCCATCCCGGATTACCTTAGCATGTGGAGCCGCCATATTCATGAGAGCTTCAATAGCCTTTTCGGTTCTCATTTCCTGGATAAATCCCAGAAGCCCGTTTAAGACAAGGATAACAAGAATTGCAATACCTTCGCTGTTCTCACCCATAAAAAATGATATGATACACGATACTATCAGGATAATTATCATTAAATCAGTGAATTGGGATAACAATGTTTTCAGCCAGGACTTTTTTTTCCCTTGCTTTATAACGTTCCTGCCATGGATTTCAAGTCTTTTGGCCGCCTCGGACTCGGAAAGCCCATGAATATTGTCTTTAATATCTTCAAAAACATAAGCGCGTTCCAAAGCCTCCACAATACCACTCCCCAAAGAATAAGAATTGGACAATCTATTCTATTCATGTTTTAAAGGGAATAGTACAATGGATGGATTGAACGCACTAATTCCTGATGTAAATCTTTTCGCAGGATGAAACTATATGCTGTCATTCTGAGCGTCAGCGAAGAATCTTTTGTGTTAACTATTATAGATCCTTCGACTCCGCTTCGCTTCGCTCAGGATGACATTGGCAGGCGGGTACAAGGTTTCTCATTGAGATAAGCTGATCTGCTTCGGAGGAAAGACCACCGAGCGGTAAATTTATTGAAATGTATGAGCGACCCATGAGGGGAAGACCCCTCGTTCGGGACATGACGGAGCGCAAGCGGAGGTCATAAAAACGTCCATATTGTTTTTATAAACCTGCGTGCTTAAAGGCGTTCGAAATGAGAATCTTGTACCCGCCCAACTGTCAGTTAAAAACAATCATCATCAATCAGTAACCCTACAGGGCAGTGATCCGAACCCATCACATCGGAATGAATAACCGCATCGCGTATTTTATCCTTTAAGGATTCAGATACGCAGAAATAGTCAATACGCCATCCGGCATTATTCTGGCGGGCTTTGAACATATAAGACCACCATGTGTAAGCACCGGTTTTGTCAGGGTAAAAGTATCGGAATGTATCTATAAATCCTGCTTCCAAAAGCTCGGTAAACTTGTTTCTTTCTTCGTCGGTAAACCCGGCGTTTCGGCGATTGGCATTAGGATTCTTAAGATCTATCTCTTTATGCGCTACATTCAGGTCCCCGCAGAATATTACAGGTTTTATCCTGTCAAGAGAAACCAGATAGGCCCTGAAGTCATCCTCCCATTCCATCCTGTAGGGCAGTCTCACCAATTCTCTTTGAGAATTCGGCGCATATACGTTGACCAGGTAACATTTATCAAATTCAAGGGTGATGACCCGTCCTTCGTTATCATGCTTGTCTATCCCGATACCGTATGTAACATTTAGCGGTTTTATTCTTGTGAAGACAGCCGTTCCTGAATAACCTTTCTTTTCAGCATAGTTGTAATATGATTCATACCCTTCCAGTTCCAGGTCAAGCTGCCCTTCCGTAATTTTTGTTTCCTGCAGACATAATATATCGGGTTGTTCACTATCGAAAAAATCAAGGAAACCCTTTCCCAGTACAGCTCTTAATCCGTTAACATTCCATGATATCAGTTTTTTCATCCATTTTCTCCCTCAATTCATAAAGTTAATTATGATCAATTTAAAATTAAAGTATTAAGTCGATTATAGCTTTTATTGTCGTATTAAACAACTTCGTGATATTGCTGGCTTTATATTTTTTAGGTATGAGGTTTACTTATAAATGAGGCTAGTTACATTTTTCAACAATATTCTATAAATTTGTTGATTTATCATCATACTTCTGCTACAATATTCTCAATTGTATTTGTTATATATTTACAGTATGTTTTCCCCTGGTATTCTCATTTTGATTTAACTCCGTGGGAATCAAAAACGGAATTATAAATTACTTTGTTTTCTGCCGTCTTTAAGACGGTTAATTTAATAATTATATGGAGGTTATTAATATGTCAGAAAACAATACCCAAGAAAACGGCATCCAGGCAAAAAGCACTCAAGGAAATGGTAAGGCAACTGCTTCCCTTGTATTAGGAATAATTGCGGTTGTATGTGTATTCTTCGGTTATGGTGCTCTTTTAGGAATTATTTTAGGTATTATAGGTTTGGTACTGGGTATCAATGCCAAGAAGGCAGCTCCTTCCGGCATGGCTACAGCGGGTATCGTTTTGAGCATCATCGCTATCGTTGTATGTGTTATTGGTTTTATTGCATGTGTTGCATGTGTAGGAATTTTGGGAAGCATGACTAAAGGTTTTTAAACATCAACAATTCCAGTGGTTATTATCTATTTATAAATAGACTCGACTGGAATTACGTATTTGGCTACTCAGTTTTGAGTAGCTTTCCTTTTATCAGTTTTTAGTGGAGGATATGGATGCTGCCTTTTATTTATATATTCGGAATTAAAATATCGATGTATGGCCTTTTGATTGTATTAGGGGTTGCTATGGGCAGCGCTGTAGCAGTATTCTTTCCGAGCAAAAAAGGCGTGCCTAAGCAAGACGTCATCTTCGCTATCTGTTATGCGGGTATAGGTGCGATACTGGGTGCAAAGATTTTATACCTGATAGTCACCATCCCGCAACTGTTAAATTATAAAGAACAAATTGTCTTCTCATGGGAATTAGTTTACGAGCTAATTGCTTATGGCTTTGTTTTTTATGGTGGTCTTATAGGAGGAGTTTTATTTGTTTCAATTTATGCTCTTAACTATAATTTACACTTTTTCGACCTGATCGAAATTTTAGTCCCGGTTGTTCCATTAATTCATTCAATTGGCCGACTCGGTTGTTTTAGCGCCGGCTGCTGCTATGGCAAACCTATGGCGCCACCCTTTGGAGTACAATTCCATCCGGAGTCGGTAGCTCCAAAAAATATTACCCTGTTCCCTATTCAACTCCTTGAATCAGTTTTGAATTTGATATTGTTCATCGTTATTTTCGTTTATTCGCGGAAAGACCGGCGTTCTGGCCAGATATTAGGTTTCTACTTTATTGGTTATGGAATTATTCGTTTTATTCTTGAATATTTCCGTTATGATGTGGTAAGAGGCATTTTTGCAGGATTATCTGTCTCCCAGTGGATCAGTATTCTTTTATTTCCCATAGGTTTATATTTTCTTCGGGGAATGAAGTTAAACAAAGTATAGTATATTACTTGTTATAACTAAATGCTAACCACGCCTGATGCCATATACTGTAAATAATGGGTAATTCTTTTTTATAAAAAGTGATCGACAATGTTATTGCATTATAAATTACATTATGCTAGAATATGAAAAAACAAAATGTCTTTAAGTCTGGTACAGAGATGCCGACAAGATGTTACATATCGTGAAATAAGGCTGGCTCATGCTATGTATGCCTGCCTGATTTTAGGAAAGTATAATCTTGTCTGCGGACAAGATTTTTTTGTGCCAATTTGGGATATGCGGAGGTGTGGACAGTGAAGTTTAAGGCTCAGATTATGGATGAAGTTTCGGTTGAACGTGCTATTGTCCGCATTGCACACCAGATAATCGAGAAAAACCACGGAACGGATAATCTTTGCATTATTGGCATCAAGACACGTGGAATTCCTATCGCGAAAAGGCTTGTTAAAGCTATTAAATCAATAGAAGGCACACAAATTGACATGGGGGTTCTTGATATCAGTTTATATCGTGATGATCTTTCAAACTATTCGTATGATCCAATTCTAAACGCCACTGATATTCCTTTTTCTGTAGTGAATAAAATTGTTGTTTTAGTTGATGATGTAATATATACCGGTCGCACAGCAAGAGCCGCAATGGATGCCATTATGGCTCAGGGAAGAGCCGCAAAGATACAGCTTGCCGTACTTATAGATCGAGGTCATAGAGAGCTTCCCATACGACCGGATTATGTGGGTAAAAATATACCTACGTCAAAATCCGAAGTCGTTGCCGTTCATCTGAAGGAATATGACGGGGACACAAATGTGCAGCTTTTTGAAAAAGTACTTAAATAAAATTTATCACAAGGGGGATTTTTACCATGGAGAAAAATCAACATGTAATCGGGTATCTTCCCGACGAAAGGCCACCAATATGGAAACTGCTGCTGTATGCGATACAACAGGTTATTGTAATGTTTCCTGCCACAGTCGCAGTAGCGCTTATTACTGATTTCCATATCTCAACAACCATCTTTGCAAGCGGTTTGGCAACCTTATGCTTTATTTTTGTAACAGGCAAAAAGATACCTCTGTACTATGGTTCCAGCTTCTCATATATTGCAGCCATAGCCGGGCTTATGGGGTCTGAGGCGCTTCTTGGAGCTTCATTGAACGAAAAAATTGCAGTCGCGCAATTTGGTATTGTAATGTCCGGTTTTGTTTCGATAGCCGCCGGACTTATTGTTAAACAATTTGGCAGAGACTCGATAGAGAAAATACTTCCTGCGTCAATTACAGGTTCGATTGCAATGGTCATAGGATTGACTCTCGCCGGTGTCGCTTTATCCGATGCTGCATCGGTCAGTGGCGCAATATATGCACCGGAAGCCCAGTCGGCCTCAACGACAAATTTGGCCTGGGTAGTTTCATTGGTAACTTTATTGTCTACAATAATTTTCTCAGTTTATCTAAAGGGATTTTTGGGACAACTCCCCCTTCTGTTAGGACCTATTCTTGGCTGTATAACAGCATTTATAATCAAGCTTGCGACTGGTATAAATTTGTTTAAGGTATTGCCTGAAACGGCAAGCAGCGGGATTTTCGCTCTGCCTGTATTCACGCTTCCAAAGCCTACCCTGGCGGCTGTTGTTGCTATTATGCCAATAGCAATAGCGACTATTCCTGAATCTACAGCCCATGTTTTCCAGCTTGATATTTATGTAAATGATTTGGCGAGGAAAAAGAACTCCTCCAAGACTTATGATATTGCTGACAGATTAGGACAAAACCTTATTGGTGACGGTATCGGAGATATCGTTGCAGGCTTTATCGGAGGACCCGCAGGAACAAATTACGGCGAAAACATAAGCGCGATGGCTATAACAAGGGTATTCTCCATTCCGGTTCTAATAGCTGCTTCTATAATTGCCATGATAATCTCCTGCTTTAGTCCGCTTATAAACGCCATCTATGCTATTCCGACAGCAGTTATCGGCGGACTTGAAGTTTACCTGTTCGGTGCGATTGCTGCCCAGGGTATTGCAATCATGGTTGAGAAAAAGGTTGACCTCTTCAGTGCAAAAAATATTGCAATTATAGCGACAATAATGGTAATAGGTCTTGGAGGTCAGTACGCTTTCGGCGGAAACATCCCGTTCTTTGGAGTGGAAGTTCCATGTGTCGCCGGAGCCGCTATCTTCGGAATTCTTCTTAACCTGTTCCTGAGCATCGGGGAGAAGAAAAAATCTGAAGCTTAAGATATGATATAAATTATATATAAATAGTAAAACATAAAAGTTTAAAAGGGGCTTTCAGCCCCTTTTCCCATTATTATTCAGACCGTTCAAAGACAATTAAAATCCAATAATACCAAAACGAATCTACTTCCATAGGCAACTTTTCAGCTTATCCCCCAACACCTTCGGTATTTGGGGCAGATAATCTGATTGCCGGATTGTTTTTATGATTGAATTATCTTGCATTTATTGCCACCCTGAATAAACGGTCAAATCCGTTTGTATACTTATTTATTACCCTCTTTTCCACTCCTTGAAATCGGTAAGAAAGGAGAATTCTCTGGCAATTCCTCGATAAATGGATTATACTTATGAATGATTGTTTATATAGCAATCAGAAAGGCTGAGAATTATGAGTAAAAAGAAGGATTCCATTTTAAGCATTATTCTTTACGTATTGGCAGGATTTCTGATGATTTTTGGTATCTGGTCAACAAGCGAAGCCATCAGTTATATTTCTCTGATGATTAACCAGGGACAATTAGAATTCAGAGGCCACGTATTTGATATTATAAGCTTTATTATGTCAAGCGGCGCTGAGTATGTTATCTTCGCATTAATCTTATTTACATTGGGCTGGATGCTTCAAAAAAGTCAGTTGGCTGCAGTCGTTGTATCTGAGCAAGATGTGACAGAGAATTCTGTTGAATCTTCAGAAGAAATATACAAAGAAGAATAATGTTATGTTAAATGGAAAAACCAGACCGCCTGCGAAATGCAGGTGGTCTGGTTTTTCTTTATGTTAATAGTTTTATTTTTTCTTAAGATTGAACCATGCATTCAGTCCGGGATATACGGCAACTTCGCCGAGTTCTTCCTCAATTCTTAACAGCTGGTTGTACTTGGCAACACGGTCAGTCCTTGAGGGAGCGCCGGTCTTAATTTGCCCAGAATTTGTCGCAACAGCTATATCAGCTATTGTAGCGTCTTCTGTCTCACCGGAACGATGAGAGGTAACGGCCGTATAACCTGCACGATTAGCCATTTCTATAGCTTCAAGGGTTTCGGTAAGAGTACCTATCTGGTTAACCTTGATAAGAATAGAGTTGGCAATTCCATTTTCAATACCCTTCTTCAGTCTTTCGGTATTGGTAACAAACAGGTCATCGCCGACCAACTGGATCTTATCGCCAAGCTTTTCGGTAAGGAGCTTCCATGCATCCCAGTCGTCTTCGGCTACGCCGTCTTCAAGGGAGATAATGGGATACTTTTTGACCATTTCTTCCCAGAAAGCGACCATTTCTTCCTTGGTCATATACTTATCTATTTTCCACCAGTAGTACTGGCCTTCCTTGCCTCTGGCCTTGGCTTCATCATACATTTCGGTAGCGGCAGCGTCTATAGCGATGCGGAATTGTTCGCCGGGTTTAAATCCTGCCTTTTCAATTGCTTCGAGAATAACCTGTATAGCTTCCTCATCGGATTTTAAGTTGGGAGCAAAGCCGCCCTCGTCACCAACAGCTGTTGAATAACCCTTGCTCTTTAAAACGCTCTTTAAGTTGTGGAATACTTCTGCGCACCATTGAAGAGCCTGTTTAAACGAACTTGCTCCGACAGGCATAATCATGAATTCCTGTATTGTAACGGAATTATCCGCATGCTTTCCGCCGTTGATGATATTCATCATTGGAACGGGAAGAACCTTGGCATTGGTTCCGCCGATATACTGATATAGAGAAAGACCCAAGGCTTCGGCAGCAGCCTTGGCAACTGCCAATGAAACGCCCAGTATAGCGTTTGCGCCTAATTTCCCTTTATTGGGGGTTCCATCCAGCTCAATCATGGTCCTGTCAATGAGAATCTGATCAAATACGTTCATTCCGATTATTTCCGGAGCGATGATATCGTTAACATTTTCAACAGCCTTGGATACACCCTTGCCCAGGTAGCGTGATTTATCACCGTCACGTAATTCAACAGCCTCATAGGCGCCTGTTGATGCACCTGACGGTACTGCTGCGCGTCCAACAAAACCGCCCTCAACCAGCACTTCAACCTCAATTGTGGGATTTCCGCGGGAATCAAGTATTTCACGTGCAAATACATCTTCAATTTCCAAGAATTGTTTCATATGATAATCTCCCTTCCAACGATTGTTAAAATAATAACCACATTCTAGCATACCTTAATATGCATTCCTTGTAAAGATACAGCCTGCCAAATTTACGCATAGATCCCCAATCTTTTGTGTTATTTTTAACACTAACGTAAGACTTTATTCCGGTCATACTGTTTCTCACTCAAAGCAAAAGTAAAACAGAGAGCGTTTACTTTATAATATTTCTCAGTGTTTTGTAAACCAGGAACACAATCAAAGAATTTCCTGCCGATTTTATAAGATTGAAGGGTATGATAATAGGTACAATACTTGCCTTGACCACTTCAAGGGGCTGACCCCAATACCTTACTGTAAAAAACAGGTTGGCAGGTATCATAATTGCCGTCATCGCAATGCAGCCGGCAATCAATGCTATTAAGGCGCCCTTTTTTGTTCTGTTATGCTTGTAAATAATTGACGAAGTCAGAACCAGCGTTCCTGTCGAAATCACATGCATCACAAAACCAACCCATCCGCTTTGAGCGCTTACCGTTAAGGCCTGGACCAGCGATGCTACAATTGTAATGAGCAAGCCTGCGATTGGGCCGTAAGCAAAACCTCCGATTAAGATGGGAATGTCAGCAGGATCATATTCGAGCCATGGCGCCGCAGGAATAATCGGGAAATGTATAAGCAGCACCAACACCAGTGATAATGCGGCCAGAATGGCCATCGTACATAGTTTTCTTACCTCAAATTTCATAAAAACAGCACTCCTTTTATGGCTTTGTTTTTACAATACAATCTGAGGCAGAATTTAAAAAAGTTCCCAAAGCAAGCTCAGGGAACTGTTTTTTCTGTAATCTTCTCCCATCCAGACTATACTGTCGGCTCCGGGATCTCACCGGATCATGCTGAAAACAGCTCGCGGGCTCGTGGTTTCACACATCACCGCCGGTAGGGACTTTCACCCTGCCCTGAAGATTGTACTGTATTCAATTTGAATCAATTATAATTTATACCTATATCCTTGTCAATATGAATCATTCTAATATACTTTTAACGCAAAAACAGGACAACTGGATGAACAGTACCCGCATAATACGCATTTATCGTAATCGACTGAAATCTTGCCATTCTCTAATGAGAGGGCTTTTTGTCTGCACCGTTGGATACACGTTCCGCACTTTTCGCACCAGAAATCGACATGGAGCTTTTTCTTATTTGCAGGCTTATAATCCCGAATCTTTTCATTGGCATGCTCCAAATCATTAAAGAGTTCCACATTCATGTGAACCTCTTCAATGCTTTGCATCCCGATGGCAATCGAATGCAGGTACGGTATTGACGTAACAAACTCCAGGCATTCCTTGAAGGAAAGCAAAAGATTTCCTCCTCCGAAGGGCTTCATTCCGTAAATTGCTTTCCCGTTGTCATAGGCTTCTTTAATAGCCGACAGCATTTCTTCCATCGTTCCGTCGCAAATACCCAGCCCGCTAATATTGGTAATTGGGTGAATAATATCAATTTCAGGCATCCTTGCTGCCGCTTTTACAGCGGCGATATGATGGGTGGAGATCCCCACGGCTTTGATTACGCCCTGCCTTTTAAGCTCTAGATAGTATTCCAGGGCCTCGCGATGCCCTCTTATAGTGTGTTCGCTTTCCTGTTCATGCATAAGAAAGCAGTCTATACTGTCCAGTCCGAGTTCCGTCAATGCCCTGTCAACCGTTCTTTTTGCCCCTTCCTTGTCATAGGCGTAAGATTTTGATGCAATAACCGGCTTGATCCCGGTTATATCCATAGCCCTTTTAATATGCCGGTATGTATCATACAGATCAGCGGTATCAATAAAGTTAACCCCAAGCCGCAAGGCTTCGGCAACAACTTCGCCACCTTCCTCAACGCTCATATTCTTTTGTAAAGGGCCAATTACCAGCCCTCCGAAACAAAGTCTTGAAACTATAAGACCGGTATTCCCCAGTTCCCTGTAATCCATAATTCATCTCCTGATGTCTTAAGTCACTTAAAGTTATTAACAGTATATCAACCTTGAAAGGGCTTTGATCAGCTTTAGCATAACGAAGGAGCCTTAACCTGGGATGAAGATTCTTCACTCCGCTGCGCTACGTTCAGAATGACAATATTTTGGGGTGCGCTACGTTCGGAATGACAGTATTTATGGGTGCGCTACGTTCAGATTAACAGTGGGTATGACCAGCTCTGTCGTTTTATTCATAATTACATATGTCATCCTGAGCAACAGCGAAGGATCTCACCTATAAAAAAAGCGCCCTTCGGGCGCCAGATATACGGTCTATTCACTTTTAAGATAGAACCTCACAATCTCTTCCAGCAATTCATCTCTCTCTATTTTTCTTATCAGAATCCTGGCATTCTTATGGCTGGTTATATATGTAGGATCGCCTGACAAAATATAGCCCACAATTTGACTTATCGGGTTATATCCCTTCTCCTGCAAAGCCTCGTAAACATTAAACATTATCTCACGGGCCTGATCTGATTTATCCTTACTAAAATCAAATTTCATCGTACCCGAATTCATAACGCACCCGCTTCCTATTCGAAATGATTCGAATTTTAGGTATATTCTAATATTAATACATACATACCCCTAAATCAAGCCGTATAATCAAACCTTAACATAAGATATTGTTCCTCTCATGCGTTCTCCCTCAATTGAATCAAGGCGCACACGGATTATTTCCCCGGGATTAATATTATTCACCTTTACTGCGACAGGAATATAATTTGATGTCAAACCCTCCATGTCGCCGGGGCTTCCTTCTATTTCCTGCTCCAGGATAATATCTGCCTGCCTTCCTATATATTTTTCAAAAACTTTATTTCTCATTTGATGAGCCAACTCAATCAGTAGTTTGCTTCGCTTTTCCTTTATCCCGGGCGGAACCTGGTCAGGAAACTTTGCGGCTGCTGTGCCTTTTCGGGGGGAATACTTAAACACATGTATCCATAAAAAGCCTATTTCCTTGCAAAATTGATAGGATTCGGCAAATTCCTCATCGGTTTCTCCGGGAAATCCCGTCATCACATCAGTGGTAAAGGTTACATCGGGTATTCTTTCCCGTATTAGTTTAATTATTTCCCGGTAATCCTCCGGTGTGTATTTTCGGTTCATTCTCTTGAGTGTCTCCCCACAGCCGCTTTGCAATGAAATATGAAAATGCGGGCACAGCTTGGACAAATCCTTAATTTCCTCAATAAATTCATGGGTAAGGTGCATCGGTTCCAATGAACCCAAACGTATTCTTTCGATTCCCTCAATATTGTGTACCGCTTTTATAAGGCCGGATAAATTCACATTATTCTTAGTGTCGTTGTAAGAAGTAAGGTGAATACCCGTCAGTACTATTTCTTTAAAACCATTCGATGCAAAATTTTTTGCCTCTTTGAGCACATCATTGATATCCCTGCTTCTGACAGGACCCCTGGCATAGGGTATAATGCAATAAGAGCAGAACTGGTCACAACCATCCTGTACCTTCAAGAAGGCCCTGGTATGACCGATATATGTCTCAACAGGCAATTCCTCATATTCCAAAAGGGTCTTTCTCTCATTTACATACTGCTTAATATCATCTTTCTGCGTATTTTCCACCAGCTCAACTATTCGATGTTTCATATTATTTCCCAAAACCAGGTTAACTCCCTCAATTTTTGATATTTCTTCGGGAGAAACCTGCGCGAAACATCCCACAACTGCTATAATGGCATCCGGGTTCAGGGAATGGGCTCTTCTAATCATTTGCCTGGATTTTTTGTCTCCCATGCCTGTTACGGTACATGTGTTTATGACATAAACATCGGCATGCTCATTTGCCTCAACTATATCATAGCCGGCTTTTTTAAAAAGCAGTTTCATTCCTTCGGTTTCAGCTATATTCACTTTGCATCCTAAAGTAATAAATGCGGCTTTTTTCTTCGGTTTCATTTGTAATCCTTTCTAAAGTTTGTTATTGTTTGCTATATTATTTTAACAATACTGTATGAGTTATTGTTTCATTGATTTATGGTATAATTTATTATAAAATATTATATAAAAATTCATTTAAGGATGGTGCAAAAAATATGAAAACATTCAATATCCTGCTAAAATCCATAAACGATGTGAAAGATTTTGTCAACATCGTCAATAAATATGATTTCGACGTAGACCTTTCATCCGGGCGGTATATTGTTGACGCAAAATCCATTATGGGCATTTTCAGTCTTGATCTTTCAAAACCAATCAAAGTACAGGTTCATAGCGATAACCCTGATAATTTCATAAACGAGATTAAGAGTATTATCGTTGATTAATCCTTCCATGCCATTTTCCTATATATTCTGTCTTTTACAAAAGCCCTGGGTAACAACGGGCTTTTTTGCTTTGCAAATATCCGTTCGGCCGTCTACCCGAAATCTTTTTTCTTTATTATTAAGGCTATAATTATACCACATAACTTTTAAAGCATCCAAGGGATAAAGCGGCTGTTGCCAAGGTTCTTTTGCTCTCAGCAACAGTCGACAATAATTTACTATAGGCAAATTTATTGTTATTCGGGACTAATTTTCAAATACTTAATGGCATTTTTTGTAAAAAGTTCGTCACGCATACCTGAGCCGAACCTTTTTTCTATAACTACGGCCGCATTTTTCAAATCAGGATTGCGATTTGTGTCCGAGTGCGCATCTGATGCAACAAAATGCACCCATCCTTCCTTAATAAGCCGCATCACAGTCCTCCTGGCCTTCACGCCAAAAATGCCCGTGACGCTTCCTGAGTTGACCTGTGAAAGAATACCTCTTTCCATATAGGATTCCATCAGTCCAGGGTTTTCCTGTATCTCAATATTGCATTCGGGATGCGCAATAATGGGGGTGATTCCTTTAAGCTGGAGGTCATACAATACATTGTCAATATATGGAGGTATGCTCATCATTGGGAACTCAACCAGCATGCAGCGGGATCCTGCAAGGGTCCCTATCAACCCCCGTTCATACAATTCTGAAACTTCAAGGGTTATAAATGCCTCACAGCCGGGATGCACGGTTATATTAAGTCCGACATCCGCCACAAGCTTATTAAGGCGCGCACATTTTTCCATAATGTCAGCAAACTCAAACCTGGTATTCCCAATGACATAATGAGGTGTGGCAATAATATGACGGGTACCGCAATCATGCGCTATTTTAAGCATCTTCAAAGCCATTGCTTCATCTTTGGCCCCGTCATCAACCCCAGGAATGATATGACTGTGAATATCTATGTACATTAGAATTCTCCAGGAATAAAAAGTTTAGTTTCTGATTTTTTTACTCTAATTTCTTTTTTTTTTCTTTTTCCCATCATCGCTATAGTAATAATAAGGATAATAATTGCTGCCAATTGCTTTTTTATCAATATTGTTCAGGACAACTCCTATAATATTCGCGTTTATCTTTTCCAATAACTCCTTTGCTCTTTTTACTGCCTCAATCTCGGTTTTGCCCGATTTTACAACCAAAATGGTAGCATCAGCATATGTTGAAATTATCGATGCATCAGTAACGCTTACTACAGGCGGTGAATCCATCAAAATAATATCATAATTGTTTTTTACTTTTTCAATAAAACTTTTCATGGCATTGGAGCTTAATAACTCGGATGGGTTCGGGGGAATTGTCCCACTTGTTAATACATCTAAATTATTTACAACGTCATGCCGGATAAAAGACACATAATCCTTCTGTGAAGTCAGCAAGTTTGTAAGGCCTTTTTCATTCAAGAGCATAAAGACTTTATGCAGCATTGGCCTTCTAAGGTCAGTATCAATTAAAAGTACCTTGCTTCCGCATTGCGCAAATATAACTGCAAGATTAGCTATTGTGGTGGTTTTCCCTTCCATAGGGCCAGCACTCGTAACCAATATGGTTTTCAAGGGCTTATCCACACCTGAAAACTGAATATTGGTTCTTAATACCCTGTATGCCTCGGAAACGGGAGATTTTGGGTTATTATGAGTAATAATCGTGTTTTTCTCCAACATAATCAAATACCATTTTTATAAAATTTGAATGACGGTATAGTACCTATAACCGGCAAATTAAGATGTTTCTTAACGTCTTCCGGTGTCTTGACAGTATTATCAAAATATATAATAAGAAGTATTATTCCCATGCCTGCGATAAGGCCTAATATAACTCCAATTATGTAATTCATCCTCTTGTTGGGAGATACAGGATTTGGTTGAAGCTCAGCTTTATCAATTATTTGTACGTTTTCTATCTGCATTATTTCGATAATTTTCTTTTTAAGCACTTCTGCAACTTTATTGGTCAGTTTCATTGCCATTTGTGGATCAGTATCATTAACTGATATTTGTATTACTCTGGATTCACCTCTTTGATTAACTACGATTCTTCCCGCCAGAGAAGCCGCACTTATATTTTTAAGTCCCATTTGCTCAATTACTTCGCTTGCAACCAATTTGCTTTTTGCCAGTTCGCGATAGTCATCTATCAGGATTGTGCCAGGAGATAAATCACTGGTTTGTATACCTTCTGTTTCAACATTCTTTCCTACATAAAGAGTCGTGCTGGATGAATAGACAGGAACAATGAAGTAATTCGTCCAAATATATGAAGCTGAACCAAATATCAGGATGCAGATTCCAAAAATCCACCATTTCCTGAGAACCAGCCAGACTAGTTATAGTCTCAAGTAGTGGTGTAAATTTCGTGGAGGCTAATTGACAAAAGTAACCACGATATGATTTCTACTTTATTAGGGAAACAAAACATAACAAATAAAGTAGAGGAGGTCATACCGTGGCTACTAATA
>JAAYFU010000061.1 GCA_012728095.1 Clostridiaceae bacterium
AAATCTGATATATAATATTACTCACAAGAGACTCCTCCTTGGTATTTTGTTTGTTTTTGCTGATCAATATTTTACCAAAAAAGAGGGGTCTCTTGCTTTTTTAACCTAAAACAATTTTACACTAAGGGAATTCCGTCTCCATCCGAATCAAATCCCATTATATCCTTGGAAATTCCGTACAACTCCCTGCCTTGAGCATTTATACGAATTCTTTCATTTTCAACAAGCTTGCTTAATAAATCCCGAACCTTTTTTGGATTTTTTATTCTTACTAACTCAAGCTTAGGATGCGTCTTATCCGCAGTATACAGAGTTATTGTTCCTACGCCTACAAGTTTATCTCCTAAAGTTCTGTTAAGTTTAATATCCAAAATTCTGTACAACAGCATTTCTTCCTCTGTGGTATTAAAAAATCCTGTTGTATAATAGAGTCTTTGATCCTTGACAGCATATCTGGTAAAGCTAAGCGGGAGACCCAGATAACGTTTTCTGTCTTTCCATACGTATTCGTCTTTTTGTTTTTTAGACACAAGCTATCCCTCGCATTCATGTACGCTTTATTCCATTATAATAAAATGTAAATTAATTGCAATAAGAATATTTACAGAACATGGTACCGTTAAATACCAATTCAAAGATTTCCAAGGGGTGTCCGAGATCATTGAAACATATAAAAAAATAATTGAAACCTTATTTTCTGTTCTAAAAATTGATCTTAAATAATAAGAATAGTAATAAGAAGTTTTATTTTGTTTTATATGAATCATATGTTATAATACGTATGTTATAATAATGATAAAAATAATATTTAATTTAGGAAACATGCTCTTTAAGCACTTCTTACTTATTTCTTTATAGTTACTGCAATTTAGTTGCCTGCAATATTTTAATTTGAATACACCAATAATTTAAGGACTAGGAGTGACAATTATAGAAACGTTATTTTTTACGATAGTAGACAGAGGAAAAGCCAATGCTGTTTTACATAAAGCCCGGGAATGCGGCGCAAAAGGAGGAACAATTCTATTAGGAGAAGGCACTGTGCAATCCAAACTCTTAAAAAAGATAGGAGTTACCGAACTGCATAAAGAAATACTCGTGATCTCGGCATCAGAAGAGTTATCTGATAAATTGCACGATACCCTTTGCGAAGCCTTTTCGTTTTCAAAAAGAAACAAGGGTATCGCTTTTACAATCCCATTCAAGCGTTGGCATAAACAAACATCAGGGCAGGAAGAAAAAATTTCGGGTAATTCATCATATGAGCATAAGATTACACACTATTGCATTATTACCGTAGTGGATAAAGGCCGCGGCAGAGAGTGTATTAAATCTGCAAAAACTGCGGGCGCCAGGGGCGGTACTTTAATTCATGGCCGCGGAGCCGGTATCCCTACAGATTTTTATTTCCCATTGGTTATTGAACCGCAAAAAGATGTCGTAATGATTATCACCACAAAAGAAAAAGTATCACCAATAAGAGAAAGAATATTCTCGGATCTTGATCTTGGGAAGGCCGGCAATGGTATATTGTTTACTCTTCCTATTACCAGGACAAGCGGTCTTTTTGAAGACAGATTCGGGGAAAGTAAGGAAGGTACATCATGAGTCTGCTGTTTGAAAAAACCAAAGAAGTTCTGCGCACCTTGTTGCCGGTTGTTATATTGGTATTATTGTTATGTTTGACTATCGTGGATGTTGAGACGGATGTCTTAATTCGTTTTCTTGTTGACAGTTTTTTGCTTTTAATCGGGCTTTCAGTATTTTTATACGGCGTAGATCTTTCCATGAATCCGATCGGCGAATACATGTCCCAGGAAGTTGCTACGTCAAAAACCCCAATCAAAATTGCAATACTCAGTTTCCTGTTGGGATTTCTGATTACAGTTGCAGAGCCCGATTTGCTTATTCTTGGTCACCAGATTCAGGAAGCTTCAGGGAATACTCTTAGCTCATCAATAATAGTGTATATGGTATCCATAGGTGTTGGAGTTTTGATTTCATTAAGTGTTTTCAGGCTGCTGCGGGATAAACCGTCTTATAGCGCGTTCATGGCAGTAATATACGGTATTATTTTTATATTGGTATTTTTAGTATCTGAAGAGTTCCTTGCAATTTCTTTTGACGCATCAGGCGCCACCACCGGTGCTCTCACTACCCCCTTTGTATTGGCAATTTCTTTAGGTCTGTCCAATATTAAAGGCGGTAAAAACGAGGAAGAAAACTCTTTCGGGCTTGTCGGCGCCATGAGCGCCGGCCCTATACTGGCTGTTATGCTTATGTCGATTATTTCCGGTCAAAAACATATTCAGGGGGACGCCGGTGAATATGTATATGCTGAGGGTGTATTTGGACCTATTATAAGCATGTTCCCGGGAATCCTTCTGGAATCTCTGATTGCCCTGCTTCCAATAACAATCCTGTTTTTCTTGTTTAATTTTATAAAATTTAAAATACCAAAGGAAAATCTTAAAGGGATAACCGGCGGACTTTTGATAACTCTTCTGGGACTGGCTGTTTTTCTTACAGCCGTAAATTCTGGATTTATGGATATGGGACGAATTATTGGAATAGAAATCGGGCAAATGAATCCGTGGATATTGATAGGAATAGGTTTTCTTCTCGGGCTTATTGTGGTTCTTGTCGAGCCGGCCGTACATGTATTGGGCGAACAAATAGAGGAAGTAACCAGCGGACATATACCCATAAGTTTAATCCGCTCTACCTTATCCATCGGTGTAGGTACCGCAATCGCTCTTTCAATGGTAAGAATCATTGTTCCTGAGGTAAAGCTTTGGTATTTTCTTATCCCCGGTTTTGTCATTGCCATACTACTTTCTTTTATAGCTGACCCGGTTTTTGTCGGAATAGCATATGATGCGGGCGGAGTTGCATCAGGTCCTATGACTGCTACCTTTGTACTTGCATTTGCCCAGGGAGCGGCTACAATTATAGAAACAGCAAATGTTTTGGTAGATGGATTCGGTGTTATCGCAATGGTAGCAATGTCTCCCGTTCTTTCCATTATGATCCTGGGTATCATATTCAGGTTCAGGCATAAGAAAGTTGAATACCCGATCGTTGCTAAAAAGCCGGCAGTTACCTCTCACCTGGTTGATGAGATAAATTTGGAACACGACTGTATCCTGGTTATTGTCAACAGAGGATTTGCTGAAAAAGTGGTTGAAGTGGCAAGACAATCAGGCGCCAAGGGAGCAACAATTATGCGAGGCCGCGGAGCTGACGAAAATCAAAAGGTTATGCTGCCTATAATAAACATAGAATTACAGCCTGAGAAAGAAATTGTATGGTTCATCATCACTACTGACGTCAGCTCTTCTATAGCTGATAGCTTGTTAAATGACCGACAGCTTGAACAGGATGGCGAAATAACGGTATTCGTATCCCCTACTGAGGCTATGGTCAGAACTTTTTCGACAATACACGTCTCGGAAAATAATGAATAAGCTATGACATTATGACAAGTGGTTCATCCGATAAGGGCATAGATGAGTTAATGTTAACTTTGGGGGGCGGTTCTTGTGGTTACTATATCCAGGAATAAGCGGTAGCCAGAAGAACCGCCCTTGAGGTTTTCAAAGAGTCAGCCGACTGACCTGGGTTCAAGGTTAACCATTAAACCTTCATACAATAGGTTTATATTAGGAATACTTAGCATATCATCGGGCCTAACAAGAGAAAACGGCTTATTGAAGGTATAAATACCCGATTCATCCAATATTTTTGCCACGAATTCTGCGCATGTATTATTATTCCTGGAGCTAAAAGGTCTGTTTATTAAAAATCCTACTAATGCCATAAGATTATAATGATATTTTCCGGGATTGCTTATATACTTTTCCAATGAAGCGCAAACCCTATTATAAGTGGCATTATCTACCCTCTTTGCATAAATGGCACATTCAGTTTGAGGATATTCTTTGAATATTCCCTCATTCACCACTTCGGTTATAAATCCCCCGATTAATGGAAAATACCGAATTCTGCGGGCAAAGCTGTAAAATATTCGCAGATTAGGGTCAACTCCGAGCGATACATGATTATATTTTGCTTTCGTATATAGTCTTATTGACTTTGATACTAAAGTACCTACCTGGGTCAGCATTATGTAAATTTCTTTCATGACAATCATCCATCATCCAACATAAAAAAAGCCTTGAAGCAAATATCATTATACATTATATTTAATTTTATAGCTACAGGAAATATCAATATTTCTGTATTATACTATTCTCTGGATGCTTGACAATACTAGATATACCCCCTTTTCTTTATTACGCATCCGCCTATTTAATAATCGGGCAATGACCGGCTAAAACATGGTATACGGTTATAATTATCAGTTTATACTTTAAATTATGTAATTCTTGTTATAGAATAATTATGTTCGGGATAAATATAATATAAAATTTGGAAATAAAGAGGATTTTTTTGTAAAATGGGAAAAATGAAATCTTTAAAAAGATTTATTATATGGGGTTTAATAATAGCTATAATTCTTTTTGTTCCGTTAATTGCGCTGCGGTTTACCATGCGGGCCCCGGAAGGAAATAAGACTATAAATCAGACTGGGCGCGCTAATAAAGACGTACCGACAGTTTTTAACAATGAGCCGACACCTGAAGAGACTCCGAAAAAGAATGTTTATACCTTTCTTGTTGCCGGGAAAGACAAAGTCTCCGGTAATACTGATACTATTATGATTGTCAGGCTTGATATCGGAAATAAAAATATACGTATTCTGAATATTCCAAGAGATACAATGCTTGATACCGACAGGAAAGCAAAAAAAATAAACTCTTCTTATCTTATTGGCGGGATTGAGCAGTTTGAAAAAGATGTTGCAAGTCTGACAGGCTTTTATGTGAATCGTTACGTAATTTTCAACATAGAAGGTGTTGAAAGAATTATTGATGAAATCGGAGGCGTATATTTTGATGTCCCCAGAAATATGAATTATGAAGATCCAATACAGGATCTTTATATCCATATCAAAAAGGGATACCAGCATTTAGACGGGAAACAGGCCGTTAATCTGGCTCGTTTCCGCAATTACCCCGAAGGTGATATCGACCGTATTGCCATGCAGCAGAAATTATTGATTGAATTGGCCAAACAGGCTCTTAAACCTGAAAATATATTAAAAATACCTGAATTAGTTGCCATAACCAAGGAAAATGTTGAAACAGATATCGATATTAACGAGATGTTATGGCTGGCTAATGAGGCAAAAAAAATACCTTTAAGCAATATAGAAACCGATATGGTTCCGGGGGTTGCCAGTATGATAGATAATATATCTTACTGGCTGCCTTATAAAAATGCGCTGCTTGATCTGATAAATGATCGATACAACCCTCTCGACAACCCTATCACTGCAAATGACATATCGATTGTTGAGTTTTCCGCAAATCATGAAGGGTAACTAATATTAGTGTTTTATCATAATTATTAAGGGTATAATATAAAAAAATAAAATAATAAATGTGTAAAGGAGAATTAAATATGAGAGCATGGATTGACAGGGATGGCTGTATTTCTTGCGGATTATGTGCAAGTACATGTCCGGAGGTTTTTAGAATGGATGATGAAGATATAGCAGAAGTTTATGTAGATGAGATACCGGAGGATGTAGAGGATATGGCCCAGGAAGCTGCTGAAAGCTGTCCTGTGAGTGTTATTCACATCGAAGAGGACTAAGCAGGATTACTTAAATAATCCGGAATAATTCAATCAACTTTCTTGTTTTCCAAAAGAATAATACACAAAATATAAAAGAATTAAAAAGGCTATTCTGGACATATTTATGATTACCTTTTTAACACTAAGATTCTTTAACTGTCACAGAATAGCCTTTTAATATACAAACTATTTCTTATGTTCAGAAATATACAAAAATTGTTACCCCCATCGAAATAAAAACCAGCAGTACCGCCCCTATGGAAGCCAGTTTATTCTCCTCCCAGGTTTGCTTGGCATAACTGAAGGTATATATGGATGACAGTATAATATATAAGAATCCTAAATATACTATCATTCTTTTCCCTCCGACGAAATTATTGACTCACTCTGTAAAAGTCTACCGGTGCGTCTTATGGTAAAATCAACATCAACTTCCAGTTCTGACTGGGAAAATTTTTCAAGCCAGTTATATTCTTCCCATTCGGGTATTGTCCAAAATTGCATAGCTGCAGTTGTTCCGAAATCAAAAACATCGGCTTTCATTTCCTTGCATTTTTCAAAAGTGTCTTTTATTCCTTTGATTAAATTTTTTTCAAAAGTATCTTCTACTATCGGCAGTTTTTCAGGTTTTTCATAATCTATCCCAGACTGGATGGATACGATATCACCTTCAAATTTTAATTTCACATGAATCTTTGGCTTCTCTCCGGTTAAATCAATTTTAATGACAGGCTTTTCAAATTCTGTTATATCAAGCGGAATTACTACATCCGGCTTTTCAGGGTCAGTTATGGTAAACAGACCAAACTTAAGTTCCCCCCGGACAAGATGCAACATCTGCGTTTCAAAACCGGTGAGCTTTCCTACCATTTTATCTCCGTCAAACACGACTGAACCAAATAATTCAATCTTGGGACCTCCTTTTCGCGGTATTTCCCCTGCATAATAATTGCCGGGGATAGACGATTCTCCTTTGAAAAAACCTCCTTCACTCTTTAAATTATCTTCTTTGTTTATAGAGCCATATGCCACCAATAATGCATGATAGGGCGATTTTATTTCACAGTATAAATCATTTAAGGTTGATTGGTGGAAATATCCCGTCTTGCCTGATTTTTCAAACAACTCCTCTATTGTTGTTGTAATTAATTCTCCAGGATAAGGTTTTAGCTCCTTAATAAAATCTTCTGTCTTATCTTTACATACAATGACATTGGTAGTTCGTCTTATGTGTCTGTATCGTGTCAAAGGAGCTATTGTTTCTTCCAGCATATCGCTCATTGCAAGTTCTTCGGATATTACAATAAGTTTAAGATGCATAAAATTCAGGTCTTTAGATAAATTTGAATTAGTAATTGCAACGGCTGAAAGCAAAGATGACGCGTCTAATGTGATTATTTCCATTTCTTCATTTTTTCCTCCTCCATCACTCCCACTTTCCTCTTCAGAGCTGCTGCCGCCACTCTGACCAAATTTTGGTATTTGAAAAGTTAGCCTAAAAGTGTTTGAAACGCCTTTTTCAATCCCTAATGCCGTAACATAGGCATAATCTCCAATTTCATGAGAGTCAAAGCATCCGGTAATAAAGAGCGGAAGAAGAAGGCTAACAAGAATAAGAGTTCTCTTATACATTCTGAGACTCTCCTTTCTTTTTCCTTATCAAAGCAATGATTAGAATAATAACATTGGGTATATAGTAAAAAATCCATCCCCAGGATCTTAACGTCTGCACAAATCCGGATATAACATCTATAATACTCTTGGGAATAAGACTTAAACCATACAAAGTCGTTACCATTGGCAAAATAATCGGACGTTTGTCATCAATCCTGAAAATATGGCAATAGATCATGAGGGATGCATAAAAAAGAAATGAAATCTCAACAAAACTTCCAAAATTCCAGAGAAACAGAAACAAAGGCTCCATACGCTGCATGAATCCACCGTAATTAATAAGAGCTGCCATCTCATACATTGGAGATGTAATTTCCTGGCCTACGGTATAAGGAAATACAAATATAAATACCAGCAGGGAAAAACTGGTGAAAAATCCCGCTAATAATAAGGTTGAAAACCCTATTCTTTTTATCTCTTTATATCCCTGAAGTGATGATGCTATCACTCCTATTATTACAATCTCGCCGTAAAACGAAGATCTCAATAACCCGTGGATTAAAGTTTTATCCAAGCCATATCCCAATAATGGGAACAGATTCCTTATTTCAAAGTTCTGGCTGGAAAGGATGACAACTAAAACAAATCCTGCCCCGAGAATATATATAATGAATTTAGCAAACCTCGCAATGGTTTCTAGACCCAAAAAAGATAAAACTATGATTGTTATCAGAAACAGTATCATAATAAAGCTGGGGGGAGATTTCGGCAGTACATAAATCTTTAATACCTCCGTAAATTCCCTGATATTGATACTGGCAGTCCACAGTAAAAAACTCCCGAACAGCAATAAAAAGACTGCGCTTACCCATTTGCCCAAGACTAAATCTGCAATCTCCATTATATTTTTATTAGGAAAACGCTTTAAAAGCAGATATAGAAACATAAAGGCAAATATTGCCGTAAGCATGGAAACGAGTGTCATATACCATCCGGCATTCCCCACGATCTGCACTACGACGGCGGGGCTGGTAAAAAAAACATTTATTGCTATGGTAATAAGCAGTAAACTTATAGCTTCATGATATCCGAACTTACCTTCCTTGAGCATTATCCCCGCCGCCTCCTTATCTTGATGATTTTACCCATCTCCTGGGACTGTCACCCATGCGCTTTTCATCCCGGGTATTTAAATAATCCGGTCTGTCTTCCTGCTTGTAAAACGGCCCTCTTATTATCCTGTCCTGATTTGATCTGGTCTTCGGTGCAATTGGTGTAAAGAATGGTACTCCAAAAGATTTCATGCCTAAAGCTAATGCACAGAAAATAGTAAATCCTACTGAAAGCCCATAAAGGCCTGCGGCCGCACCAAAACCGATAAGGATGAAACGGGCTATACGGACAGCTAAAGCCAATGAATAATTAGGTATGGTAAAGCTCCCCAATCCTGTAACCGCAACTACGATAATAAGACTTGGACTGACCAGGCCGGCTGAAACCGCCGATTGCCCCAAAATCAGGGCACCAATTATACCCAACGTATTTCCTGTTATACCCGGAACACGAATTCCTCCTTCCCGGATAAGCTCAAATGATAACTCCATCAGGAGCAATTCTATGATAAACTGGAAAGGAACAGGAGCACGTGAGATTACAATTGAAGACAGCAATGAAGTCGGAATCATCTCCTGGTGAAACAGTATAAGAGCAGTCCATAAACCGGGAAGCAGTAATGACAGCAGAGTACCTATTAAACGCACGATTCTTAAAAAAGTTCCATATTGCCAGCGAAGATTTGAATCCTCCGAAGTATGAAAAAGATCAAAAAATGTAATTGGCATTGCCAGAGCAAAAGGTGTTCCCTCACAGACTAAGGCTACTTTTCCGTCCATCAGGAATGAAGCCACACGATCAGGTCTTTCTGTGGAAATAATCTGCGGGAACAGCATCAGGCTTTTATCTTCTATAAGCTGCTCCAACATTCCGCTGCCAGCGATATAATCGATATCAAGTCCTTCGACACGACGCTTAACCTCTTCAACTATCCTCTTATTGGTAATATCATCAATATAAAGTAGCGCCGCTAAAATATTATTTGTTTTGCTGATTATCATGAACTCGGTTATTAAGGATTCGTTTTTTACAATTCTTCTGATAAGAGTTATATTGGTACGTAAGTTTTCTGTAAATGCCTCCTGGGAACCGTTTATCACCGTCTCAGTGGATGGGACGCTTATGTCTCGTTTTTCAAATCCGCGGCTTTCCATTACCAGGCATTCATCGCACCCATCGATAAAAACAACTGTTAGTCCGCTTAGTATTTGAGGAATAACCGACTTATAATTATCCATTCTGACTACTTGATGTATGGAAAGAACGTTTTTCTCGAGAAAATCTATGGGGCAACCTGTTTCAAAGCCCTCCAAAGCACAGGGATTCATAAGCTGTGGGAGCGTAAATTCTATAATTATGTTTTTATCAATCATCCCATCAATAAAAACAATACATGCCTTTATTCTTCTGGCTATAATGAATTCTCTTATTATGACATCCTGATTAACAGGCAAATTAAATATATCTCTCAGAATATTTATGTTTTCCTCTATTGAGCGACTGACATGAATATCGTGTTCGTCATTATGCATATTATTCTGATTGTTATCTTTTCCTTCTTCCTTTTTTCTGCTTTTGGAATTTTCTTTTTTCTGATTTTTATCAGACCTGGAACCGCTCTCCTGTTTATTGTGCTCTTTTTCCTTCCATGTGTTTTCTACTTTAATGCTTTCTTTTACCCCCTCTTTATCCGACTCAGTGTTGTTCTCTTTATCGTTCTTTTCATCTTCCGTTTTGGAATCTTCTGCATTATCATTTTTTTTCATGTCTTTATTTTTTTCTCTGGATTCTTCGGTGTTGCCACGACCGACGACAAGTTCATTTATGGGCATAGGTTTAATAATACGAATTTGTTCTTCTTTATTACGCTTATTCCTTTTCGTATCCTCCCTGTTTTCTTTATTATTCTGACTATTATTGCCCATTTCGCTATTATCCTGTAAATTGCTCTTCTTACCCCTGTAGCTGCTCCAGAGTTCCGATTCACGGGGATCTTCAGGGAACCTGAATCCGTGTTCCGAAGGTTTTCTGTATACAAATAGTTTCTTAAGCTCCTCAAGCATATGGACACTCTCCGCATCTTAAAAAATGAATGAATGTGATTATCTTTTTTGCAAAAAGAATAATCCTATCCAAAAAGGCGATAACCTGTCATTCATATAGTATTGCGAAGAGTATTATTAAATTATTCATTGAGAACCGGGGTAAACCAGGAGAATAACCACCTGGACATTTATTGCCGCAATACCTTTTGGCCAATCTGCAGCCATAATAACCGTCCTGATGTTTTATATCATTGATATTCCAGCCACTGGGCGATTAAACTTTCATGTTTTTCTTCCAGGGACTTTTTTTCGTTTAGAAGCTCTTCCAGTCGTTTATAGTCTGCGGCATGAATTTCCATCTCATTTTCAATTTCGCTTAATCTTTGTTCTATGAAGTTTATATCCTTTTCAAGATTATTCAGTTTTTTCTCAATAGCTTTTGGACTTGGCTTTTTTATACGGGTATCTTTATTTGACTTATCAGGTTTAGGAAGCTGTTCTGCATCTTTCTTTCTCTGGGCATCGTATTTTTTCCATGTCCGATACTCTTCATAGTCGCCATCAAAGCTGTATAGTTTTCCATTCTCCAATTCACAAATCTTTTTTGCAAATTTTCTAATAAAATATCGGTCATGGGAAACAAACAGTATTGTCCCCTCAAAGTCTTCCAAAACCTCTTCCATCCATTCCCTTGAGGCTATATCCAGATGATTTGTCGGCTCGTCAAGAATTAAAAAGTTTACTCCTGTCTGCATTAACAGACAAAGCTTCAACCTGCTGCGTTCTCCGCCTGACAGGTTTCCCACAGCCTTAAAGACATCCTCGCCCGTAAATAAAAAACCGGCCAGGAGATTACGTGCGGTATCCTCATTAATTATCAATTCCCGGCGAACTGTCTCAAGTATGGTCAGTTTCGGCTGTTCAAAGGTAATAATCTGTGGCAGGTAAGCAATCCTGACACTTGGTCCTATCTTAACGCTCCCGGTATCCGGAGATATTTCCCCCATTATTATTTTCAGCAGCGTAGTCTTTCCCGATCCGTTGTCCCCCAGTAAGGCTACACGGTCTCCTTTTAACAGGAGCATATTTACGTCCTCAAACAGAATTCTGCCGTCAAAGCTTTTTTGTAGTCCTCTTAAACTCAAAACCTCCGTACCAGAAAAAAGACCTGACTTAAATGACTTAGACAACTTCCTCTCGGTTTTAGGCTTTGGAGCTGCATTCTCCTTCATTCTTTCCAGGCGTTTTTCCATACCGAAGGCTCTTTTATGAAGTTTTGGATTATCTGCGCGGTTTGCCCAGTCATGCATTCTCCGGACGGCATTTTCCAATTGTTTAATCTTTTTTAGATCCTGCTCGTATTGCTTAAGCTGCTTTAACCGCCTCTGCTCCTTAAGCATTGCGTATTTGCTGTAGTTCCCGTCATAGCTTACTGCCGTTCCGTCCTCTATCTCCACTATCCTGTCGGCTATCCTGTCAAGAAAATAACGATCATGGGATATGACTATAACAGTGCCTTTAAATTTATTCAAATAATCTTCCAACCACTCAACGGCACTTATGTCCAGGTGATTTGTCGGTTCATCCAGAAGCAAAATATCAGCATCAGTAAGAATTATCCTGGCAAGATTAACCCGGGTCTTTTCTCCTCCGCTGAGCTCATTAAACAATCTGCCCTGCAAATCTTTGTCTATGCCTATGCCGTTGCAAACCCTGTTAATTGAGGTCTCAATGTTATAACCCTCTCTGATTTCATATTCCTGCTGCAGCTGTCCATAAGCTCTGACCAAATCCCGGGAATTATTTTCAGCCATTAGTTTTTCCAGATTCTGAAGTCTGTCCCTAAGCTCATATATTTCGGAAAACGCCGAATCCAAAACCTGGTATACGGTAGTATCGGGCCCGTATTCAGGAATCTGATCGAGCACTCCCACTTTCCGGCCTTTGGCTATAATGAGTTCACCTTTTTCATAACTCTCTATCCCGGAAATTATTTTGAATAGCGTGGTCTTGCCGGCCCCGTTCCTGCCAATGAGCCCTACCACACTTCCCTCATAAATTTCCAGCGACACGCCCTTTAGGACATGATTGGCGCCGTAGTATTTATGTATATCATTCAGAATTATTTCAGCCATTTTTGATCCTTTCAAACACAAGAAAAATTCTAGTTATCCAGTATAGCTGATAAAGAATCGTATAATGCTGCAAGAGACTTTTTCAAAGTTTTTTTAATAATTTTAATATCTTTACCCAATAAAGTCTTCTCAATTAAATGCAGCTTATTTTCCGCCCTTATAGCAATACTGTAACCAATTAATCTGTTTGTGTCATTCAGCCAGTCCGGAAGTGTTTTATCCTTTTTATCAGTTTTGCAAATTAATTTTCTTAGCTCCATAAGCGCTTTTATTCTTTTAATACTGTAAGGCGTTTTTCTTTGGATGTTTAAGGAATACCAAAAAACGAAAAATCCCACCGGCAGCATTAAGTATGCTGATAATACAGAATAAGCCACAGATATAATACATCCTGCAATAAAAAGCACAACGCCCAAAATCAGGCCCAGATTTCGATAGTATAACTGATTTGAAGTAAGTTTATTCTTTTCCGAATAATCACTCTGAATTTTTCCGACAAAATTCAAATATTTCTCTTTAATTATTTCTTTTTCTTCAGTATCCGAAAATCCAGCAATATTTCTTATGATCTCAAATTTCCCGTGTTCATCTGAATATTCCCTGATCAGTTGCAGCAAATACCTCTCTGATTCTTCCAAATGTTCTGTGTTTTGGTTCTCACTGATTTGAAAAGATATGCCGCTTATATTCTCTTCAGTAATAAATACAGGCTCAACAAAACCCTTTGAAGCAAGGCTGAAAAGACCTGCCAGGACTCCTCTTGCTCCGATTTTGCCGCTTAACAGCAAACAAGCCTCCTGGGGAGTTAATTTAGGTATGTCTTTTAATTCAAAACTTTCTGTCTCCTGGTTTATATGAAGTTCTTTATATGCTCTGCGTATAATCAGCAAACTGGCGACCGAAGTGAATATTGATACTATTGACAGGAATAATTTCCTTCTCTGGGTCATCTTTTCGTTCCATGCTCTTTTCCCGGCTTCTTTAGCCGCATTTTCTCTTGCTTTTAACAGATGACTTTTATCGCTTTCCGAGTATTCCTTTTCTTCCTCAAGCA
Organism: Clostridiaceae bacterium; assembly: GCA_012728095.1. Classification (GTDB taxonomy): domain Bacteria; phylum Bacillota; class Clostridia; order DSM-8532; family DSM-8532; genus DTU059. The sequence continues at coordinate 13,665 of JAAYFU010000061.1, forward strand.
CCATTCTCATATAGTTTCTTGGAGCGGTCAATTGGGCATTCTTTATAAGGTCTTCAGGAAACACAACCCGAACTTCCACATACTCGCCGGGTACCGTATTGGGGATACTGTATTTGATTGTTCTGCCGTTCGTAACATCTTTTTGCCCCACCAGTACGCCATGTAAATAAGGTCTGATATTTGCGGCGTCAGTATATCGGGGCAGCTTTATCTCAATATCGATATTGGATGCATAACCGTTCCAGTCTTCAAGGATAAAGGTTCTGTCAAGAAGAGCTATATCCCTGTAACGTTTCACTGCGTTTTTCACAATATAATGAACTATAACAGTACCCTGCTGTTTCTTAAAATTACTGTAAACTTTAAGCCTGACAAGATTGTTTTCCTGCAGGACACTATAAGTACCGTTAAAAACATTTGCGTCCCATTGCCCTGCTGATAATTGCTCACACTCTATGAGTTTATCCTTAATCAGGGTATAGACTTTTTTTATTTCAATTTCTTCGCCATCCTGCTTGTCAATGAGAATTACCGCGTTGTTGCTGTTACCGAGAAAACTGTATTTTACTCTTTCGGATACAGCAAGATCTCCATTATCTAGAATATTAACCTCAACCTCATAATCAGATATTTGGTATCCGTATTGTGTCTGAGCAAAACCAAAAACGGTGATTGAAAAAACTATTATTACAAGAACAGCTATCACAGCAAGTATCTTTATTGATTTATTTTTCACTTTTATATCCTTCCCATATGTTTTAATGTTTACACATTCATAAGTTTTCAGTCCTTATGCGAGAACTGTTTCCCATTATCAGGCCTTTGATGTCCAGGAAGAATGATTTATAATCTACAAACAGCAGCATCGGAGCTATTATGGCCGCCCTGTACCTGTAATAAGTATCAGGCACGTTTTCACTGATCAAAGCATTAATAAGGCCGTAGGAAACAATAAAAGCCAATATTCCGATCAGATACGGATCCCATTTTATAAAGGCGTGCATTATGCCAAAAATCGAAATAATCAAGCACAGGTACCATAACAGCATTTCTGCTTTTACAATAATAATTGCCGTTGTATTTGCTGCAATATCGGTTATATAAGGAACTTCTTCAAGATGAGGCTTGGTTAAGAAACTATTAATCGATTCGGCAAGGTCTTTTTCCATGATAGTTGTAAAAATTGATCTTAACTCTTCGTCCAGATCCTCATCTCCGCTTTTGCTTCTGTCCATCGCCAGGGCATGATAATCCCGCATATTATTCCTTACCGTAGTAAAGTTTATAAACAAACTGAAGGCAATAATCGTGAAGCAAAATATCAAGGCCAGCCTGCGCCGTGTTTTTATATAGTAAAGCATTAAAAAAACAAACAACGCCCCGCTTAAAGTATAAAGCATATAAATTCTAAGCAGAGTACTAAGCCAGATAAGAACGCAAACTCCAGCAATAAACAGAACCTGCCTGATTACGGACAATTCCCTGTTATTGATTATTTTTAGGGACATATACCAAATCATAATTATAAGAAAGAAAACCAACGATTCTTTCCTTGTGTCAGCGGTCCAGACAATCATGCTCGGTATTAACATGTATATTGTCCCTATTAAAAATGCTTTTCTTTCTTTTAATTTAAGATTGAGGGCTATAGCCGTAAGATAATATCCGGTAAGAACAGATATAAATGAGTTTACAAATGATGCGGCATATCTGTTTATACCGAATATGGCATACTGGATACCAACTAAAACGGTATACCAGGTGTACTCATACTTTAAATTCCATACCGGTATTCCTGATTTTAACTGTCGGGCTATATCTTTTGCCAACTGATGGTAAATCAGTCCGTCAGTCCCCGAATACTCCGTACCGTTTGAAAACATGACAAAAATAAAAACGAAGCGTATTATTAATGCCAGTTCTGCAAATATAATAAACCAAATTATATTTGGTTTATCTCTAAACAAAAGCACACCGACTATAGCTGCAAGAGCCATCAGGAACATCATCCATAATATTTGTTCAAACATAATACATGCACTAACCTTCAGTTCTTTTTTACTACATGGTATTAATGGTGGAACAGTCTCAGGCCGGTGAAACACATAACCATATCATATGTATCACAGGCATTGATAACATCTTCATCTCGCACTGAACCGCCGGGTTGTGCAATATACTTTACACTGCTGGCAGCAGCTCTGTCGATATTATCCCTGAATGGGAAAAAAGCATCGGAAGACAGGGCTATTCCGTCAAAACTCTTAATCCAGCTTGTTTTTTCCTCTTTTGTAAGCTTTTCCGGAACAACTTCAAACAATGCTTCCCATTCTTTATATTCCATCTCGGTAATATCGTCTCTCAAATATAAGTCAATGGCGTTATCCTTGACTGGATTTTTCAATCCTTCCTTAAACCGCAAGCCCAGCACTTTCGGATGTTGACGAAGCATCCAGTTATCAGCTTTTCCAGCAGCAAGTCTTGTACAATGGATACGGGACTGCTGGCCTGCGCCGCATCCTATAACCTGGCCGTCAAAAGCAAAACAAACCGAGTTTGATTGGGTATATTTTAACGTTATAGTGGCAATCAGAAGATCTCTTAACCCTTCCGGAGTAATATCCTTATTTCGGGTCACAATATTATTAAAACTGTCCTTGCTTATAACGGCATTGTTTCGCAATTGCTCCAAGGTTATACCGAATACCTCACGGCTTTCAATTTCTTCAGGCTTATATGTCGGATCCATTTTCATTATGACATATCCGCCTTTTTTCTTGCCCTTAAGAATCTCCAAGGCATCCTCATCGTAATCAGGCGCGATAATCCCGTCTGAAACCTCCTTAGCAAGAAGCTTCGCAGTATCGATATCCACCTTGTCGCTTATAGCGACAAAATCTCCGAAAGAAGACACCCTGTCTGCTCCTCTTGCCCTGGCATAAGCTGTCGCTACAGGAGATATATCCATACCTTCAATATGATAAGCTTTTTTGAGAGCGTCACTCAGTGGATTAGCCACTGCGGCACCGGCAGGACTTACATGCTTAAATGAAGTAGCTGCGGGAAGTCCCGTCGCCTTTTTTAATTCATTAACCAATTGCCAGGCGTTAAGTGCATCGGCAAAATTAATATAACTAGGGTTTCCATTTAAGACCGAAAAGGGCAGCTCACCGTTTTTAATATAAACTCTCGACGGCTTCTGATGCGGATTACAACCGTATTTAATACTCAATTCACGCATGTTAAATCCTCCGATAATTTTAGTTATGTTTATTCTTTATTTTAATTTCAACTTCGCCGGTCCTAACATCTATGGTTTTAACCAGAAGTGAAATAATATTATCCTGATTCAAAATATCCCAATAGTAAGCCAATGCGGAATCCGCGCTGTCCTGTACCGGCATGAGATAAGGCTCACCCTTGAATGAAGGCAGAATCTCCCCGTCACACTCATAAGTATGAATACAATGACCTAATCCCTTAATGGGTTTTTCAAAGTAATAAAAATTTCTGACACAGGTATTGGGATCCCCTTCCTGTGTTTTCAGAATTGAAAGAGTATAGGCATTTCTTCCGCCAAACTCCATTATGCCTGTAATTCTCGGAGTATAATTAGGAGAATCGGGTTCGAATGAACGAGTCATCAATGCTGCTTCAAAGCTTTTTCCTGAACTGATATAATCAAAAACAGTATCGGTTTGATCTCCGTTTGATACTATATGATATTTTCCTATACTTTTTACAGGGTAATAAATGATAAGGGAAGGGTCTTTAAGTTTGCTTTCATCATAAGCCTTTGTCCTGACATAACCGTTTTCTTCAACAAATATCCTGTTTCTGCTGTTTTCACTTCGCCCCATAATCCAGTATATTTGAAAGAATTTAGTTCCGTCTTCCGATAAACCCAGTACTATTCCTCGGCCGGGATATTCGTTTTTTTTCAGCTTTTCAGCATTGTTTTGCGCTATCTGCTTTAACATCGGTGTGCTACATCCTTTCGAATTCTAAATGGATATATCTGAACATAAACATTTTATATAAACACAATAATATTCAACAAGAGTTAAACACACCAAAAAAGCGCCATCACACAGATGGCATTATACATTTTTTCACTAAAATATATATAACTATATGAATAACATTCCTTTCTGTATTTTTTTAGATTGCTCTTCCCCCTTAATAAGCGAAAGCAAAGTATAGGCAAAAGCAAGAGCGGTGGCAGGTCCTCTTGAAGTTATAAAATTCCTATCAACGACTACATCATCATTTGATATTATGGCGCCTTCCAGATCATTTTCGCATCCCGGGTAACACGTAGCTTTTACACCATTGTAAAAACCCATTTTCCCAGGAATTGTAGGCCCTGCGCATATGGCAGCAAGTAAACCCTTTTGTTCCTGATGTTTCATTAACAGGCTACGTACTTCCTGTGATTCTGAGAGATTCTCAACTCCCTTTTTACCTCCGGGAATTACAATCATGTCTTCCGGCATAACCTCAATGTCATTTATGGTTTTATCAGCTACAACCGGAATATCATGCGAGCCTAGTACAATTTTGTCGTTCTTTATTGATACCATAACAGTTTCTACCTGGCCTCGCCTCAATACATCAACCACTGATAATGCCTCAATTTCCTCAAATCCGTCAGCTAACATAACATGAACTTTCATGAAATACACCCTCCTAATTTTTATTTAATTATATTATAGCCCATGAGACATAAACCTAAAAGCCTGCTATAATATAATTAGCTACTATACCAAAAGAGAAAAAAGGGAGCAGGGTTTTATGGCAAATTATAAATTGAAACATATAAAAAACACAGATAGAAATAATATCAATACGCCTCAATATTCATTGATTTATTCACAAAAAAAAGGATCTGACATAAAAACCAGCTATGAAATTATATCTTTGCTTAAAGAGAATAACGATATAATTGTAGAAGTGGATACATCACTTATTATTCAATCAAAAAGAAATAAATTTAATTATGAAGATTTCATCTCAGATATCAAAAAAATGAATCTTCAGTATTCTTATAAAAAGACCCAATACCAGAGACAGGACATTCTATCGGCTTTGTTCGGATTTAAGAGAACCGAAGACGAACACGTTGTTACTATCTATGTTCCTGATAGTGTCTGGAAGGAAGAAGACTTCAAGAAAATAATACCCGACTGCGGAGTAAGATACTATGTGATGAAAGGCTCCGATGATGCGCGTAAGGTATTGGATAACATAAACATTATGACTGACAGGGAGAAGAATAGTTACTTTTTATATTTGATTTACGACGCGTCCGAATTTTGTCAGATGGGTATTTCAAGCAATTATTACGGATATGCCGATATTAAAAGAATTCTTGAAATAAGTTGAATCCGGCACCCATTTGCCAAATATTAAATTTTCTTCAATTTTTAAAATAATTGTTGTATAATGTATATGGATGAGAATTTCGTCTTTAAAAGATACATAATTTAAGGAGATGAAAAATATGAGTCCGGCTATAAAGAGTAGTATTTGCGCAAAGGTGCTGAAATTTGCGGTTGTTGTTTCTGTCCTGTTGGTAGTTATATTTGCCTTGGTAAAAGGAAATCTTTTAACAAGAGCCGTTATTCTTTCCGTAATTATCTCCGGTTTATTATACAGGGTATGGCGCCATAGACACATAAAAGAAACAGAATACGATGAAGTAGGTTATTGGAGCGGACTTGATGACTTTGAGCTGGGTATAGATTTACACTGCTTTAATGATTTGGAAATATCAGACGACGACCTTGATATATTTTCCAATGACTATTATAACGGCAAATCTGTTTAAGTTAGTATCATGGTAACAAAAAAGAGAGCTTACGCTCTCTTTTTTGTTTGTAGGAATATTATTTAATTTCAACAGTTGCGCCAACTTCCTTAAATTTCTCAGCAATAGCATTGGCCTCTTCTTTACTGAGACCTTCCTTAATTGTGCTGGGAACTTTCTCTGTAACTTCCTTAGCTTCTTTAAGACCAAGATTTGTAACTTCACGTACAACCTTGATAACCTTAATCTTCTCAGCACCGGTATCCTTAAGAATAACAGAGAATTCTGTCTGTTCCTCAGCAGGAGCGGCTGCTGCAGGCCCACCTGCTGCAGGTCCGGCTGCAACTGCAACAGGAGTTGCAGATACGCCAAATTCTTCTTCAATAGCTTTTACAAGATCTCTGAGTTCAAGGATGGTTAAACTTTTAATCTCTTCAATGAACTTTGTAATTTTCTCACTCATTTTAATATCCTCCATTACAAAAAATTATACTTCTTTTTTAAATCCAGAAATAATTATGCCTGTGCTTCGGCAGGCTGTTCCTGCTTGTCTGCAATCGCATTTAGGGCAATAGCAAGGCCATAGAGTGAACTCTGCAGACTTCCGATAAGACGTCCAAGCAGTTCCTCTCTCGAAGGTGTGGAAGCAAGTTCTTCCACTCCGGCAACGTCAATAATATTGCCTTCCACCATGCCGCCCTTTATCTCAAGTACTTTGTTGTCTTTTGCAAATTTTGCAAGAACTTTTGACGGAGCAACTGGATCAGTCGCGCTGATAGCAATGGCTGTAGGACCAGTAAGGTATTTATTAATTCCCTCTAATTCGCTATTTCTAACGGCAAAGCTGATAATAGAGTTTTTAATAACCTTATACTCAACACCTGCCTCACGCAATGCTTTGCGCAGCTTGGTGTCCTGTTCCACTGTGAGTCCCCTGTAATCAGCTAAAACGATTGACTTTGCCTCTTTAAGCTTTTGAGCTAATTCTTCAACCACAGCCTTCTTCTTTTCAAGAATCTTTTCACTGGGCATTTAGTGCACCTCCTTAATAGTTGCCAGGAATCTCCGCTCTTTCATGTAACCAAAGATTGCCGGAAAGATACGGAAACCCTGTTGTATACTACAAAAAACAAACCCTTTCATAATCCAACCATAGACTATGAAAGGGTATTACAACCTTTTCAAAGAATACCTCGGCAGGATGATTTACGTTATATCCTTTTTCTCTGTGTTCAGAGAACGGATTCCTGCTGTCTACGGTCACATTATGAAATTACACGGGCTATTTTACTCTATCAGTTTCAATTAGTCAAGAGCCTTTTGCGGATTGATTTTTATACCAGGTCCCATAGTGGATGTTATTGTTACACTCTTAAGATACTGACCTTTTGCTGCTGCAGGTTTAGCCTTGACAATGGCTTCCAGCAGAGTATGGAAGTTATCATGTAATTTTTCAGTTCCAAAGGAAACCTTCCCGATGGGGCAGTGGATAATGTTTGTTTTATCAAGACGATACTCAATCTTACCTGCCTTAATATCCGCAATGGCTTTTGCAATATCCATTGTAACAGTTCCTGCCTTCGGGTTTGGCATAAGACCTTTAGGACCCAATATGCGGCCCAAACGGCCAACAACACCCATCATATCGGGAGTTGCCACAACAGCGTCAAACTCAAACCAGTTCTCTTTCTGAATTTTATTTACAAGATCTTCAGCGCCGACATAATCCGCACCATTTTGTTCGGCTTCGGTAGCCTTTTCGCCCTTTGCAAATACAAGAACCCTTACAGTTTTTCCTGTACCATGGGGTAAAACCACAGCACCTCTAACCTGTTGATCTGCGTGACGGGAATCAACACCAAGTTTAACGTGTACTTCAACTGTCTCATCGAATTTGGCAGAAGCAGTTTTTTGTACCAATTCTATAGCTTCTACCGGATCATATAATTTAGTTCTGTCAACAAGCTTCAGACTTTCGAGATATTTCTTGCCTCTCTTCATTTCATTTCACTCCTTTGTGGTAAAACATTAGCGGGAAATCTCCCTCCCACATATTGGGCATTCTAAAATCAGTCTTCGACGACAACGCCCATACTTCTGGCTGTACCGGCGATCATACTCATCGCAGCTTCAATGCTTGCAGCATTAAGATCGACCATTTTCATTTCCGCAATCTTTCTAATTTCTTCCTTGGAAATCTTAGCTACCTTGTCCCTGTTAGGAGCTGAAGATCCTTTTTCAATCTTGCAGGCCTTCTTAATCAGAACGGCAGCTGGCGGAGTCTTGGTAATAAACGTAAATGAACGGTCGCTGTAAACCGTTATAACGACCGGAATAACCAACCCAGCATCTTTCGCCGTTCTTTCATTGAATTCCTTACAGAATCCCATGATATTAACGCCATGCTGGCCAAGGGCTGGTCCAACCGGTGGAGCAGGAGTAGCTTTTCCTGCAGGAAGCTGCAATTTTATGAGGGCCATAACTTTTTTTGCCATATAGTCCACCTCCCAGTATTATTCCCTGACAATCAATCAGGAATCTATCCAATAGCAAGCGCTTAATGGTGTACTTGCTAAAAGAAACAAATCAAAGTTTTACAATTTGGGTAAAGTCGAGTTCTACAGGTGTTTCTCTTCCAAACATGGAAACCATAACCCGAACCTTTTTCTTATCATGACTTATCTCTTCAACTGTTCCAATAAAGCTTTCCAGCGGTCCGTCTATGACCCGGACGCTGTCACCAACTTCATAATCAACTATTGTTTCGACTTGTTCCACACCCATCATTCGAACTTCTTCATCAGACAAAGGAACAGGTTTAGAACCAGGACCCACGAACCCGGTTACACCGCGAGTATTCCTGACAACGTACCATGACTCGTCAGTCATAACCATCTTAATGAGGACATAACCAGGGAAAACCTTCTTGAGTGTAGCCTTTTTCTTGCCGTCCTTAATCTCGATCTGCTCTTCCATAGGAACTACAATATCAAGAATATAGTCCTGCATTTTTCTGTTTTCTACAATTTTCTCAATATTGGCCTTCACCTTGTTCTCATATCCTGAATAGGTGTGAACAACATACCATTTTGCCTCTTCTGCCATACATACCAAAGCGGAGACTTTTGCCCCGCCCTCCTTTTAACCTCCTACTGTCCGAAAACAGCCTTGAATATAATAGCGAGCCCGGCATCCGCCAACCAAACAACCACTCCGATAAATAAGCAAGCTACAAACACTGTAAGAGTGTTGTTTAACAGTTGCTGCCATGTTGGCCATATGACCTTTTTCATTTCGAGGCGGATTTCCTTGAAAAATCTGCCTGCGCGTTGGCCGAATTTTGCTTTTTGTTCAGTCATTTTAACAAACTCCCCGTTAGATTATTTGGTTTCCTTATGGGATGTGTGTTTGCGACAAAACCTGCAATACTTCATCAGTTCAAGTCTGTCGGGATTATTTTTCTTATTCTTTGTTGTATCATAATTTCTCTGCTTGCACTCACTGCAAGCTAAGGTAATCCTTACTCTCATTTTCTGCACACTCCAATGCTAACCAGTATAATTTAAGCATAAAAAAAAACGCCTACAAAGCAATAAACATATTACCATATACAAATTTCAAAGTCAAGCATATTGTATTAAAAAAACAGGAAGAGGGCGAGATACCCCGCCCAAGTAACCCTATTGTTTTTGCAAAGCCATTTTTTGTTTTCTTTCATTCCAGAATACCCAGAGAGGCGCAGCAATAAATATACTGGAATACGATCCTGTGATTACGCCTATAAACAGCGAAAAGCTGAAATCAATTAACGAACTGATATTATTGGCCGCAGAGTACACCATCAATACTGTAATAGCAATCAAGGTGGTTACCATTGTGTTGATTGAACGGCTAAGCGACTGATGTATACTCACATCCACAATGCTGCCCAAATCAGATTTACTCATAAGTTTGGTATTCTCACGTATCCTGTCGTATATTATTACGGTATCATTTATGGAATAGCCTATCACCGTCAGTACAGTTGCCACAAAAATATCATTAAGAGGAATTTTTAAAGCTATATATACTCCGAACATTATGCCCACATCGTGGAAAAGAGCTAAAATACCGCATGTTGCCGCAGAAAAGCCACCTATTGTTCTGAATCTCCAGGTTACATAAAGAAGTATTAGAGCAATCGATATTATAACAGCCAGAACGCCTTTTTGGAGCGATTCCCTGCCTATATTCGGTGTTATGCTTACATTTTCATTATGAGGACTGTTTAAAAGCACATTGAAGTTTTGGGAAATAATTTCCTTGACCTTATTCTCCTCCTCAGGAGTAAGAGGCTCATTCCCGGCAATATCTATCCGCAGCATGTTTACAGTCCGGTTTTCAGCCTCGTCATTACCGCTATAAGTTTTCATAACACTTGCAGCAATGTCCTTGCCTATGGCATTTTCAATCAAATCTTCGGCTCTGTTGGGATCCACCTCGTCTACGGTTTCAATCATTATTCGGGTTCCGCCCTTAAAGTTAATATCCAATGCGATGCCGTTAATGACCAGCATAATGCCGAAGAAAATGGAAAGCGCAATACTGAATGCAAATGCGTATTTTCTGTTCCTTATAAAACTATACCTCTTCAATTTTCTTCCCTCCATTCAGGCCGAAGAGCCATTTATTCTTAGCAAAGCCAAATGCTGAAAACCCTTTTAGCATTATCTTTGTTGCAGTAACAGCAGAGAAGAAACTGAACAAGGTACCGAAGAACAAGGTAACTCCAAATCCTCTTACAGGACCTGAACCCAGAATAAACAGCACAACCGCAGTCATTATAGTAGTTACGTTAGAGTCCAGTATTGCTACAAATGCCCGTTTAAATCCTGAATCGATTGAAGCTCTTAAACTCTTTCCTTCTTTCAGTTCTTCTTTAATTCTTTCGAATATAACAACATTACCGTCAACACTCATGCCAATGGAGAGAATAATACCTCCGATACCCGGTAAAGTCACTGATATGTCGAAGTTTGCAAGGGTAAGCACCTGAAGGGCTATTAATCCTGACAGAGCTATGCATGATATAAGGCCTGGAAGCCTGTAATATAATAACATGAATAAACAAACCAGAATAAATGAAACTATTCCTGCCTTAATTGCAACTTCCAAAGCGCCCTGTCCAAGCTGAGCACTGATGGAGTCAACCTTTACAGGTTCCAGCTTGGTAGGAAGCGCACCAAAACGTATTTTATCTGCCAAAGCCTTTGCTGAGTCAAATGTAAAATTTCCGGTTATGGTGGCCTCACTGGATGTGATATGTGATTCGACTACCGGCGCCGATATGCAAATATCATCAATAAATATTGCTATTCTTCTACCGATGTTCTCTGCGGTAGCCTTTGAGAACGCCTCCACACCCGATGGCTTTAGCTTTAACAACACCATGTACTGCCCGTTATTGTCCTGAGCGACAGACGCGGTTTGAACATCTTCACCGGTTAATACAATTCTGCCTGTTGGAACAAGATCTTCGGCCATAGTACCGAAATCTTTATCATCCACTTCCTGAAATGTCAGGGCGCCGGTACTGCCCAAATCGTCCAAAGCTTTTCTGGGATTAAACTCGGTCTCATTAGCGGCCCAGGGAATATCGATAATCAATCGGTTATTGGTTGCGTCAATAATTATGCTTTTATCATAAATACCCTGCGCATCCAGCCTGTTCTCAATAATACTCCTGGAACTTTCCAAATCCTGCCTGATATCCCGGCCTTCAGAACCGTTCGGGTATACAGGTTCCAGGATTGCGCTGATACCACCACGGATATCTATACCAGTACGAATATCATTAACTCCTTTGATTATTCTTGAATCGCTGGGGCCAAGCCCTGTAAAAGCAAGAACACATATAATTGCTATGATAAGGACAATAACAAAAAATTTAAGAGTCCTTTTATCATTCATTTGGAGAATCCTCCTTCTTTATATACCTTCCATCCCATCCGGACATTCTAAAGTATTATAATTCTTACTTCATTTAATAGTCAATGAAAAACCTTGCACCTGCCTACCTTTTGTAACAGAAAGTACCGTCCCATAGTTTTACTTGCTCTCCTGCGCCTTAATCCACAGAGCGCATTCGACTCTTTTCTTTTCAAGTTCGCAGCCTATTTCATACGGTATTTTTATATCCTTATTGAACTGCCATGCATTAGCAGCGCATCCGCCGCTACAGTAGAATTTTGCCCAACAGGAATTACACTGGGGTTTAGTATATACATTGGTCTCTCTGAAACTTTCCCTGATTGGGTTTCCGTTAAATCCTTCATAAACATTTCCCAGCAGGAATTCTTTATGACCGACAAACTGATGACAGGGATAAAGTTCTCCTTCGGGAGTAACGGCCAGGTATTCGGTACCGGAACCGCATCCTCTCAGGCGCTTTGCAATACAGGGACCTCCTTCCAAATCGATCATGAAATGAAAGAAATTAAACCATTGTCCGTTTTTCCTCCGATTAACATATTCCTTTGCCAAACGCTCATATTCATCACAAACTGCCTTCAAATCTTCATTACGAATATCAAATCCCGAATCTTTGGCAGCTACCACAGGTTCTACGGATATCTGATCGAATCCCAGGTCGGCCAAATGCAGCACATCGGCACCAAAATCAAGATTTTTACGGGTAAAGGTTCCCCGCACATAATAATCTTTTCCGGCTCTTTCCTCTACCATCTTTTTGATGGAAGGAAGGATCCGGTCATATGAACCTGTGCCGTCAACGCGTTTTCTGACTGCATCATTTACTTCTTTGCGGCCGTCCAGACTCAATACCACGTTATGCATATTCTCGTTTATATAAGCGCGTTTTTCTTCATCAAGAAGCATTGCGTTCGTGGTTATTGTGAACCGGAAATTCTTGCCGGATTCTTTTTCCCTCTTTCTTGCATATTCGACTATTCCTTTTACAACATCAAAGTTCATAAGGGGTTCTCCCCCGAAAAAATCTATCTCGAGATTCCTTCTGTTGCCTGAATTTTCGATTAGAAAGTCAATCGCTTTCTTACCCACCTCTAAGCTCATCAGTGAACGATGCCCCATATACTCGCCTGTACCTGCGAAACAGTAACTGCATCTTAAATTGCAGTCATGGGCTATATGCAGGCACAGAGCCTTTACCACCGTTTCTTTTGTCCAGGCAGGCAGCATCTCAGTAAAAGGATCCTCGGTAAAAAGCATCTTATTGTCAATTAAGTATTCTATTTCCGCTATAGCTTCATTTATTTGCGTTTCGTCATATTTGGCAAGCTCCTTGAGCTTGCTGGGGTTAAGAGTGCCATCGCTGTCATAGCAGCCCAAAACATCATAGGCAATATCGTCAAGCAAATGGACCGATCCACTGTAAATATCCAAAACTATATTTTCACCATGAATTTTATAGGCATGTATCATAAACTTCCTCCGTCAATATCTGCTGAAAAATAACACAACAAGAAGGGCTGTGCAGCCCTTCCGCAAAATAAAAATTTATTTTATTCCGGCAATGCATTACTTTCTCTCGCACTTCTGATTTGCTACTGTGCAGGATGTCTTACAGGCAGACTGACAAGAAGTTTGGCATTCACCGCAGCCGGCTTTTCTAATTTCCTGGTTTAATGTTGATTTATTAATGGTTCTGATGTGTTTCATTGCATGTTTCCTCCATATATAATTATTTCGTCATTTAATAATATAGCATAAGGTTATTTTTATGTATAGGTTTAATGTTAATTTCTCTCATATACCTCATAGCCTGCATGTTCAAGAATGACCGGAATGTTTTTAACCTGCTGGCGATCCAGTTCCTGATAAGATGGTGTCTGATTGAATCTTCGGGTTACATCCTCCAGTTCCTCCCATGAAACCAAACAGGCATGTCGCCTGTTAATTGTGTCTTTCGCTTTCCTGGTATCCCCAACCTGATCCAAAGGCCATGTGACCCAGCCTGATGCAAAATGGAACGCATTCCATCTAAGGTGCTCCTGCTTTGAGAGATTTTCCAGCCGTTCCCCGGTTAAATACTCTGCAAGATTAACGGCTTTTCTTTTAACATTGCTGTTTTTTCCCTTCATTTCAAGATTTAGGAGCCGCAGTTTGGTAGCAATATTAGAAGCCGCCGAACGATTTGACTCCTTTGTAAATGCGTCAAGGTGCCTCCAATTATCGGCGGGTTCTATATTGTATAAACTGTTATAAAGGGCGTTCATTTTTCTTGCCATGCTGTCCATGGTTTCATTTATGATAATACTTTCCGTGAATATATCCAAATATCTTCCGAAAAACTTTACATCAGGTAGCATCATGGACTTTTCCAGATGTTCATAATCCTCATCTTTTGAAATATGTACCGCAATTACAGGTTTTTTACCGGTCCGGCTCCTGTTTACCAGTCTTTGAATCTCCACGGCAGTTTCTATGTTGAGCTTATCATTATCCAACGCTATTACAATATAATTTACCGTATTTATGTTATTCTCCAGGGCCTGACAGAACTCCTCCGAACCCGGAATCGCCTCATATGTTTCTATTTTATAGTTATCTTTAAGCCCAGGATATTTATTGAAAAGAAAACCTCTTTTTTTTGTCATTTCTTCGTCAGTTATGATCGCCCTGTAATCTCCCCCTACAAATTGACCCATATAGATGCTTTTCCTCAATACCTCCATACCCACCGGGCCAAGTCCGGCGATAAAAATCGTGAATCCTGACAATGCCTTTGCCGATTCTGTATCCAATGGCAGATAATCATGTATGGGATAAGCCTCAAATAATTGCCTGGCTGTTATATCCGGAACGCTGAAAGTCTTAACCTCAAAATTGGTGTTCTTTTCTTTGTTAACTATTTCAAAATATTTTTCTGCGTACTCATCTGTTGTATTTAAATAAAATTTTATTTTATCCTCATTCATTCCTTCCTTCTGAGCCTGCTTCAGAAGCGAAAGGATCACCCTGGTATTTTTGCTTTCATCATTTGACAAAGCGAATATATGAAGTTCTCCGTTTAGAAGCCTTTTGGGAATATGCAGCTTTTTAATGCCCGTCAAGTCCTGCCATACTGCATCTATCAGTATAAAACGATCTTCCCGGAGCTTTATCAGAAGGTCCCCGTCCTCTTCTCCGTCCTGAAGACTCTCCACCACTATAAAGCACCGGTATTTTCCTCCGGTTTTCAGACTTTTTATGAGATTTAACGCTTCATCATTAAAACCCAGGAAAATATATGTTTGCCGGATGTTGCCGAACAGGAGCTTTAAGCGGGATATAAACTTGATTCCGAAAGCCGAAAGTATAGTCATAATGGTAATCATCGCGCCCAATACATGTACCAGGCTTAAAGAAAAAACAAAAAAGCCGTTGTTCAATACTGTTTCATTCAAATCAGAAAAGTCGCTTTCCAGAATAAATATTCTGCAGGTACTGAATAATGCCCTGAACGCCGCATAAATAATCCCAAGTCTCTCATCGGAATCAGCCGGAATATAACCAATCGTATATAGAATAAGCCCTGCAATTACTGTGATGATGGCCAAAGGTATTTTTATTTTATCATAAATATGACGGAATTTTGCCATGAAGAAACAGCACAGAATTACAACCAGTAATGAAACTGACAACGACATTAACGATAACGGAAACAGCATTTTTATATCCTCTTTTTCAGCTCTTCTTCTATTCCCTGATTCTTATATTCATTATCTACCATTATATTAATCTTTGAGTCTTTTTCTTCATCGCCGGGCAACCGGGCAAAGCCTACCATATAATCAAAGTCCCATGCTGTCACAACCGATTTTGAGCTTTCAACCATACCGGAAAGATGTTTAAAATCCGTTGGAATATCATCAAACCCCGCCTCTGAGAGCAGTTCAATGAGACGTATGTAGTCAATTTCATAACCCTTGCGATACTTTATCATATTATCCCCCGTTTTACGCCTAGTTTAAATTAAAAGTATCCCTTACATAATCATAATATTTTTTTTATTTTTTAACAAGGCAATGTATTCTGAGGTATTATTCATTACTTTTTTAAAAATTGAAACTCATAAAAAATTCTGAAAATTTTGTTGCCATGGCAACCGATTTTTTTGATACCCCCTTTTATAATCTAAGTGAACGATAAATCGGATTGCTCTTTTGCTAAGAAACGGAGGTAGAGTTTAGTGAAAAGAAATATTATAAAAATTGATGAAGAAAAATGCAACGGCTGCGGAATCTGTATCACCGCATGTCATGAAGGGGCTTTGCAACTGATTGACGGCAAGGCCAGACTGATCTCTGAAGCATATTGTGATGGACTGGGAGCATGCCTGCCCGAATGCCCCACCGGTGCAATTACCATAGAAGAACGTGAAGCTGAGCCTTTTGATGAAGAAGCAGTAAAAGCGAATATGGAAAAGAATTCGGCTGAAAAAGTATCGCCTGTCCATCCTATAGCATGCGGCTGCCCGGGTTCCATGGCTAGAGCAATAGAGAGAAAACCTGCAGCATATGTCAAAAATGAGCCTGCACAATACAAAACAAGACCTGAATCACAGCTTCGTCAATGGCCATGCCAGATTAAGCTGGTTTCTCCTCAGGCGCCGTATTTTGAAAACGCGCATTTGCTGGTGGCTGCCGATTGTACGGCATTTGCCTATGCAAATATCCATGAGGACTTTATACGCAACAGGATAACCATAATCGGCTGTCCTAAACTGGATGAAGTTGACTACTCGGACAAACTTGCCGCAATCCTCAGCTATAACAATATAAAAAGCGTAACGGTATTGAGAATGGAAGTCCCCTGCTGTGGCGGTATCGCCAATGCTGTTAAAAACGCTTTGATAAAAAGCGGGAAGATGATTCCATGGAATGTTGTAACTATAACCACTGACGGCCAAATCATAGAGGACTGAAAACATCCAGGCCGACCGGACTTAAAATTACGGTCTTATATCATACAGGCCGGTTTTATATAAACAGGAAAAAAGTAAGATAAACATTAATGAAAAGAGAGGTAGATTTTTATGTCAATGTTTTGTTTTCAATGTGAACAAACTGCAGGAGGAAAGGCTTGTACAGCAGCCGGCGTATGCGGAAAGAATGCTGTTGTGGCAAACAAACAGGACAAATTGACCTGCGCTTTGGTGGGGCTTGCCCGTGCGGCCGTGAGAAACTCTTCCAAGGAAGCTGATGTTCTGATGATGGAAGGTCTTTTCACCACCATAACAAATGTTAATTTTGATCCCGACTCCATAGATGCGTTGACTGTACGGATAGAAAATGAAAAGAACAGGCTTGGAGGAGCCGAAGACCTCTCTGCCGAGGCTTTGTGGACAGGTGACCCCGACATCGTTTCACTTCGTTCCACTCTGCTTTTAGGCCTTCGCGGCATGGCTGCTTACGCTTACCATGCTTATCATTTAGGCAAGGAAGACCAGGATGTTTATAATTGGTTCCATAAAGGAATGCGAGCCATTGGTGAAGAACATACGGTTGAAGAATGGCTGGACCTTCTCATGGAATTCGGAAAAATTAATCTAAGATGCATGGAACTTCTTGACGAGGCAAATACATCTGCTTACGGTCATCCGGTGCCAACCAAAGT
>JAAYFU010000062.1 GCA_012728095.1 Clostridiaceae bacterium
CCGAAAACCATTGACGAATATATTGCCGCACAGCCTGAAAATATAAGGCCAATTTTAAATCAGATACGGGATAAACTTCGTGAAACGCTTCCGGATGCGGAGGAGCGGATTTCTTGGAGCATGCCGACTTATCGGGGCAAATATAATATTATCCATTTCGCGGCGCACAAAAAGCATATTGGTTTGTATCCCGGCGATAAGGCCATAGAGAATTTCGCAGACCGTTTGAAGGAATATAAAACAAGCAAAGGTGCGATACAGATTCCGTATGATAAACCTATTCCGCTGGATTTGATAGCGGAGATCGCAAAATGGTGCTATGAAACCGGCAATCACCCATAACCGGGCAATAGAGTGTATCAAAGGTAAAAAAAGCTAAGCGAACAGGAGGCACTGTTGCTACTCAGTAAGGCATTATATTTGACCTGAACTTTAATAAAGTGCTATTCACTTTTGACTTATTGGGAACAAGGTGATAGGGTGATAATATGAAGAAAAAAGAAGTGATAATCGGTAAAGTGATTGCCGTTACCGTACTGATAGTAGTAATCATTTATAATTTTTTATTTGAACTTCCGCATGTTTTATTTACCTCTATTATTTTATTTTGCTTAATGCTTTTTACGCTTTGTGTTATAGGGGACAAAAAACGAAATAAACGTGACGGAAGTTAAAAACAGGATGGCAGGTACATACCATAAAAAACTATTTGATCGAAATGTTGATACTGTCAAATACCAATAAAGCAGATATAGGCAAACAGGGGTTTACGGAGGTTATGTTATGTTTTGGCTTTTAATGGCGGTGCTGTCGGCTCTTTTCGCAGGCCTTACGTCCATACTGGCCAAGTGCGGCATCAGGAAAACCGATTCGGATGTGGCAACAGCACTGCGGACTATCGTTGTTCTTATATTTTCATGGATAATGGTATTTGTAGTCGGTTCTGCCGGAACCATCACACAGATTGGAACCAAATCCGTCATCTTTTTGATCCTGTCGGGTCTTGCTACCGGCAGCTCATGGATCTGCTATTTCAAGGCGCTTTCAATGGGTGATGTAAACAAGGTAGTTCCTATAGATAAGTCAAGCACGGTTTTGACAGTAATACTCGCCATTATCATTTTCGGCGAAACGAATAACCTTCCTGTCAAACTTATCGGTGTAACTCTTATTGCAATCGGTGCGTTCATGATGATTGAGAAGAAGGATGTCCAGGTAAAGGAGCAGAAAAAAGGGTGGCTTATCTATGCTGTTCTTTCAGCGGTATTTGCCGCACTGACATCCATTCTTGCCAAAATCGGCATTACCGGAGTGGAGTCGAACCTGGGAACTGCCATCCGTACCGGAGTTGTTCTGGTTATGGCATGGCTTATTGTAATTGGCAGAAACAAGTATAAACAGGTTAAAACAATAGACAAAAGAGAGCTTATGTTTATTTGTCTATCCGGTATCGCTACAGGAGCATCATGGCTCTGCTATTACTACGCTATTCAGAACGGGGTTGTGAGTGTAGTCGTACCTATCGATAAGATGAGTATTCTTGTGTCGATTGCCTTCTCATATGTTGCATTCAAGGAAAAACTTAGTAAGAAATCGGCTTCCGGTCTTGCTTTGATGGTGGTAGGAACCCTTGTCATGGCGATATGGGCATAAATATAACAGGACGTGGACAGATGGACTTATCAATTTTGAAAGATTGTACTCTTTGCCCCAGAGAATGTCATGCGGACAGGACTTCCGGCAAAAAAGGATATTGCAAAGTTACTGATGAATTAGCGGTTGCAAGGGCGGCGCTTCATATGTGGGAGGAGCCTTGTATATCAGGAGAAGAAGGTTCAGGTACTGTATTTTTCTCAGGTTGCTCACTGGGCTGCGTATATTGCCAGAATCATGATATATCGATAGGTCTTGCAGGAAAGATGATTACAATAGAAAGACTTGCAGAGATTTTTCTGGAGCTTCAGGCAAAAGGAGCAAATAACATCAATCTGGTAACACCCAGTCACTATGTTCCTCATATCATAGAGGCATTAAACATTTCACGCGAAAAAGGCCTCAATATTCCCATTGTATATAATTGCAGCGGATATGAAAAAGTAGAAACCTTAAGACTTCTTGAAGGATATGTTGACATATATTTGCCCGATTTTAAATACATGTCGGAAGAGCCTGCAAAGAAATACTCCAATTGCATGGATTATTTTATTGTTGCAGCAAAAGCATTGGATGAAATGGTAAGACAGGTAAAAGAAACAGTCTTTGATGAACGTGGAATAATGCAAAAAGGTGTGATAGTAAGGCATCTGGCATTGCCGGGATATCTTGAGGATTCTAAGAGAATTATAAAATACTTGTACGAGAATTACGGGGACAGGATCTACATTAGTATAATGAATCAATATACCCCAGTAATTAAAAACAAGATATATCCCGAACTTAACAGAAAGATAACCGAAAAAGAATATGAGGAGCTTGTTGATTATGCAATAGAAATCGGGGTTGAGAACGGGTTTATTCAGGAAGGTGAGACTGCTTCGGAAAGCTTTATTCCGGAGTTTAACGGGAAAGGAGTATAGCCGGTTTAATGCAAAAAGCCTGAAATGATTTTATTTTTTTTCGGTTGAAACTGATATTCCAATGGTTATATTATATAATATTGAATGGAATACAGACTTGAAAAAGAGTGATGATATGTTCTTTGTAGCGTTTTTCGGCATACAGGATAAAGAAAAATATTTAGGAACTTATAACAATATTACGTGTCCTTCCTGCGGCAGACTGGCCAGGTATGATATTTATAAGCATTACAGCTATTTTCACATATTTTTGATACCAACTTTCAGGTGGAATACCAGGTATATCGCAAAGGCCTCATGCTGCGGAAGTATTTTTGAATTGGATCCTTTGGTCGGAAAAGAATTTGAGAAAAATCCTGACACTGAAATCAAAAATGAAAATCTGCGGCCGATTAGCAATTATTTACCCTTTAAATATTGTCCTGACTGCAGGGCTGATGTTCCGGCAGAATTCAATTATTGTCCCTATTGCGGCGGGAAGTTGTAGGAAAGATTCTTCGCCGGCGTTCAGGATGATATTGATGATTTATAAAGGAGATTTATATGATAATTGAAAAAGTTACGGTGGAAGATGCGACAGAATTGCTTTCAATATACGAGCCCTATGTAAGGGAGACTGCAATTACATTTGAATATGAAGCGCCGACCTTGGAGGAGTTCCAAAACAGGATTAAGAATATATCGGCAAAATACCCTTATTTAAAAGCGGTAGATAATAGTGAAATAATAGGGTTTACATATGCCAATACTTTTAAGGATCGCAGAGCATATGACTGGGCTGTTGAAACGACTGTCTACGTTAAACAGGGAAGGCACAGAATGGGTATAGGGAAACTGCTTTATGAGCAATTGGAAAAATCTTTAAAGAACATGGGAATTCTGAATATGAATGCCTGTATAGCAGTTCCGGTGAAAGAAGATAACTACCTTACCTATGCCAGCTATCATTTCCACAGGGAAATGGGATTTACCCTGGTAGGAAGATTTCATAACATAGGATACAAGTTTAATACCTGGTACGATATGATTTGGATGGAGAAGATTATTGGCGAACACAGTACATTTGTCCCGGAAGTACAGTTTGGAAAATGGAGTTTATAAAGAGGTATCATCGATTTAGCGTCAAGAGAAAGATAAAAATTGATGACACGACCATAGGCATAAGGTAAATTTATCAATAATATCCAAGTAATACTAATATTTAACAATGGTAAACAGAATAATTAATTTACTATAAGCAAAACTAGCCGGTTAAAGTAGCTTCGGGTACCCCCTTGCCGGAAAGCGGCGCTCTTGATATCATGATATTAAACAGCAAAGAGGTTTGAACCAATGAAAATAATTCGGGTTACGGCAGGGGTCATAAAGGATAATGACAAGGTTTTAATAACCAGGCGTGCTCCAAAGGAAGACTTTGCCGGAGGGTGGGAGTTTCCCGGAGGAAAGATAGAAAAAAACGAAACTCCCCAGGATAGTCTTGTAAGGGAGCTTAAAGAGGAGCTCAATATTGATGTTTCCGTAGACAGTTTTTGTACCGAAGTAATTCATGATTACGGAAATAAAAAGATTAATCTGATTGCTTATTATTGCACTATTGTTGCCGGGGAAATCCAGGTAATTGTCCATGATACGTACAGGTGGGTTAAAATAAATGATTTGCTTAAATATGACCTATTGCCTGCAGATGTTCCAATAGCTGAAAAAGTAATAAAGGATTGCTGCTTAGCTGAAGAATAAAGCCTGGGTTTTCGGGAGGGAAAGATATGGCAAAAAAATCATTTAACGAGAAATAGCATTTCAGTAAGGATATGCCTAAAATTGTTGAAGTTACAGATCCCAGAGCGGTTTCAAGATACGGGGGCACCAGGATGCTTGTTGCTCCGCCGCTTGCTTATGATGAAATCATGAAAAAAGTGCCAAAGGGAAAAGTAATTACATCAGATATTATAAGGGATTATTTAGCCCGGAAGCACGACGCGGATTATACCTGCCAGCTGACTGCAGGACTTTTTATAAACATAGCGGCACACGCGTCAGCTGAAAGAAAAACCGATGAGACACCCTACTGGAGGACGCTAAAAAAAGGCGGTGAACTGAACGAAAAGTATCCGGAAGGCATTGAAGGACAAAAATTGCGCCTGGAGATGGAAGGACATACGATAATTCAAAAAGGCAAAAAATATTTTGTAAAGGATTATCAGGATAAATTATTTAAAATTAATGATTAAACAGGAGTTTGTTTTTATTTGGTATCCTATGCTATATGGCCGTCGGCCATTTTTTTTAGAATCATTCAGTTCAATTGATCATGCTTCTTACCCTCTTCTATGCGATATTTCCCAGAATGTGGGCATTTTTTGGTAAATAATAACTAATTATTCTATTATTTGGTATAATTACGAATATCGAATGAACCCCTACTGCCCAGCTTTTCTTTTCATTATCATCTCTTTACATCCGTGTTAAACGACACCGTTTGTATGCATTTTTGCCGCATAAATTAAATCCTACAACTGGGTTAAACCGAAACAAAAGAAAGATCATTCAGAAGGGGGGTGTGAAAAAGAAAAAGTTGATATTCAGAAAAAATATTTTATTTATCCCAATAACCCCTCATTTCTTATCATTATCTCATTTCGCGGCAAAATCTAATTAATGGTGGAGGTAAAAGTATGAAAGCGAAAAAAATAGTTTCCTGTCTATTGATTTTATCTTTATTTTTATCAATGGCTTTCGTTTCAAATGCAGCTCATTTCGATCCTGCTCCGACACCCATACTTATAGAAAATGCTAAAATTGCTGAAAAGCTTGCATTGGAAGGCATGATTCTACTTGAAAACAACGGAGCTCTTCCCATTCGCACAAGAAGCGTGGCTCTGTTTGGTGTCGGCGCAGTACGTACATATCGTGGCGGCAGTGGTTCGGGAGATCCCTGGAACGGTGGCTTAAGCGGTGGTGGCGATCCGCGTTCAAACCAGAATCCGCGTTGGAATGTAAACATTTATGACGCCTTTAAAAAGGCAGGTTATACCGTGACAAATGCGGCTTATTTAGAAGATTTGGGGAATCGCTTTGACAAACAGTTCGGAGAAACCATGGGAGGAATGGATGCCTTCCGTTATCCTGAAGATGAGCTTACCGATGAAATGGTAGCACAGGCTGCCCAAGGAACCGACACGGCTATTTTTGTTATCGCAAGAAACGCAGGTGAAGGTTCTGACAGAAGCGTTAATCCACAATACTTCAATGTTCGTATAAACGGACCAGATCAGCCTTCCGTAAGGATCGAGGTAGGGGATTACAGTCTTCTTCCCAAGGAAATCGAGAATCTCAGGAAAGTAGGCGCAGCTTTTGAAAACGTTATTGTTGTTATCAACTGCGGAGGTCAGATAGACACCAAGTTCTTCCATGAAATTCCCGGGCTGGATGCTCTCGTTTTCATGGGCCAGGCAGGTCAGGAAGGCGGCGCTGCCCTTGTTAAACTTCTTAGCGGGCAAGTAAACTTCTCCGGTAAAACAATAAATACATGGGCAAAAGATTACTCTGATTATCCTGCTTCCGCGACATTTGCGAACAATGACGGTACTGGCCAGGATGAGCGCTATGTTGAGGGTATTTATGTAGGTTATCGTTATTTCGATACGGCCGGCATAACTCCTGCATATCCCTTTGGTTATGGACTTTCATATACGACTTTTGACATAGATGTATTGGATGTGCAGGCAGACGAAGAAACTGTTTCCGTAAAGGTCAAAGTTAAAAATACAGGAAACTATGCCGGTAAAGAAGTCGTCCAGGTATACTATTCCGCTCCGGACGGCGAAGGTGGAGACAGGGCTTATCAGACCGAAAAGCCGTACCAGGAACTTATAGTATATGCAAAGACCTCCCTGCTTCAACCAGGCGAAAGCCAGACTTTGACACTTTCATATAACACGAGGGATATGGCATATTATAACGAAAAAGACGAAGGCTATGCCTTGGATCCCGGAGACTATATAATCCGCGTTGGCAACTCCTCAAGGAATACGCATGTAGCTGCTGTACTCCGGCTCAATGACAAGGTTATCACCGAGAAACTTAAAAACCTGCTGCATACAGACTGGAGGATATTGGAGGAAAGAGAACCTGTATGGTCAAAGAGAGAAAAGGGCTGGATACCTTATACATATGAAGGCGAAGCCGAGGAAATACAGAATGCTAAAGTCATTAGCTTAGACGCCTCCAAGATTGAGACAGTAACACATGTCTATAAGAACCTTGAACAGAAAGTTACTACCTATACAACCGATCCTGACTATGAGCCGCAAACCCGGGGATACCAGGAACTGTCCAGAAATCCAGTTGACGGGCCGAATGGCACCCTTGGATTTACAGGCGCTATGGTTTCATACGAGGAAGATGTTGTAGTTGTTCCTAAAGAGGACATTACCCTACTTGACGTCTACAAGGGTGAAAAGACACTGGAACAGCTGGTCGCCCAGATGACAACCTATGAATTGGCAACCTTGAACTGTGGCTCCGGTTGGGGCGTATGGGATGAACATGCTCCGATTATTTCGGATAACTATCATTCCATTCCCGGCTGCGCGGCAGAGACGACCCGTGAGCTTGAAGAGAAATATGGAATACCTTTCTATATTGTAAATGACGGACCCGGCGGCTTGAGAGTAAGACATGAATTTATAGCCACCGATGTAAGAACAGGCGAAAAAGTGCCCGTTTATAACTATTCCACTGCATGGCCTGTTTCCATTGTCCGTGCGGCAACATGGAACCTTGAACTTCTGAACGAGTTTGGACGGGCATACGGAAAAGAAATGGAGGATATGGGTATTTCAATACTTTTAGGAACAAGCCTCAATATCCACAGGGATCCGTTATGCGGACGTAACTTTGAATACTACTCTGAGGATCCCAGGGTAGCAGGTTACACGACAGCAGCAATCACCAAGGGATTACAATCAACACCCGGTATTGGCGCATGTCTCAAACATTTCGCAGCCAATAACCAGGAGACCCGTAGAGGCGGCGGTAACTCGGTAATGACGGAAAGAACAGCCCGTGAAATATATCTGAAGGGCTTTGAGATTGCCGTGAAATCCGCACAACCCATGAGCATTATGACTTCCTATAACCTCCTGAATGATATACCGACGGCGGATGACTACAATCTTTTAGAAAACGTTGTCCGCGATGAATGGGGCTTTAAAGGGAATATTATGACAGACTGGGGCGGAGGCGCGTCCACTCCGGCTAAGTCAATGCATGCAGGCAACGACTTTATTACTCCCGGTGGCCCTGCTCAGGTTCGCAGGATAATGCAGTTTGTAGAAATTCTTCCTCCCAAGTTCAAAGAAAACGGGGAGATCGATACGTACCTCAACATTTCTGCTTCAGGAATTACCAAAGTTCTGGATTGGGGCGGAACATCGCTTAACCCCAACGGAACCAACATTGTCAGAGCCCCATTAGGCGAAGGATATATTGCCACCCTCGGTGATGAGGTGGCCGGAGGCTACCGTGAGATTTTAGTAAACGGTGAAAGAATCATTAGGTCCGCTAGTTTCTCTAGCTTCAGAGGCAGCAAGGAAGATGCCATTAATGGCGGTGTTGTTATGACCAATGCCCAGTATCTGACTACCCAGTATGCTTCTATTGAGGAAGGTGGCAAGGCTATCCTTTACAAGTGCAATGAATATAACACTTCTATAAATATTTGCCGCGGCGATTTGCAGAAATCCGCTATTAACAATCTGAGAGTGCTGATGTCGACCTTGGGCGCAAAGAAATATTTTACCGGCAACAGTTATGTAAATATAACTCCTTGGTCGGATCAGTTTGAACTTCGCAATTACTACAATGTAACAATAGAAGGCAGTTCTGAAAAAGCAGTACTATCATGTCCGACTTCGGTAGAACCCGGAGATTCCTTTGAAGTTGGAATAGAATTAGGCAACCTGGAAAGGAACGTTTACGCCCAGGATATTACACTGACTTATGATGCTGACGTATTTGAATATGTGAGTGTATCATCTGCAAACGACGATATTAAGATACTTAAGGAAGACACTGCTGACGGAACAGTCAGGTTGATTGCCGCCAATATCGGAGGTATATCCGGAGATGACGGCCGGATCTTAAATTTGATCTTCAAGGTTAAGGACGGCGTAGATAATGCTTCAGGAAATATCGCAATAACCAGTGCAAAACTCGGTCTTGCACCGGAAGGAACAGTAATCGAGGCGGCTGTTGACAATAAGATTATCGCTGTTTACACGCCTGTACCTGTTGTCGACAAGACAGCTTTGGTAGCTGCAATCAATAATGCTCAGACCTTGTATAATACCGCAGTAGTTGGCACAGAGCCCGGCCAGTATCCGCAGGAAGCCAAGGATGCATTATTGGCGGCCATCAATGCGGCAAAAGCTGTAAAGAATAATGCATATGCGACACAAGCTGAGGTAGACAGCGCTGTTATAGACCTGAACAATGCGATAGAAATCTTCAAGGCTTCTGTCAATAAGTCTGCGGATGTCAATAATGACGGAACCGTAGATGTAGGCGATCTGGCAATTGTCGCATACTACTATGGCCTGAATTCCGAGAGCCCGGATTGGAACGAGGCAAAGATTGCAGATATGAACGGCGATAATATTATTGACATTGCAGATCTTGCTTATATCGCATTAAAGATATCAGAATAAGAAATTCGGCTGCTAACCTTGATTATATTTACACGGCCATAACGGCTGACATAAAAAATTATAATTGCTAAACAATAATATGCCCTGTCCCGAGAAGTATAAGCCTGACCTCGGGAGAGGGCATTATTTTTTTGAGACACATCAGGGTAACGTTATTAGCATGAATCTATTATTTAATATTGAGAAAGCGCTTGATTTATTGAATAACAAGGGCCTTTTTGAAGATATTCGGAATTTATAGGCAATAATCCTAATAAATCAGCATTAGTGTTAATTGATTTAAAAAAACAAAATACTAGAATAATAATTGTTAGCACTCTATTAAAGTGAGTGCTAACACAAAAAATAAAATTCCGGTTACCTATTATCATCCGTAATTATTGGTTGAATTTTGACTGATACGGAGAAAATTATGTTTCATGATTAGTCTTTTTAATTAACACTTGACAACCATGCAAACGTTTAGTTTCGCACTCATTTTATGAGATTTAATTTGCCATTCGGCTGCTAAAAAATCAGGTTAAAAAACAATTATGAAAAAGGAGCTGAGGAAAAATGCGAATTAAACCGTTAGGTGCAAGAGTTCTGCTTAAGGAAATTGAAATGGAGGAAACCACAAAAAGCGGTATCGTTATTCCCTCAAATGCTAAAGAGAAGCCATATATGGGTAAAGTGATTGAAGTAGGTCCCGGTGAGGTCAAAGACGGCGAAAAAATTGAAATGTGTGTTAAAAAAGGGGACAAGGTGCTTTACGGCAAATACGCGGGCACTGAAATCAAGCTGGATGATGAAAAATACCTTATTTTAAAACAGGATGAAATTTTAGCGATCATAGAAGATTAAGGAAGGTGAAAATATATGGCATCGAAAACAATAGTATTTGATATCAATGCCAGAAAAGCTATAGAGAACGGTGTAAATAAACTGGCCGATACCGTTAAGGTTACACTTGGCCCAAAAGGAAGAAACGTAGTCCTGGAAAAGAAATTTGGTTCTCCCATCATTACCAATGACGGCGTAACCATTGCCAAGGAAATAGAGTTTGAAGATCCTTATGAAAACATGGGGGCCCAGCTTGTTAAGGAAGTAGCCAGCAAAACAAATGACGTTGCCGGAGACGGTACTACAACGGCAACACTGCTTGCCCAGGCTATTGTCAGGGAAGGAATGAAAAACATAGCCGCGGGAGCAAATCCGATGATATTAAAAAAAGGTATTGAAAAGGCTACGGAGAAAGCAGTAGAGGTAATAAAAAACAATAGCCAGAAAATCAAGGGAAAGCATGACATGGCTTTTGTGGCTACCATTTCTTCAGGGGATGAAACGATAGGTAACCTGATTGCCGATGCCATGGAGAAGGTCACAGCCGAAGGTGTAATTACCATTGAAGAGAACAATACTTCCGATACTGTTATTGAAGTAGTTGAAGGAATGCAGTTTGACAATGGCTATATCTCTCCATACATGGTAACCGACAACGAAAAAATGGAAGCCGTACTGGATGATCCGTATATTTTGATTACTGATAAGAAAATAAGCAATCCCAAGGATCTGTTGCCTGCCCTTGAACTCGTAGTTAAGAATGGCGGTAAGATGCTTATAATCGCCGAGAATGTGGAAGGCGATGCTTTGGCTACCCTTGTAGTAAATAAAATAAGGGGTACACTTACATGTGTGGCTGTTAAAGCTCCCGGGTATGGCGACAGACGCAAGGAAATGCTTCGAGATATTGCTATCCTGACAGGTGGCCAGGTTATATCCGATGAATTAGGTCTTGACCTTAAGGAAGCCAAACTTGAATGGTTAGGCAGAGCTAAATCAGTAAAAGTACAGAAAGAAAATACCGTAATAGTTGGTGGTAAAGGAGATCAGAAACAAATAAAGGATAGAATAGAAACTATTAAGAAACAGATAGAGCTTACCACCTCGGATTACGACAGAGAAAAACTCAACGAGAGACTCGCGAAATTGGCCGGTGGCGTAGCTGTAATCCGTGTAGGAGCCGCGACCGAGACAGAGATGAAAGAAAAGAAATATAGGGTCGAAGATGCTCTTAATGCGACAAGGGCAGCCGTTGAAGAGGGTATTGTGCCCGGAGGCGGCACCGCTTATATTAATGCTATACCTGAGGTGGCAAAATTAGTGGATACACTCGAAGGCGATGAAAAAACTGGAGCCATGACGGTTTTGAGAGCGTTGGAGGAACCCTTGCGCCAGATTGTAACCAATGCGGGTCTTGATGGATCGGTTATCGTTGAGAAAGTAAAGAACAGTGAAAAAGGCATTGGTTTTGACGCAGTAAAAGAAGAGTATGTGAATATGTTTGAAGCAGGAATTATTGACCCTGTGAAAGTAACCCGCTCCGCTCTCCAGAACGCAGTATCGGTAGCATCCATGATTCTGACCACCGAAAGCGCCGTTGCTGAAAAACCGGAGAAAAAGAAGCCTACTCCTTCCATGCCTTCCGATGACATGGACTATTAATCAACCAGGCAAAAAGGATATTGCCTTTTTGCCTTTTATATAGGGAAAAAGGGAATGAGCCAAATAGCAGCGTTGCAATGCATCCCCTTTTTCCCATTTTATATACATTTATATGCACAGGTCTGAACACCAGTATTTTTTATTATTTGAAGGTAATGTAACTGTCCCGTTCTTAAGGAATTGCCGCCACAAAAAGAACAATTGATAAGAAAAACTGAAATGGAATAAATGAAATAACTCCTGGAGGAAAGCTGACTTTTATGCGGTTTCTTCCAGGCTTTTTTCTTTTTTGCCACAAGTTTCATATGAAAGGTGATCAAAGTTGCATAAAAATAAAAATGCGGGTAAAGTATAGATAAATTATTTTCATTTGACAATTTAAATTTCCGATTAACATTGTAATTTGCTACGTAAGTACATATGGTTTCAGATTGGATTTGAACGGTTTTTTCATTGATATCAACTTATATAAATTGCACAAGGAAAGGAATAGAGATTCTGAAAAGTCTGACAGACGAGGTAGAATGTCTTAAAGAAGCCAATATTCGATGAAAAAGCCGGACAGCAAAAAATGAATAAAGATCCCAATCGATAAATATTGTACATAGATTATCGGATGAGTAAGCACACCCTAAGATATTATTGATGATGAAAGGGGGTCGTATATGGATTCGCTTAGCAGCATGAATAAAGCACTGGAGTATATAGAAGAGCATCTTACGGAAGATATTGATTTTGGTGAAGTATCAAGAATTGCTCAATGCTCAGAGTACCATTTCAGACGGATGTTTTCATTTTTATCCGGAATCGGTTTATCGGAATATATCCGAAGAAGAAGACTAACACTGGCGGCCCTGGATTTGAAAAATACAAATCTGAGAGTAATCGATGTTGCCGTCAAATATGGTTACGATTCAGCAGATTCATTTTCCCGTGCTTTTTATTCAATGCATGGGATTATCCCTTCAGAAGCAAGAAGTGAGAATACAAAACTGGTAGCTTATCCACGAATGACCTTTCAATTATCAATACAAGGAGGATGTGAAATGAATTATCGTATTGTTGAAAAAGGATCTTTTAAGATAGTTGGATTTAAGAAAAGAGTTCCGATTATGTTTAAAGGAATCAATCCGGAGATTGAAAAAATGGCTGAACTTCTTACTCCTGAGGTTATTAAAAAATTAAAAGCCCTTTCGAATGTTGAACCAACAGGGATCATAAATGCTTCCGCCAATTTCTCGGAAGGAAGAATGGAGGAAAGAGGGGAACTGGATCATTACATTGGAGTTGCAACTACAAGTGAAGAAACAGCAGGATTTGATGTATTGGAAACAGAAGCAGGTACTTGGGCTGTTTTTGAGTCCATCGGGCCATTTCCGGAAACACTGCAAAATATATGGGGAAGAATATATTCAGAATGGTTTCCGACTTCAGGATATGAGGCAAGAAAAGGCCCGGAAATATTATGGAACGAAAACCCGGATACCGGAAATCCTAAGTATCGAAGCGAAATCTGGATTCCGGTAAAGAAAAAAGAATGAAGCCAAAATGTGAACTCTCACGAAGAAATAAATTAAAGAAGAGAGTTCATATTTTTTGAAGTTAAACCTATGATGGTAAAAATAATTATTTAAGTTTTAATTGAATTTAATAGGGTAACAGAAATAATGAGGTACGGCAGAAAGCATATTATGCGATTATATGGCAAACAATTTATAATTATATAATCTATTTACCGGAGGTAACCAAATTGAAAATAGTAATGCTTGAACCATTGGCAATAAAAAATGAAACCCTAATAGAATTAACGAAAGAACTGAAAGAAAAAGGTCATGAATTCATATCATATGATTCGGCCGCAAAAGGTGTGAATGAATTGGTAACCCGTATAGGCGATGCCGATGCCATAATAATTGCCAATAATCCGTTGCCGGGAGAAGTCATCAAAGCTGCGCCAAATTTAAAATTTATATCGGTAGCATTTACAGGAGTAGACCATGTTGATTTGGAAACCTGCCGGGAAAAAAACATTAAAGTTTCCAACGCGGCCGGATACAGTACTCAAGCCGTGGCGGAACTGGTTATTGGCATGATTATCAGTAAGTTAAGAAATATTGTGGAATGTAATTCCGCGGTCAGGGAAGGGAAAACAAAAGACGGCCTGGTAGGTTATGAATTATCGGGAAAAACAGTGGGTATTGTAGGAACGGGAGCCATTGGCCTCAAGACGGCCCAATTATTAAAAGCGTTCGGATGCAAACTTCTAGGTTATAGCAAGACAGAAAAAGAAGAAGCCAAGGATCTTGGTATTAAATATGTCTCACTGAATGAGCTGCTGAGATCCAGCGATATTATAACACTGCATACACCATTGAACAAAGAAACCCGTTTCTTAATTAACAGCAATAATATCGGCCTGATGAAACCCAATGCCGTATTGATAAATTGTGCCAGAGGCCAGGTAATTGACATTGCCGCTGTTGCCCAGGCCTTGAATGAAGGGAGAATAGCAGGGGCAGCAATCGATGTTTTCGAGACTGAACCGCCCCTGCCGGAAGATCATGTCTTGATTTCTGCGAAAAATACATTATTAACGCCCCATGTGGCATTCGCAACTCATGAATCAATGATAAGGCGCGCAAGGATTACATTTGACAATATTTATGCCTGGCTTAACGGAGAGCAAATCAACACGATTATTTAGCACGCATCAAAAATAATGTCTTTACTAACGGTAAAATGCAAAATATGAGTAAGGAATAGTGATATGCAATCAAATCATGGATAATCATTTGCGTTGTCGGCGCTATCCCCGCATTTTATAATCTCTGAACAGATTCTCAATTGATCTGTCATATGTCCTTTCACCTGATTTGGAAAAGAAGCACCCAGGAACTTCTCCGCTTCTGCGGTGATATGCGACACATTCGCAGCATTTGCCGCGACGGGAACATGGGTATGTGCAAGTACAGTTAATAGTATTGTTACAAGCCATCTCTTATCCTCCGGTATATTATATTGACATGATTATTATATTAGAGAACATGACACGTTTCAATATAAAGGGAAACCGCAGTCTTTTAACAAATATATACAAAAATCATTATGGGCAATATTTCATGTTCTATTTCCAGTCATA
>JAAYFU010000063.1 GCA_012728095.1 Clostridiaceae bacterium
ACCTGATTTCATGATGAATACCAGGAATGATGTTCCGGTGATAGGCTCCAATGCGCCAAAAATCTTCTGGGTTGCGCTCAAGCCTACTGTAATACCGTTCTTGATTGCGTATGCAGCATACTTTTTGCCCCATGCAGGGATACCATCTGCATCTGTCCAATCAGCCAAAATTTCGGCAACTTCATCATCATCCATTGCCAGAGCTTCTGCATCTTTACCGGCAATTCTGATTGCGAATGTAAGGCCTTGGATCCTGGTAACGCCTTCATCCAGTTTCAGATCTTCCGGTCCGCCAGCAAATACATTGATAGCTTGCAGCTTGAGAGCTTCAGCTTCATAAGTATTAGCTGCGAGTGCAGGAACCATCAGTGATGCGATCATCGCAACGCTGAGAATCACTGCTAATAATTTCTTAAGGTTTCTCATAATGAAAATCCTCCCTTTTGTTTTTGGAAGCAGGTCATTGGTTTTTCAAAGTCGGATTGCGCCTGCTTCCTGTTAAGCAATCCGGCTTTGTTTGCTTTATTGATCCAGATGGATAAGATAACCTATCCATCATGAATTCGATTTTGATTATATCACCGCCCTTTTAGAGGGTCAACAGCCCAAACCCAGGTGTAAACAAAATGTAACTTATCTAGGAGTTAGGTATTTTTGTTGTAACATACCCTTAATATTATCGGTAAAATAACGTTTAAGTTAAGGCTTTTTCAAGTATATTCATCACTTCTTTTTTATCCTGTGCCTTAAAAATACTTGCGCGGATTTTGGCACTGCCGTAAAGACCGTGGAGATACCAGGCTATATGTTTCCTCATTTCCAAAACGGCGATTCTTTCGCCCTTGATTTTTTCCATCAGGGAGTAATGTCTAAGTATTGTTTCAAGAATAAATTTATTATCCTGTTTATTGATATATACCCCTTTTCCCAGATAATCATCAATTTTTTTAAATATCCACGGATTACCCTGCGCGCCTCTTGCTACCATTATAGCATCACATCCAGATATATCCAACATTTTTTTTGCATCTTCCGGTTTTATAATGTCGCCGTTGCCGATAACAGGTATCGTAAGAACCTTTTTAACTTCTTTAATAATATTTATATCGGCTTTCCCCGAGTAAAACTGCTCTCTTGTCCGGCCGTGGACAGTAACGGCCTTAACCCCTTCCTCTTCACATATCGCGGCTATGGCGACGGCATTGACGCTGTTTTCATCCCAGCCTTTTCTTATTTTGACGGTTACAGGCTTGGAGGACGCTTTTACAACCGCTCTTACTATTTGCCTGACTAAATCAGGCTTTCTCATGAGAGCCGCGCCTTCGCCGTTTTTTACTATTTTAGGCGCAGGACAGCCCATATTGATATCTATCAACGCAATATCCTCCCTGGCTGATAATCTCTCGGCAGCCTCCGCCATTATCTCCGGCTCCGATCCGAAAATTTGTACCCCCACCGGCCTTTCATCGGGATGTGTTTCTGTCAGTTTCAATGTTTCCGCGTCATTGTAGTGCATTGCCTTGGCGCTTACCATTTCGGTGTATACCAGTGATGCCCCCTGCTCCTTGCACAGAAGGCGGAAGGGGATATCTGTCACACCCGCCATGGGGGCTAAGAATACGTTGCCTTTCAAAGTTAGGTTTCCTATCTGCATGGAAGTCTCCTTTGTAATGATAGTATCCTTTATTCTGGCTTTATTCTGAGCAATGAAGGAAAGATCCTTCGCTGCGTTTATGATAACAAAAGTATCCGGGGTTACACGGGTTGTCATCCTGAGCGAAGC
>JAAYFU010000010.1 GCA_012728095.1 Clostridiaceae bacterium
GATATTTCCGCCGTTTATATTTATGTACATACCAAGGCCACCATTGCCGCCGCCAATACCGGCGCCACCGTAGCTGCCGGTAGCGGTGATTCTTCCACAGGAATCGCTGCATGTATGTTCGGTGTTAAATGTACCCTCCGGGGTTAACGCACCCACACAGGTAATAGTTAGCCAGTTTTCACCTTTTGTGCTTGAGTGATTTTTTTGCAGTCCGGCATAGTTGCTAGCGGTAGTTTTGAGTGTATTGGAACTGCCATCAGCTAAAATCAGGTTTACCTTTCCTGCACTATTAGCTATTTCAAAAGGAGTACCGCTTGTTACATTAATATTCACACCGCTTAGCTTGATATTCACACCGCCAGGCACATAAACACGGACTATGATCCTTCTCGAAGTTGTTGTTCCTGCAATGTTAATGACAGTGGAAGGATCGATATTATCAACTGTTATACTCGCGCCATATGTTACCTTCAATGTACCCTCGTTAGTACCATCTTCAATTGTAATATTACCCGCACTTATATCAAGAGTGGCAGGAAGAACAACGGGCTCTTCTGGAGCAGATTCTACCGTTACTGTAACGGTATATTTCTGTGTTGTGCTATCCGCTGCTGTTACCGTATATTCCACGGGGTTTGTGAAGTTCTGTGGCACGTTTGTATTTGGAGATATGCTTGCGCCGGTATGAGTGATGGTAGGAACCAGCGAAGTCACATTAGTTCCGTATGGAACAGTCAGCGATATGGTTTTGCCGGCTTCATTTACTGTTCCAATGACATTTGGGGTCAATCCATTAAAGTTAAAGGCTGTTATGGCCTTAGCAGGACTGGCTGCCACTCTTTATTTGCCTGAAGCCCATAAGATAGCCGGCAATCCGGTACTATGGCCTGTTCAGGGCTTGATTGTAAAGCATTACAGAGTCATTGCATTATTATAAATTAAAGTATTCAAATAGATGTCGTTTTTGCGTAAAATGTATGGATTTTTGTCGTGAAGTGTAAAAAGAGCTGGGAGAGAAATGGCATTTATGATAAACTAAAATGGGGTTTCCCCATAAAGGGAGCGAAAAAATGAGAATTGCTATTTGTGACGATGATTCGCTGGAGCTTGCCCGAATCTCTTCCTATATAGATGCATACAGACGTGAAAGCAACGCATCTCTTGCGTACAGCTCCTTCCAAAGTGCTGCAGAGCTTATTTCTCATGTAAAAAGCGGGGCTTTCAGTCTTATACTTTTGGATATCATGATGCCCGGGATCAACGGCATGGAGGCAGCCCAGGAGATCAGGACTTTCGATACAGGAGTTAAGATAATATTTCTTACCTCTTCGCCGGAGTATGCAGTGGAAAGCTATACGGTAAGAGCCTATGACTATATACTGAAACCTGTCTCCAAGGACAAGCTTTTTTCAGTATTGGACGCGGTTATTGCTGATGAACGGATACCTCTGGAAGGTTTTACTGTCAAAACTCAGAAAGGTATGGTCCGTATCCTGTTCTCTAAACTTGCTTATGTGGAGATTATAAATAAAAAGCTGTATTTCCATATGGCTGACGGGAATTTTCAGGAGGTAAATTCATCTCTTGCGGCGTTTGAGGAAAAGCTTCTGGCCCGCCCGGAGTTTGTCAAAATACATCGTTCTTATATCGTTAACATGTATTATATTAGTATGCTTGGTTCTAAGGAGCTTGTAATCAGTAACGGAAAAACTTTGCCGATTTCACGCGCCCTTTACGGAAATGTTAAAGAAGCATATATGAAGCATTTGTTTCTGGAAAAAGGGGTGGAATGACATATGCATATTCAGGCCGTATTGATATGTACCACCATCCTTTTCGGCATTATAGCCCAGATGATGCTTTTGAATGTTAATATTAAAAACCTAAAAGATTCAGGACGTTTGTTGTTCGTTTTCGGTAACCTGCTTGTTTTGGCTGCCAACATCTATATTTCGTGTGCTGTTCCGATTGACTTGCATATGAAGCTTTATATACAGGTAATCCATATACCTGTATTTTTAATATTCTGGTTTACCACAAGGATATCAGCAATAAAAATAGTTTTTACCCTGTTTACTGCAGTATTTATGATTTATCCGGCAAATCTGGTACTGACGATTCTTTCACATACTGTAAAACAGCTGCATTTGGCAGTATATTGTTCCATTTATATTACGGTTTGCATAATGATGCTTCTTGTAATAAATTATTATTTCAGGCCATATTTTCGTTATCTTATTGAAAATTACAGCAATAGCAGCTTTGTTAAACTTAGCCTTCTTCCGCTGGCATATTATATTGCCAATTACTGGCTGGGTTTATATAACTTTACCTCTATCAGGTCGCTAGAAGTAATCATAATGTGTGTTGTTTTCTTTATGATTACACTTATAGCTTATGTACTTATTTTTGATATAGCAAAAACCACCTATGAGAAAGAAACTCTGCAGGGAGCACAAATGGCATTGTCATTAATGCTTGAAAGCGCTAATCAGCAATTGTCCACTCTGCAGACTACACAAAAACAGGCTGCTGTATACCGCCATGACATGAGGCATCACCTTGCCCTGATCGATAGTTATCTTCACGACGGGGAAACTGAAAAGGCCAGAAATTATATCAGGCTTGTGGAGTACGATATCGAGGCCATTACCCCAAAACGCTATTGTGAGAACAATGCAGTAAATTTAATTCTTTCATACTTTGATATAAAAGCGAAAAACAATGGTGTGCAGTTCAGCGTGGATGCTCAATTACCTCAGGATATTCCCATATCGGACACAGAGCTGTGCGCGCTGCTTTCGAACGGACTGGAAAACGCGATAAAAGCCTCTTCAAAGGTTGCCGATGAGAATTTCAGAAAAGTGAAAATATACTGTCATATTCATAAGAATAATCTGCTTATTTATATAGAAAACAGCTTTTCAGGCGATGTTACAATGGAGAACGGTTTTCCGCATAGTATACAGGAAGGTCATGGATTTGGCACAAAGAGTATGGCCATGATTGCTGAGAAATATAACGGCTACTGTTCATTTGAGATAACAGGTGAGATATTCATGCTAAGAATCGTTATTCCGCTTTAATTCAATTCGTTTTATTGTTTTGGCACAACCTTTATTTTTCAAGCTTCTTCGTAAATGTCCGGCATGTACTTTTTGCTTGTTTTAAGTATTACTTTATTATAAAATTATAATAATAGACAAGGTTTTTTATATTACGACAAATGTTTACATTACTAATAACCTTGCAAGTTACTAAAGAAAAGAGTGTTTAAGCCGGGGGAGTTTAAATGAACAACAGAAATCTGATGGTTGCCGTTAGCATTGTTTTCATAGTACTCTTTATTATCGTGCCCATCCCTACTTTTCTGTTGGACGTTCTTTTGATAATCAATATCACCTTGTCTCTGTTAATTCTGCTAAATACAATTTATTCCACTGATACGCTTTCCATGGCGGCATTTCCCACCATGCTGCTGTTTACTACTCTGTTTCGCCTTTCTCTTAACATAGTTGCCATACGTCTTATAATAGGCCAGGGCGAAGCCGGCAGGGTTATCGAAAGTTTCGGCAGATTTGTCGGCGGAGATAATTTGGTTGTGGGAGTCATTGTTTTCCTGGTTATCATGATTGTTCAATTCATGGTCATTACCAAGGGAGCAGAGCGTGTGTCGGAGGTTGCCGCACGCTTCACACTGGATGCAATGCCGGGTAAACAAATGGCCATTGATGCGGATTTGAATTCAGGCTTAATCAATGAGTCGGAGGCAAAAGAAAGGAGAAAAAGGATTCAGAGGGAAGCCGATTTCTACGGATCAATGGACGGTGCTACCAAGTTTGTTAAGAATGACGCTATTGCCGGTATTTTAATAGTATTTGTAAATCTCATCGGCGGTATCGTCATGGGAATGATTTTTCTGGGAAAATCATTTGAAGAAGCCATAAAACTTTATGCTATCCTCACTATAGGAAATGGCCTTGTAAGCCAGATACCATCGCTCTTGGTAGCCGTCGCGACAGGCATAATAGTTACCAGGGCTGCCTCAGACGATGATCTCGGAAGCGATATAGTTAAACAGTTGTTTGACAGTCCCAAGGTTTTGTTTATAGGAGCTGGGGGCTGTATTTTATTAGTGCCGATTCTTAAACAATGGTCATTGATTTTGATAGCCGGCGCATTAATATACCTGGGTATTTATCTGCAGAATCAGACAAAGGAGATTTCTAAGGCAGAAGAACTCAAAGTGGAGGAAAAGGAAGTCGAAGAAATCAGAAAACCGGAAAATGTAGTTTCATTGCTACAGGTTGATCCTATAGAACTGGAATTTGGTTATGCTATTATTCCCCTGGCTGATAAAAATCAAGGCGGCGATTTATTGGACAGGGTAGTTATGATACGACGTCAGCTTGCGCTTGAGCTGGGTGTGGTTGTTCCGATTATACGCCTTAGAGATAATATACAATTATCGCCAAACCAATACATCATAAAGATTAAAGGCGTTGAGGTGGCAAGCGGGGAGCTGATGCTGGACCATTTCATGGCAATGAATCCGGGCACGGCAGAGGAAGAAATTCAAGGAATACCTACTGTTGAGCCGGCATTTGGCTTGCCGGCGCTGTGGATTCCCGAGTCCATGAGAGATAAGGCTGAAATGATGGGATATACGGTTGTTGACGCTCCTTCCATCGTAGCGACGCATATGACGGAGGTAATAAGAAGACATATTCACGAACTGTTAAGCAGGCAGGATGTTCAGACTCTTGTTGACAATGTCAGAAGTTCATATCCTGCCATCGTGGAAGAACTTGTACCGAAGTTATTGTCTCTTGGAGAGATTCAGAAGGTACTGGCAAATCTCTTAAGAGAAGGAGTGTCAATCAGGGACATGGTCACTATCCTGGAAACCCTTGCAGATTTCGCCCCTGTAACAAGAGACCCGGATATGCTGACGGAATATGTGCGTCAAGCACTGGGCAGGGCTATTTCAAAGAGCTGTTTGAACAATTCTTCCAATGAAGTTATAACCTTGGATCCCAAGCTTGAACAATTGATTATTGATTCGGTTCAGAAGAATGAGGCAGGAACATATATAGCCATCGATCCGGAAGTAAGCAATAAAATAGTGGCAAAGACGGCAAGTCTTGCCGAAAAAATGGCGCAATCAGGCAAACAGCCGATTATCCTTGCTTCACCGGTGATCAGATTATATTTTAAACGCCTTACCGAACATGCCATACCCGGGCTTACCGTTTTGTCATATAACGAACTGGATCCCAGTATAGAGGTTAATGCAATTGGTATGGTCAGTATTTGATAAATTATGACAGAAAGGGTCGGATAGTGTAGGATGAAGATTCGCAGGTACACATGCAAGGATATGCAGGAGGCCTTGCTTAAAGTAAAGATAGACCTTGGCAGCGAAGCTGTG
Organism: Clostridiaceae bacterium; assembly: GCA_012728095.1. Classification (GTDB taxonomy): domain Bacteria; phylum Bacillota; class Clostridia; order DSM-8532; family DSM-8532; genus DTU059. The sequence continues at coordinate 5,432 of JAAYFU010000010.1, forward strand.
ATCATGAGCAGCAAGAAAGTCAGACAAAAGGGTTTTCTGGGGTTGTTCAAAAAGCCGTTGATAGAAGTTGTGGCCGCGATCGATGATGAATATGTCAGACCTTCCAGATTAAATTATAATCAGCGGCCTGCGCCTGCTTACGATACTTATCGGCCTCAGCCTGCTCCGGAGAAATATGTGCCGGTACCTGAACCGGTACGCGAACAAATGGCTGCCAGAAACGACAGATTCATGGAAAGCACAGTTGAGAAAGCCGCAGTCCCATTAACCGAAAACCCGGTACAAACCAGGGAGAATCAGAAAATCTCTGAGTTGGAAGATAAGGTTAAAAACTTGGAAAGCATGCTGAATAAAATTTATCAGGCTGTCCAGTCAAATAAAACGACAGAACCGGAGGAAGGGACTGTAGTTGCAACAATTCAAACTGAAAAGCATACGGCGGAAAAAGAAGACGAAAAGAAAGCAGTGGTAAAGGAAGCCGAAAAGCAGGCGGCAGCGAAGGAAGCTGAAAAGCAAGCAGCGGTAATGGAAGCAATTGAGGCAGAAGTTGAAGCGGAAGAGTTTTCAGAAGACGACGACAAAAATAATGCTGCAACAAAAGAAAAACCTCTTCTTGAGTTAAGAAACATTCTTTTTGAAAAGGACGTGGAACCTAAGCTGATCGAGAAAATACTTGAAAAGATAACAGAACGCGGTGGCCATAAACTTGACAGAGATGAGGTATTCAATCTTGCTGCAAAGGTTCTGACAGCTTCATTGGGTGAACCTGAGCCTATAAAGCTTGTCGAGAAAAACAAGCCTCATGTTGCTATTTTTCTCGGACCTACCGGGGTGGGTAAAACCACGACCCTTGCAAAAATAGCGGCTGATTTCACCTTCCGTGGAAAAAAAGTGGGTCTTATAACAGCCGACACATACAGGATAGCGGCAGTGGAGCAGCTAAAGACCTATGCTGAAATATTAAACCTGCAGGTAACGGTTGTTTATTCTCCCGGAGAAATAAAGGAAGCCATAGAGAGTCTTAAAGATAATGACCTGATCCTGATAGATACCGCCGGAAGAAGTCACAGGGACAAGCAACATTTTGATGAGCTTAAAACATTGGTAAGCGCGGCTGACGCGGATGAAAACTATCTGGTTATAAGCAGTAATACCAGCAGGTTTGCGGTTCGGGAAATCCTGGAGTACTACGCGTTTATTAAGAATTATAAGCTTCTTTTCACCAAGCTGGACGAATCTCCGGCTTCAGGGGTAATCATCAATGCCAGATATTTTACCGGTAAACCGCTTTCATACACAACGGCAGGCCAAAGTGTTCCCGATGATTTGGATATAGCCAACGTGGATCAAATTGTAGCAAGTTTATTACATGAAAACAGCGACTAAGCAGCTGACTTAAAGGGAGGCTGAAAGGCGAATGAACGACCAGGCAGAAATGCTTCGTAAAATAGTCAATATGAAAACAGGAAATACAATAAGCGGTCTTCCGGCTGAAAACTCTGAAAAAAAAGCAAGAGTTTTAACTGTAACCAGCGGCAAGGGAGGAGTAGGTAAAACAAACATTACCGTCAATCTGGCATTGGCATTAAGCAGGATGGGCCTCAAGGTTGTAATCCTGGATGTTGATTTTGGATTGGCCAATATAGATGTGCTTTTAGGCATTGTGCCCAAATACACGCTGCTGGATCTTATACATGAAGAAAAGAATATTTTTGAAGTGCTTACGGACGGGCCTGACAATATCAAATTCCTTTCCGGAGGTTCTGGAGTTGAAGAACTTATACGGTTGGACAGAAAAAAACTAAGGAAATTTATAAACAGTATAGGCTTATTGGACAAGCTCTTTGATGTAATTATTATTGATACCGGAGCGGGCCTTTCGCAGAATGTTATGAGTTTTATTATGGCAGCCGATGAAGTGCTTTTGGTTACAACACCGGAGCCTACGGCAATTACTGATGCATATGCCCTGGTTAAGATGGTTTCGCGCCGGGACAGAAAGAAAAAAATAAACATCCTGGTCAATAAGGCCGAAAGCATCAGGGAAGCCAATGATATTGCAAACAAACTCTGTGTTGTATCTGAAAAATTTTTATCTTTTAAATTATTAAAACTTGGGTATATATTATACGATGAAAATGTGACAAAAAGCGTCAAAATGCAAAAGCCTTTTAGCCTGGTTAATCCAAAGTGTCAGGCGGCAAAAAATATTACAGAAATAGCAGAAAAGTTATTTCTCGACAATCCGCATGACGAAATTGAAGGTGCAAAAGGTTTTATTTCGAAGCTTTTGTCTTTTTTTGGTGTATGAAAAAGAGAACTATGCTATAATAACCTCATGTAAAGTTAGTTTATATTGGAACTTGAGGATTTGCAATTACGATTTTACGGGGTTTATTATTATGGATACTGTTAAGCTTAATCTGGGGGACAAAATTAAACTACAGCTTTATGACGACATCGATGGGACGCAATCCTCACAGGAATTGGCGAGTCAGTACGAAAACTTGCTGCCGGATGGTAGTATGGAAATACTGGCTCCTATAAAAGAAGGAAAAGTTCTTCCTGTGCATCGCGGCATTGAAATGGATGTTATGTTCGCACAAAACGGAAAAATGTATACATTTAAGGCAGAAACCATCGACCGCAGGGTTACGGGCAACTTATATCTTTTGAGAATAAAACCTAAAACAAAAATAGTGCACCTTCAAAGAAGACTTTATTTTAGGCTTGAATGTGTTTTGGATGTAAAGAACCGTTTCTTTGAAAATATAGAAGATAAAGACTTGATTGAATATAAAAAATCTATAACCAAAAACATCAGCGGCGGCGGGGTATGCTTACTGACAGACGACGAACCGAAAAAAGGATGGTATTTCGACGGAATAATCGATATTGGCGGAGAAATCCATTTTAAGGGCAAGGTTGTTCGTGTTAATGAATTAGACAATGCAGGAAAATACCGTTTTGAGGTGGGGATTGAATTTGTCGATATAACTGAGCAGGAAAGAGAAAAGGTTATCAGTTTTATTTTTGATACCCAGAGGAAGAAGCTGAAAAAGGACTGGTTAACCACATGAGCGAAAAGATAAGAGTTTTGATTGTAGATGATTCTGCGCTGATGAGACGTATTCTGCAGAATATTATGTCGGAAGATCCCGAAATTGAAGTTATAGGAACGGCAAAAGATGGTATTGAGGCTTTAAAAAAAGCACAGGAACTTAAACCTGATGTTATCACGCTCGATATAGAGATGCCTTTGATGGATGGATTAAGCTGCCTTGAGAACTTGCTTAAGCAGGGGTTGTATGGCATTATTATGGTAAGCAGCATTACAAAAGAGAGAGCAAATGACACCATCCGGGCATTGGAGTTAGGCGCTTTTGATTTTGTAACAAAATCCGACAATATATTTGATATGTCTTCTATAGACAAACGAGATGAAATAATACAGAAAGTTAAACTTGCCTATAGAAGCTTGCGAAAAACAAATATATCCGACAGAACCGGCATAAGAGAGAAGTTTAAAACAGTTGAGAGCTCATCGCCCTCTTCTGACCTTAAATATATAGTTGCCCTTGGCATTTCCACGGGAGGACCGAGAGCCCTTTCGGAAATTCTTCCCGAATTTCCTGCTGATTTACCGGCAGCAATAGTAATTGTTCAGCATATGCCGCCGAGGTTTACAGCATCATTGGCTGCCAGGCTTAATGAAAACTGCAGGCTCATTGTCAAGGAAGCGGAGGATATGGAAGAACTGAAAGCCGGGTATGTTTATATAGCGCCCGGAGATTATCATTTAACCTTTGTAAGGGATGATGATAAGATTCGCAATAAACTTGTCAAATCACCGCCTATTGGAGGGTTAAGACCAAGTGTGGACATAATGATGAGCTCCCTGTCGGAAACAAGTTTTAAAAACATTATAGGCGTGATTATGACGGGTATGGGAAGTGACGGAGCCAAGGGATTGGCAGATCTTAAAGAGAAAAATAATGCCTTTATTATTGCGCAGGATGAAAGTACAAGTATTGTATTTGGAATGCCCAGGGTGGCGATAGAAAAAGGAGTGGTTGATAAGACCGTTCCGTTGCATAATATACCGACATGCATAATGGATTTTATGGGGGTGCGCAGGTAATGGATATGAATCAATACCTCGATATATTTATTGAAGAGTCGCGGGAACATCTGCAACAATTAAATACATCGCTTTTGGAACTTGAAAAAGATAATAAAAATAAAGAAGTTCTAAATGAGGTATTTCGCGTTGCCCATACTCTAAAGGGTATGTCAGGAACTATGGGTTTTACAAAAATGCAAACTTTAACTCACAGAATGGAAGATGTTCTTGATGCCCTTAGAAATGACAGATTTATTGCTGATTCAAACATGGTAGATGTTCTGTTTAGATGCCTGGACGCTTTGGAGACTTATGTGAATACCATTGCCACTACAGGCCAGGAGGGCGACGAAGCTTTTGAAGATGTAATAGACGCGCTACATAAAATCATGGAGAACAATGGATCCGAAAAGAAAGCCGAGGATAAAGCGTCGGGCTCATCGGCGCCGAAAGCTCAAAATACTGAACCTGCCGCCGCCAAATCAAAAATAGTCGAATTGAACCAGTATGATATTAATGTCATTAAAAAAGCTATTGAAGCCAATAAAAATGTATTTCAAATACATGTTGTCCTGGATAAAGGCTGCCTGTTAAAAGCAGCCAGGGCATTCATAGTATTTCAGATCCTGGAGAAAAATTCCGAAGTGATTAAATCCGTTCCGAAGGTAGAGGATATTGAAGATGAAAGGTTCGACTTTGACTTTACCGTTGTCATAATAACCGATAATACTGAGGAATTGTTTATAAAGGAGATTAATTCGGTTGCAGAAATTTCATCCGTGGAAGTAACGCCGATCGTTCTTGATGAGGCATCCGATAAAGAAGATAAAAAAGAGAGTAATAAAAATACCGGTTCTCAAAAAACCGAAACAACTGCGGCCGCTGCCGCATCACCTCAGAGCAATGCCGAGCAGCACAAAAAATTCCAGAAGACTGGTAAGACGGTCAGAGTTGACATCGATCGCCTTGACATCCTTATGAATCTTGTAAGCGAGCTGATTATTATTAAAACCCGCCTTGAAGAATCCAGCACAAGTAAAGCAGGTACGGACATTGAGTCAATAGAATATCTTGAGCGCATAACAACAAGTCTTCATGATGCCGTTATGAAAGTGCGCATGGTACCTGTAGAGACTGTATTTAACAGGTTCCCCAGGATGATTCGTGATATTTCAAGGGAACTGAATAAGGAAATTGAACTGCATATGTCAGGTGAGGATACTGAGCTTGACCGCACGGTAATTGATGAGATCGGCGATCCTTTGATACATATTCTCAGGAATTCTGCCGATCATGGCATTGAAACTCATGAAGAAAGATTAAAAGCCAATAAACCAAGTGTCGGCAATATATATCTTCGTGCTTTCCAGGATGGCAATAATGTTGTAATAGAGGTTGAAGATGACGGTCAGGGTATTGATGTCGAAAAGGTAAGAAAGAAAATCATCCAGAAAGGCCTGGAATCAGCTGAAATAGTTGAGTCTTTAACTGATAAGGAAGTAATCGAGTATTTGTTTAAGCCTAATTTCAGCACTGCCGATAAGGTTACGGACCTGTCGGGCAGAGGAGTTGGGCTGGATGTGGTAAAGACAAAGATTGAAGCCCTTGGAGGTATTGTTGAGGTAGAATCTGTAAGAGGCAAAGGTACTACATTCACTATCCGGATACCTTTGACGCTTGCTATTATTCAAGCGCTGCTGGTCAGGATAGGAAGCGAGAAATATGCTATTCCTTTGGGCTCAATCCAGGAAATAGAAAATGTGAAGCCGAATGAGATACGTAAGGTCAGGAATCAGGAAGTTATTTTGCTCCGTAATATGGTAGTGCCGATTGTCCGGCTTGGAGACATTTTGAGTGTGCCGGATGTTGAACCGGATGAAAATAAAAAATCAATTACCTGTGTAATTGCCAAAAAGGGAGAAAAACTTTCTGCTTTTATTGTGGATTCATTGATAGGCCAGCAGGAAATAGTAATCAAGTCGCTTGGGACAGTGCTGTCAGGAGTAAAGTACATTGCGGGAGCGACCATTCTGGGAGATGGTAATGTCGCACTCATATTGGACGTAAATTCTCTCGCGCTTTAAGCTATGGTGAAGACAGGGGGGCTTTCTATGGAGAAAAAACTATTGGACAAAGAAGCTAAACAATTTGTCGCGTTCAGAGTCGGAGATCAGGAATATGGTGCTGACATCCACAAGGTTTCCATTATAGAGAAAACACTCAATATCGCAAGAGTTCCCACAACACCGAATTACATTAAAGGAGTTGTCAATCTCAGGGGCGAGATTGTTACTGTTATGAGCCTGAGACTGAAATTTGGTTTGCCCGAGATTGAAGAGGATGACGAAACAAGGACAATAATATTCAGATTTAATGATGTGGTTCTGGGTATTATCGTCGATTCGGTTGACGAAGTTGTAACACTTAGGGAAAGTGATATTGAAAGTGTTACCCAGATAACAAATGACAGAAGCCTGGATTATATTCTCGGTATCGCTAAAGTTGACGGAAGGCTTATAACTTTATTGAATATTGAAAAGCTCATAACCGAGCTTCTTGAAAAATAATTTGAGAGGGTATAAGTGAAATGAAAAGCGAAATTGATATCAATAATATAAATAGTTTTCACCTTGACGTTCTGAAGGAAATAGGGAATATCGGCGCCGGCAATGCGGCAACGGCTCTTGCTAAGCTTCTGAACAAAAGAATAGACATGAAAGTGCCGCAAATCAGGGTCATGAAATTTTCAGATGTAAGCGATGTCCTTGGCGGAGCCGAATCGGAGGTTGTTGGCATTCTTCTGGGAGTAACAGGAGATATAACCGGAAACATCATGTTTGTTCTTGACTTATTAAGCGCCAAACGCCTTGTTAATATTTTGTTCGGAAGGGATATAGATGCGGAAACCGAGTTTGGCAGCATGGAGACTTCGGCGTTGCAGGAAGTAGGGAATATCCTTGCAGGGGCGTATTTATCATCGCTGTCTAATCTGACTAATCTAAGAATTCTGTCGGATATTCCCGGAATAGCAATAGATATGGCCGGGGCAATCTTGAGCGTTCCTGCGGTTGAATTTGGTAAGAATTCTGACACGGTGTTATATATAGAGAATGAATTTACTTATGGAGAAAACAGTGTTGTCGGGGATTTTTTCCTGGTACCTGATGAAGCTTCTTATATTCGTTTGTTGAATGCTTTAGGAGTAGCATAATAATGACAGAAATAATAAGGGTTGGGATGGCAGATTTGAAAGCAGCACGCCATCCGGCGATTTTAACTACGCTTGGACTTGGGTCGTGTGTAGGTATAACTTTATATGACCCCAAAACAAAAATTATAGGCATGGTACATATTATGCTGCCATGCTCGCAGATTGCGACAGCGATCACAAACAGGGCAAAGTTTGCCGACACTGGAATAGCGGATCTATTGGCGGAAATGATATCACTTGGAGCTAACCGGAAAGAAATTGTGGCAAAGATTGCCGGAGGAGCACAGATGTTTAAATTCGCCGGCTCTCACGAGACATTAAACATCGGTACCAGAAACAGCGAAGCCACCAAGCAGGTTTTAAAAGAACTGGGGATTCCTATTCTGGCTGAAGATGTTGGGGGAACTCATGGCCGAACAATTGAAATCTCCTCGGAGGACGGGAGGCTTATGGTAAAGACGATTGGATATGGTATAAAATATATATAAGTATAGCGAACGGCATGAGCTTAAATGATTTGTAACCCGTTGGAAATAACTTATTTCAATAATGGGTGAGTAATTTAAATAAAGGGTGTCGTATGGATTATATACGTAAATTGCCTCTTCTGATGGCTCTATCAAGCGGAATTATAACAGGCTTGGCAGGATATGCCAGCCAGGTTGCGAATAAAGAGAACATGACCAACATGTTCATTGTGATGATTATATTTTACATAGTGGGGCTATTGATAAGAGGTACTCTTATAGACATTATCGAGACCAACAGGAAAAAGGAAGAAGAAAGAATACGCGAAGAGAAGCGGTTGGCACGGGAAAAAGAGAGAGAAGAAAGAGAAAGACAAAGAAAAGAGAAAAAAGCTGCGGGGAATGTATCAGGAAACATATTGAATCTTGCGGCGGACGAGGATTTAAAACAGGTAATCAATGATGAAGAATTTGAAGATCTTCCAATTGCTGATTATATAAGAAGTGAACTCAAAAAGTAGAGTATTTGATGTGACCCTTAAATTACTTTTTAAGGGAGCATGGAGGTAGAAATGTCGGCATCTGTTATACAGAGGCAACAGGAGTTGTGGAAATTATACAGCGAGACAAAGGATCAGAGTATCAAGGAACAATTGATTATTGAATACGCTGATTTGGTTAAATATGTAGCCGGACGTTTAAGTATATATTTCGGTTCCAATGTTGAGTATGATGATTTGGTTGGATACGGGGTTTTCGGGCTTATTGATGCCATAGATAAGTTTGATTTATCCAAGAAAGTGAAATTTGAGACCTATGCATCCCTGAGAATAAGAGGAGCTATTATTGACGCGATCAGGGAGCAGGACTGGGCTCCAAGATCTTTAAGAAAGAAATGCAAAGAGCTCGAAAGAACATACTATGAACTGGAAAATGAACTGGGGCACTCAGCATCGGATCAGGAGGTTGCCGACAGGCTGGGAATAACACTGGATGAATTCAATAAGCTATTACAGGAAGTAAATATATCCCAAATGATTTCCCTGGAGGACTACCTGGAGCAAAACCATGAAACCGGTCTCGGCCCGTTTTCCATGCAACAGGAATCAGGTTTACCGGAACAGCGTTTGGAGATGATTGAACTTAAAGAAATCCTGGCAGATACAATAGATAAGTTGCCTGAAAAGGAAAAAATGGTTGTAACACTATATTATTACGAGGAGTTGACCCTTAAGGAAATAAGCTTGATAATGAACGTATCTGAATCGAGAATATCACAACTGCATACAAAGGCAATAATGAGAATGCGTGCAAAGTTGGAAAGGCTGAAAAGCGCAATTCTGTAACGTAGTTCAAACAACTCGGGACCCGGTTCGGAATTTTAGATTTCGGTATTGGGTAAGGTATGTAGGCATTGGATTTTCGACAGCGTAGGATAGGAGGAGATAAGAAATGCCGAGTGGTACTACAAAAAATGAAAAAGGTTTTGAGTTAACCTATAAAAATGACGGTGTTTATCTCACGGTCTATAAGGCTGTGGATTTTTTTAATAAAGTAAGCGAAAGTGAAGTGCTTAATACAATCCGTAGAAAGAAAATAAAGAACTATTATGCAAATATAATTTCGGAAACAGTAAGAAAAAGCGAAGGAATACCCGTTAAAATTGCCGAAGCCCAGGAAGAAGAAAAGATAGATTCTACCGTTGATGTTATTGTATCTGATGATAAAATGGCCGCCTATGTTATCTTGACCCCTCCGGAAGCAGGCGGATCGCCGCCCACACAGGATGCAGTCGTCCAGGCTTTAAAATCCAAGGGCGTTGTCTGGGGATTGGATGAAAACAGAATTAAGGAGCTAGTTGAAAACCCGGTTTATAATGTCCAGATACAGGTTGCCGCAGGTGTTCCCCCTGTTAACGGGAAAAACGGTGAGGTTAGGTTTCTTTTTGATATAAATAAGGAAAGAAAACCCACCATCATGGAAGATGGAACTGTTAATTATAAAGAGATGAACCTTGTAGAAAATGTCGTTAAAGGTCAGAAACTTGCAGAGTTGATTCCGCCTGTCCCGGGGAAAAACGGTAAAAATGTTGTCGGAACTGAACTGAAGGCAATTGACGGCAGGAGAGCTTTTATTCCAAGAGGGCGGAATGTAGTATTGAGCGATGACGGCAATGAATTATATGCGGCTATTGATGGACAGTTGATGTATGTTGACGGTAAAATCAACGTTTTTCCCACATTTGAGGTTCCGGCCAATGTAGACAACTCTACGGGTAATATTAAGTTTATAGGCAATGTTATAGTCAGGGGTAATGTCCTGTCGGGCTTTGAGATTGAGGCAGGGGGCAATATTGAAGTGGACGGCGTAGTTGAAGCCGCCATCCTGAAGGCCGGCGGAGACATTATAATAAGAAGAGGCATGCACGGCAACGGAAAAGGTGTTCTGATTGCCGGCAACGATATTGTTTCCAAGTATATCGAAAGTGCGACCGTTCAGGCTCAAAACGATATTAAATGCGAAGCTATCATGCACTGTGACGTAAAATGCGGAAACAAGCTGGAATTAAGCGGCAGAAAAGGTCTCTTGGTAGGTGGAATAGCAAGAGTAGGAAAGCTGGTTGAACTTAAATATCTGGGCAGCCAAATGTCCACTGTAACCGTTGTCGAAGTCGGAGTGGATCCCAATCTTAGGGAGCGGCTGAAATTCTTGAAAGGAGAAATTCCGATAATTGAGGAAAACCTGCTTAAAGCCAATCAGGCCATAGCATTGCTGAACAAATTAAAACAAACCGGGGAGCTTTCCATGGAAAAGAGGGAGCTTCTTGCAAAGAGTACCCGAACCAGGTTTATTAATGAGAGTAAGCTTCAGGAATACAAAAAGGAAGTGGAAGAAATCGAAGAAAAACTGCAGCATGGGGCAAACGGACGAATACGTGTGCAGGGAAGTGTCTATCCGGGCGTAAGGGTTGCTATTGGAAAAAGTATGATGTATATTAAAGAAGAAGCTCATTATTGCACTTTATACAGCGATGGAGCCGATATTCGTATTGGGCCGTATTAATAAAGGATTCTGTTGAAATTCCGGATTGGAAATGTTCTGATTCTCGTTATAAGAGGGAGGAGTACCCGGATGTCAATCGGACCGGTGGATTACCAAATACTTATGCCGAAAGTAAATGAAACGGGGAAAATACAGAGCGAACTGCAGCAGAAAATGATAAATCAGGTTCAACAGCAGGTTGAAAATTCGGTTAAACAATCTGAACGTGATATTAAAAGTGTGCATACGCAGAGTGAGGCCCAAAAAATAGTTATAACAGAGGATCAGAGACAAAGACAAAGCCAACAGTATAAAAACTACAAAAAGGCTGATGAAGAAAAAAAAGATAAAAAAGAAGATGAAAAACTATTGCCACAGGAGAGGCATACCATAGATATCCGTATATAATAAGATTTTACTTGATGAAATTTATTCTGAATATACATAAGATAAAAGTCATGAGGTGTGAGATAATGACTGTATTCTTTACTTGCATCATCTTTATCGGGATTGTACTTACCGTATTCTCTCTGATACTGATGCTTTATGAGAAAAAGCGGCTCCATGATTACAGAAGTGATCTTAAAGAAAAAAAAGATCAGCTTATCAGTGTTATCGAAGATGCCGAAGAACTCATAGAAGAAATGAACCGATTCTCTGATTATGCCGTAACCCGGATTGAAGAAAAAAATAATATTTTGATGGATACTATAGCTAAAGCTGATTTAATGATTCAAAAATTACAATCAACAGCTCATGATAAGGTATTGCCTTGTGAGCCGGAACCGGATAAATCCGGAGTCTATGACGAATGCTCAATTACGAAAATTCTTGAAGAAGACAAGCAAGATAATGAGAATAAAAACTCGGCTTACCAAATGAAAGGTAAAGTTCTTACCTTTGATGTAAAGCGCAGGGAGATTATCAAACTGGCCAGAGCCGGTTTGGAAAGCACGGAAATAGCCCGTATTTTAAATTGCGGAAAAGGAGAAATTGAGCTGATTGCCAGAATGGGAAGGTAGAAAGTGAAACTGATTGACGGTAAGAGTGTCCTGTTGGGGTTAGGTCTCGGAATTATGCTCACTTCACTGTTAGGTATAATTTTTTTTGCAGGGTATAAACCCCGGTTAAGCGATGCGGAAATAATAAGCCATGCACGCAGGCTGGGAATGGTTGACCGCTACGAATCCGGCGGTGATATAAGGCGAAAAGAAGACGGAAGCCTGGTTTTCACAATTCATGAGAATGAAAGTTTTACTGATGTCTCAAGAAAGCTTTATGAAGCCGGCATAATAGAAAGCTCCATAGAATTTGAAATAATGATAAAGAAAGAAAAACTTGAAAATTCCATTAAGCCCGGCGAATATAATATCAGTTTTAATGATGACACCAGGGAAATCATAGAAAAAATCACAGATGGTAAAGAATAGTATATTGATCAGGATAACGGCTTATACATACTAGAAACGAATAATCAAACAGCCGTTTATATTTATATGTTTATTTTTTTCCTTTTTCGTAAAACTGTTTTCATTTTCTCTTATTATCTTTAATAGAATCAAATGTTATAATTGTTTATAACGGGAGCATCTTATGCAAGACAGTATTACCGTTTGCAATAACCATATTCTGAATGGTGTTCGTATCCATCATCATGTTTCATATGACATTTAAAATGCATCGGCGAAAACTTCTGTCCTGTTTGGAAGATAAGTAAGGAGGATCAATAAATGGTTTTTGACCTTATTGTAATAGGCGGAGGACCTGCTGGTTATTTAGCCGCTGAACGGGCCGGACAGGCCGGATTAAATGTGGTTTGTTTTGAAAAAAACAGCATTGGCGGCGTTTGCCTGAATGAAGGCTGTATACCCACCAAAACCATGCTTTACAGCGCGAAGCTGTTTGACGGAGCGATAAACGGAGAAAAATACGGTATTACATCGACGGGTATTTCTATAGATCACGGCAAGGTTCTGGCAAGAAAAAACAAGGTTGTTAAGATGCTTGCAAGCGGTGTAAAAGCTTCTTTGAAATCCAGTAATGTAACCCTGGTAGAAGCTGAAGCCATAATAACCGGAAAAAATGGTCAGTATTACTTGGTTACTGCCAACGGTACCGTCTATACAGGAAGGAGGATTCTCATTGCGACCGGTTCAAGCCCGATTGTTCCGCCTATCCCGGGTCTGGCCGAAGGAATGGCGTCGGGCTTTGTAATGACAAACAGAGAAGCCTTAAACATAGCTGAACCTCCGGGAAAACTTGTAGTAATCGGCGGTGGCGTTATAGGCCTTGAGATGGCCTCATATTATAAAAGCATAGGTACTGATGTGACAGTCATAGAAATGCTTGACCACATTGGCGGTGAAAATGATATTGATCTGGTGAGGATTTTACAGAAAAACTACGAAAAAAAGGGCATTAAGTTTCATCTGAATTCCAAAGTCACGGAGATAGGCGAGAATGAAGTTATATTTGAAAAAGACGGCCAAATTCAAAGAATTCCGGCAGACAGGGTCTTGCTGTCAGTCGGACGCAGACCCAATATATCGGGCATAGGCCTGGAAAATATAAGTATCCTCATTGAAAAGGGAGCAGTTGTAACCGATGAAAGAATGCAAACCAACCAGCCGGAAGTATATGCGGCAGGAGATGTTAACGGAAAATCAATGTTTGCCCATACCGCATACAGGGAGGCTGAGGTTGCGGTAAACAACATGTTTGGCAAAATAGATACCATGCGTTACAACGCAATTCCTTCGGTTATATATACCAATCCGGAACTGGCGTCTGTCGGCGAGACCGAAGCTACCGCCAGGGCAAAAGGAATGGATATAGACACGGTAATGATTTCAATGCGCTACTCAGGCCGGTACCTGGCAGAAAACGAAGGGGGAGACGGTATAGCCAAGCTGGTTTTGGACAGAGAGAAAAAAAACATTATAGGAGCTCAGGTTCTGGCCAATTATTCCTCTGAGTTTATAGTGGCTTGCGGCACATTTATTGAACTTGGTCTGACCGCTGATGAGATTAAAAAGATAGTATTTCCGCATCCTACCGTCAGTGAGATTATCAGGGAAGCCGTTTTTCATTTTTAACCATCAGTCATACTCTGTCAAATAAATATGTAATTGCATTGGGAGATTAGTGCTTTATTACCTTTCAGAAACAGCGTATTATGAAAAGCAATACTTGATTTTATGCAAACCCTGTGCTAATATAATAAAGCACTGTGCCGAAGTGGCGGAATTGGCAGACGCACTTGACTCAAAATCAAGCGGTAGCAATACCGTGCCGGTTCGAGTCCGGCCTTCGGCACCAGGTTAACAAGGGCCGCAAGAATCGCCGACGCGATTTTTGGGGCTTATTTGTTAACAACGGGAATTGAATGAGGACTTCCGTATTCTTTGCATTTCAACCGAAGGCGATACTTATCTTGTTGGTAATCGCCGAATCGTATGGGGTGGAGAACGTCCAGGTCTCTAGTTATCAAGCTTATTTATCATCCTTATTGGCCAATTCCATCCAGACCCGTTTCCACGATTTCCTTGCCATAGGCAGTTACAGCAATTTTCTCGGCAGTCATCATCATGATAATATTTATCTTTTATCGAAAATAATATATCGAAATACAATAAAAAATAATTGACATTCAATAATAACCATGGTATATTTTACCCATAGAAAATCACAGGAGGATTCTTCTATGGATTGGAATAAGGATAAGAGTATTCTTTTATCTCAGGTTTGTGTTGTAATTTTTGCAACTTTGCTTGCAGCTGCCGATATTGGGGCCTATTGGCTGGTAACATGGTTTATGGAGGTTTCACGTACTTTAAGTGGTTTGAAAGACGGTTATTTATTAATTGCCAGCCTGTATTCATGCAGTATTTTTGCCTGGATTTTGCTTGTGAACCTCTGGAGACTTTTAGGCAATATCCGGAGAGACAAGGTTTTTGATCCCACCAGCGTAAAATATCTGCGTATAACATCCTGGTGCTGTGCCGGAGCTTGTTTTATTTGTTTCTTAAGTACAATCTACTACATCCCGTTTATTCTAATCTCTGTCGCTGCCGGTTTTATGGCACTGATAGTTCGTATTGTCAAAAACGTTTTTGAGCAGGCCATATCAATGAAAGTTGAGCTTGACCTGACAGTTTGAGGAGGAGTTGGATGGGGATCATAGTTAATATTGATGTAATGATGGCCAAAAGAAAAATATCAGCCGGCGAGCTTGCGGAACGTATCGGGATAACGCCTGCCAATCTTTCAATACTAAAGAACAATAAAGCAAAAGCAATACGGTTTTCTACACTGTCAGCCCTGTGCCGTGAGCTTAAATGTCAGCCGGGAGATATTTTGGAATACAGAGAGGATAATGACTCTGAATAATTTCTAAAAGTATATTTTTGTATGACAGGGAGGATCAGAATATGGATTTCATGTCCGGTAACCCCAATAAAAGCCCGCAGCAAATCGAAGTTCCTCAGTTGTATGAAAAACCCTTTGAGCCTTCAAAAATTGAAAAAATAGCAATGCTGTTAAGCTATCCCGTTGCTCTTCTTTATACATATATACTTTTGCCCTCTTACAGTGACGGAAGCCGATATGTAATAACAGCGGTTTTTACAGCTCTGTTCTGTGCTTCGGTAGAATTGTTTTATCATAAACAGAAAGCGACGAGAGAAAGTTTTATATGGCTTGGAAGCATAGCGGTAATATTAGCTTCAATGCTATTAGGAAGAAATCAGGTTTGGGGGGATGGGCTTGCTATATTCTTCATACATTGTTATGCCGTCTATTGGCTGATGTCAAGGTCAGGAAGGCTTATGGATAAAGTGAGCGGGCCATTTGCCCCTTTGGATATAATAAATGGTTATTTTGTATTTCCCTTTAAACATTTTTTCCTTAGAATCAAAGTATTATGGATGACTGTAACTTCCGGAATGAAAAAAAGAGAAAACAGGGAATCAAAAATAGGCGCATGGGTCGCCGTTGCTGTGGGGATCGTTCTGTTCTGTATAGCCGGCAGTTTACTTGCTTCGGCTGACGAAACCTTTAACAGGATAATAGGAAATCTATTAAAGTACTTTGATATCAAATTATTCAGTGAAATTATAATAAGATTCATTGTAAGCATTCCGGTGGGCGCATATCTTTATGGCCTGATAATCGGAACAGGCAGGGAAGATACTTCTGCTCTCAGAAAGAAAAAAGACTTGATTTTACAAAGAATCAATCAACTCAGAAAAGTGCCTGTAAAGGTATGGACTTTTATAATGACCGGATTTTGCGCTATGTATCTGTTATTCTTTTTCATACAGGGCTCCTATTTATTCGGAGCGTTTACGCGAACTTTGCCAGAGGGATTTACTGTCGCGCAATATGCCAGACAGGGATTTTTTGAACTGTGCAAGATAATGGCATTGAATTTTCTTTTGCTGTGGATTGTGATAAAAAGCAGCAAAGAAGATATTCGCAATAATCGTATCGGTATGGTGATGTGTTCAATAATCCTTATTGAAAGCATTCTGTTTTCTGTAACGGCTTTTTCCAAGCTGATACTGTACATTTCCTGTTTTGGTTTTACCCCCCGGAGGATTCAAAGCAGCTGGCTAGTATTCGTATTGTTTTGCGGAAGCGTTCTGGCGGTTTATTCCTTATGGACAAGAAAAAAGTCTTTCAGGATATGGGTCTTTATAAGCGGTATTTCGCTTGCCCTGACACATTTGTACTAATACGACTTTATCTGATTTATAATATAAACCGGCGATCCTTACGGCATAGAAAAAAGCGGTGATATATGTTACTAATCATAAATTGTAATCATATAATGAGCGGTATAATAATCTTCAATTATTATGCCGCTCATTATATTCATTTTATAATATAAGGCAATAACTTCCGCAGTCCTGTTTAATTATAAATTTATGTAGCATAATTACTAATAATCTTTTACGGGCTAATAAAAATTTGTGAATAAGTACTAAATTATTATTGATTTTCGTAAAAGTGCATGTTAAAATGAATTATATCGTATGTCAGACATACAACATACACAGTTCATGATACAGTGTATGGTCTCAACTTTGCCGACATCTTAGTCAAAAGGCATCAATCAAACTGAATAATTTTTTATGTAATAAGGAGGAATACCATGAAAAAGACTCTGGTACTTATTGTGGCAATTGTTCTTTGTTTCTCTTTCATGACAGCTTGTGGGAATAAGAGCGGAAAATACCCGACTCAATCTATTGAGCTGGTAATCCCCGCAAGTCCGGGTGGCGGGAGCGACATTATGGGTCGTCTTCTGGTGGAGATCATCCAAGAAAAAAACTGTGTCCTCAGCCTGTGGTCGCAGTGAATAAACCGGGCGGAGGCGGCAGCGCAGGGCAGGCATATGTCAACTCCAAGAAAGATCCCAACCACACGATTTTTACCATCAACGATGCTCACACTATTGCCGCAACAGTGTCTAATACAAGACCGGAAGGCAATTTCACTCCCATAGCCATGTTGGCTGCAGATCAGGTGTTGTTCGTAACCAGCAAGGATTCTGAATACCAAACGATGGATCAGGCTATTGAGGCCATAAAAGCTAATCCCAACGGTCTTTCAGTTGGTGTTGCAGACCAGTTGGACAAAATATGCGTGTATGATATCAATAATTCCTATGGGGTACAGTTCAAAGATGTATATTTTGACAGTGCAGGCGAAATTGCCACGGCATTGATGGGCGGACATGTTAATTTCGGAATGTTTAATCCCAGTGAATGTGCCGCGCTGGTAGAATCAGGCGATTTGAAAGCTCTTGCAATATTCGCTACTGAAAGAAATCCGGCTCCTTTTGATGATGTTCCGACATTTACGGAAATGGGCCATGGTGATCTTGTATTCGCTATGACAAGAGGTATTTTAGGACCCGCAGGCATGAGCAGGGAAGCTCAGCTTTTCTGGAGCGATGTATTTAAGGTTGTATGTGAATCGGATGAATGGAAAGAATATCTTAATACCGGTGGTTTAACACCTTCATACATGGACTGCGATACATATGCCAAATATTATGAGGAAAATGAAAAAATGCTGATTGAAAAGGCTAAAGCACTTGGAGATATTTAATGACAAACCGGGCGGCCTGAAACGCGGCCGCCCTCTTGTGAGGTGATGACATGATATCTGAAATCATTTTTGCCGGTTTTATTATTGTCATCTCTGTTATATGGATGATAATAGGCATATTCCAGTTGGGTTTTTGGGATCCAAGTGCTGCGGCAGGCTCAGGTTTTATACCGACAGTTTTTGCCGCGATTACATTAGTTTCATCCATCTTGGTGATTATATCGAACCTTAAGCAGAAAAAAACTTCCAATAACAATAATAAGAAAGATGACATAGAAACTGAAGAAAATGCTGAAGGACAAGCGCTTCCGGAAGTTGCCGAGAATACAGCCGCTGGAAAAGAGGTTTCCAAAAATTCATGGAAGGAAAAACTCAAACCGATTATTCCTGTCGCATATTGTATTTTCGGTATCTTCTGCCTGGAATTATTCGGCCTGGTAATTACAACATTTACTATCACGTTTGGTTGGTTATTGTTTGTAAGCCGTACCGAATGGAAGAAGAGTCTCATGATATCTGCCATATTCACGCTTGTAATTTACATCATATTTGAACTGTGGCTCGAGGTTCCTTTCCCCGGCGACATAATAAGACTATAAGGAGGGGTATATTGTGGCTGAAAACTTTCAGATGTTGATTCGTGGCTTAGGCGTCGCAATTTCGCCCATGAACCTCTTGGCCTGTATTGTAGGTGGTATCATGGGACTTATTGTCGGAGCAGTTCCTGGGATTGGCGCTGTGGCTGGCTGCTCACTGTTGCTTCCCATTACATATAGCATGAATCCAACAGCCGCTATAATCATGCTTGCAGGCATCTACTACGGTAATATGTACGGAGGCGCTTACAGCGCAATCCTGTTAAATATTCCCGGTGACTCCCCTGCAGTAATAACCGCTTTGGAAGGACACCCCTTAGCAAAAAAAGGATTAGCGGGCAAAGCGCTCTATACTGCCAACTATGCGTCCTTTATCGGAGGAACGATCGGTATATTGTTCCTGACCGCAATAGGCGCTCCATTGGCCAGGATCGGATTAAAATTCGGGCCTGCTGAAACAGCATCTCTTATTTTTATGGCATTGACATCCATTGGCTGGCTATTGGGTGATAATCCTGCAAAAGGGCTTATTGCTACCGGACTGGGCGTTATGATCAGCAATATTGGTATGGACGCATCTTCGGCGAATTTCAGATATACTTTTGGTTCAACTGACCTGCTTAGCGGAATTGATTTCATACCCCTTGTTATAGGCATGTTCGGACTGAGCCAGGTTCTGTTGCTGATGAACGAAAACTCTGCGCAAGCTAAGGCGAATGCCTTTGCAGGAAAGTTAAAACTAAGAGAAAGCATGCTTAAGAAAAACCTGGTCCGCTCCTTTTCCAAAACGAGCCTGATTTCGTATGGGGATTGATCGGTTCCATGTATATTGGAAACATAATATGCCTGTTAATAGGTATGGCTGCAATCCCTTTTATGGTTAAACTTTTAAGAATTCAAAACAATATTCTGGCGCCTATGATAATCGTTGTATGTATCGTGGGAGCGTATGCCAACAACAACAGTATGTTCGATGTAGTGGTGATGCTGGCTGCAGGAATACTGTCCTATTTCATGCAGAAAAAGGGGATCGGCGTTACTCCTCTTATCCTGGCATATGTTTTGGCACCGCTCTTTGAAATGAAAGTACGCCAGGCCTTGGCAATCTCCAATGGCGATCTTACGACGTTCGTTACAAAACCCATATCTCTTTTCTTCCTGTTAATAGCTTTTACACTGCTAATAGCGCCTGTAATAGTAAAAACAGTAAAGAAAAAGACAGAAAAAAGGAGTTTAGCTTAGCATGGACTATACATATTTATTTAAGAACAATGAAGGTAAGAAGTCCAAGATAGGTATAATCGGCGCGACAAGAGGATACGGATATACACTCCTTGCGCAAATACCAAAGGTGGAACATTTAACTCTGAGACTTATTTCTTCCCGTAATGCGGAACAATGTGTTGCCGTACTCAAGGAATTGGGATATGATGAAAACCTTATCATGGTATGTGAAAGCAAGTCAGAGATCATGAATGCGCCTGAGGAAGCGATTATTGTAACAACCGACTATCGGCTGACTGTTGAAAGTGATATCAATTCATTGGTTGAATGCACCGGTAATACCGCTGTCAGCTCAGATATCGCAATAGCGGCTATTAACAGGGGCATAAATGTATATATGGTTTCCAAAGAGACAGACAGCATTTGCGGACCTTATCTCAACCAGCTGGCGGCTGAAAAAGGCGTGGTTTATTCACTTGTCAACGGCGATCAGCCGAGAAATTTGATAGACCTGTATTCCTGGGCAAGGATTCTTGGTCTGGAAATCATTGCGGCAGGAAAATCCAGTGAATACGATTTCGTTTGGGATCCGGACTCAGGCAACCTTACATATCTTGGCAAAACCGAAAACATGCCGGATATGAAATCTTGCTGGAGATATGAAGGGCCGGGAACTCTGGATGCCCGCCGTAGATTGCTGGAGAATTATACCGAAGTTGTTTCCGCGGATCTTTGCGAAATGAACCTTGTTTCAAACATCACCGGGCTGGTTCCCGCTTCGCCCAGGTTAAATTATCCTATTGCGAAGGTAAGTGAATTAGCTGATATTTTCATTCCCGCAGAAGATGGAGGAATTTTGACCGGTCAGGGCGTAGTGGATGTCTTTTACAATTTGCGCGCCCCGGATGAGGCAAGTTTTGCAGGAGGAGTATTCATAATCGTTAAATGCGAAAACGAAAAAGTATGGGAACTCTTGAAAGACAAAGGGCATTTGGTAAGCCGCAACGGAAAATATGCCTGTATGTATCTGCCATATCACTATATGGGACTGGAAACACCTGTTTCTATAATACTGGGCGATTTCCTGGGTATCGGGACCCATCCTGAATGTCGTCAGGTATCCGTGCTTACCGGCGTTGCAGAAAGAGACCTTCCCAAAGGAACCGTTCTGAAAGTCGAAGGACACCATCATACCATTGATGGACTGATTCCGGAACTTCTGGTTTGTTCAGATCAAACTAAGAATGTTGTGCCATTTTACCTGCTGAATGGACTGGCTCTAACCCGTGATGTGAAAGAAGGGGAAACGATCACCCTCGATACTGTCGATATTTCAAAATGTCGACCTTATAAATATTATGCTGAAAGTTTGAACATTTAAGGAGGTTTGTATCTATGAGTAGCTATTTTAAGAGAGTGATGGCTCAGACCCAGACCCATTTTTGGATAAACAATGTAACCCGACAGGAGGCAAAATTCGCTATTGAGCAGGGCGCTACAGGTTGTACCCAAAATCCGTCATACACTTACAAAATGCTGGTTCATCCTGAAGAAAAGGAGTATGCGATCAATATCCTTAAAGTAATATTAAAAGAGGAACCGGATGACACGAAAGCTCTTATCAAACTGCAAAGAGAGCTTGTAGGAGAGGTAGCGAAGCAATTCCTCCCCATGTATGAGGAAACCGGAGGAAAGTACGGATATATAAGCATTCAGGGGGATCCCTTTGACGAAAGCTATGAAACCATTATGGAACAAGCTCATTTTAATCGCGAAGCAGGCGAGAATATTATGATCAAGATACCTGTAACCGAGGGGGGGCTAAAGGCTATTGAACAATGTATAGTCGAAGGGATTCCATTAAACTGCACCGAAGTGATGAGTGTCCAGCAGGCGATTGATGTCCTGGATGCTTATGACCGGGCGGCTGCAAAGACTAAAAAGGCGCCGGTAGTATACATATCCCATATTGCAGGAATTTTTGATCAATATATTGCCGGCATAGTAAAAGAGCAGAATATAGATATTTCCCCGGATTATATTTGGCTCGCAGGCAAAGCGGTGGCCCAGAAGATTCGTGAGTACATGGATGTTCGCCAGACACCCGTGAAGCTTATTAACGGAGGAGCAAGAGGATTGCAGCACTTTACCGAATGGGTCGGAGGCGATGTTTCAAATACGATTAACTGGAAAGGAACTGCCGATCTGCTGCTGGAACAGAATCCTCCTGTTGTTAGCCGCTTTAACAATCCTATATCATCTGTGGTTCTGGATGAACTGGTCAATAAGATTCCTGATTTCGAAAAGGCATATTTTACAGGCCGGTTAAAGCCGTCAGAATACGAGGAATACGGTCCTGTGGAACTGTTCCGTTCAAGTTTCTGTCGTGATTGGAAGGGTGCTTTGAATATCATAGCGGATTTGAGGAAACAACTTTAATATTTCCGTTATAATTTCAAAAAGTGGCCGCCGGCCACTTTTTGAAAAAATTATTAATTTTTAATATAATAATCATAAAAACATACTACAGAAAAACTGGAAAAATATTCATCAGGGGTTATAGTAATATATGAGTAATAATATAAGCAATAAGAAGAATATAGTGAGCAAGCTTAAGCTTGAACTGCGTCGCAACGCTGCTGATATACTTGCCGAGAGGTTTCGGGACCTCATTATACAGGGAGAAATTGAGGCAGGATATGTGTTTCCGAATGAGAATGATTTTTGCAAGGAACTCTGCGTGAGCCGGAGTACCCTGAGGGAAGCGTACAAAGCATTGGAAACAACAGGTTTTATCAGGCGCGTAAAAGGGCACGGCACAGTTGTCAATGATTTTTATGCTATCTCCAAATCCGCACCCTTTGAAGTCAGTGTAAAAATGTCCGGATTCGATGATTTGATAGAATTCCGGGAGATGATTGAATCAGAACTGGCCAAGTTAGCGGCGGAACGTGCGACTGAGAACAATATTGAAAAAATCAGAGAAGCCCTTTCCAAAATGAAGGAGAACTCTTCCGATATATCCAAGATTACCTATTATGACACAAAGTTTCATATGGAGATAGCATACGCTTCAAACAACAAACTTTTGATACATACAATGAAGAATGTTGAAGCCGCTTTTAGCGAAGGGGTGTATAATGCATTCCAGGTGGACACAGCCGCTAATATAGAACAGGCGATTATTTTCCACACAAATATTCTCAATGCCATAGAACGGCGCGATGCGGCAAAAGCACAGGAACTTATGCGTCTGCATATCAGAAGCGTGAAAAGCCGCCTGAGGATGACCGCTGAACAGAATACCGGGACTATAAGGAGGTAATATGAAATTTGCAGTTTCAATTACAACGCCGGAAGTACAGTTTAATGCCCCCATGGCCCTGCTTGAAGGATCCTTTGAAGAAAAGCTGAAAAAAGCGAAGGAATACGGTTATGAAGGAGTTGAGCTTGTAACCAATAATCCATCTGTTCTTAATTCAGAGGAACTTAAGGCAGCTCTTGCCTGTTATGGTCTTGAAACGGCTGCAATCTCCACCGGATGTATATTATCTACACGCGGTCTAACGCTGATTTCCCCTGATAAGGGAATAAGGTCGGAATCAGTGAAACTTCTCGCTGATTTGATAGATTTTGCTGCGGAAATGAATACAAAAGTTTTAACCATAGGCAGTTTCAAGGGGACTGCGGCATTAGCGGGAAGTCTTAATGATGCTTTTAATTACCTGGACGAAGCGTTGTTCACTGTTGATTCCAAGGCAGGCACAAAAAGGGTAAAATTAGTTCTAGAACCGTTGAACATAAAAGAATCGGATTTTTTGAACACAGCTCAGGAGACGATAGACTATATCGTAAGCAGAAAATTTACCAACGTGAGACTCCTTTTGGATACTTATCATGTTTTTTTGGCAGAAAAGAATCCTTTGGAGACATTCCGACTGACTGCGCCATATCTTGAGCATGTTCATCTTGCAGACAGTCAGCGGCTGCCTGTAGGTAAGGGAAGTATAGATTTTTATGGAGTAGAATCGGTGCTAAAGGAAATTGGATATAAAGGCTGGCAAAGCGCCGAGTTATCCCGTGGTTCATCTCCGGATCTTAACGCAAAAATCACAATTGAAAACATTAAAAATGCATTGACGAACCAAAACTGAATCACTTTCAAAAATAATGAACCGTACGAGGAAAATATACGTACGGTTCAGTCCATTACTGATATCACAGTTTAAAGGATTTTGCGGTTCTAATACTTCTGGTTTATATAACTGTCAGTCAAAGATTTTCTTTTATCATCTTTCAAAATGTTATTTGCCTTAAGAGCGTTTGCAATAACCTCGCTTTTTGTATGAAGTATCAGAAAATCATTGTCGGTCAACCCACCGGAAGTATGAAATGTGTCAATTTCAAGCAGAATATCGGGATCCTTGATTACAATCTCTATCAGTTTATTTTTTAGCTTATGGGACTTAACCCTTACATAGTAAGCTTCGGCTTTGAAATCGATAAGTCTCAACAAAGCCAAAGTTGCATTATCTTTTTTGTTATAATAATTCATAGACTCCGCCAGGTATGCCTGACGCTCTTTTTCAGTATTTTTAGGGTCGCGGGCAATCCATTGCCAATACTTGGCGCTGACATTGTAATAGTGATAATTATATACGGCTTTTTTTACATTGTCTATTTTTGTAAAAGGCTTGATGCCTAGACTTTCCATATATCTGTAATTATCTTCAATAAATTCGTTTTTTGTCAAATCGCCCATCTTGTACTGTATCAGCAAACTCTGCCTGTGTCTTAAAAACCGGTCAAATTTGTTCATGAATAACACCGCCTGTATGACACATGATAAACAAATTTTAATGAAAAGTAAAGGCCATGAGGCCATGATAATTGGTATGTATCTTGTTGACAGCTCAAAACCGGGTATGGTAATATGTATTAAATTATATGGATGTTTTGCGCCGTGAGGGACGTAGAAATCCATATAATGATACCAGAGAAATGATTAGATGAGAAAAGGTGAGAAGAGAGGAGATTAGACAATGAGTAAAAAAAATGTACCCTATCGTGTTTATTTGTCCGAAAAGGAGCTGCCCGAGAGTTGGTATAATATCCGGGCTGATCTGCCAGGTTTAAGCCCCTATTTAAATCCAAAGACAAAAGAACCCGTAGTGCCTGACGACATGAAGGCAATATTTCCTATGGCATTAATTGAGCAGGAAATGTCTGATGAGCGATTTATTGAGATTCCCGAACAAGTACGGGAGCTCTATCGGTCTTTCAGACCATCGCCCCTATGTCGTGCTTACAATCTGGAAAAGCTTTTGGATACCCCTGCCCGTATTTATTACAAATACGAGGGGAACAATCCGTCCGGAAGCCATAAGCTGAATACCGCGATTCCTCAGGCTTACTACAATTATAAAGCCGGAATCAAGCGTTTGGCTACCGAGACCGGAGCCGGACAATGGGGAACAGCTCTTTCGGTCGCCACTCAACTTTTTGGAATGGAATGCACCGTCTACATGGTTAAGGTAAGTGCCATGCAGAAGCCATACAGAAAACTTATTATGGAAACCTATGGCGCTAATGTCTATGCAAGTCCGAGTAACCAGACTCAAACCGGCAGATCCGTCCTGGAAAAAGACCCTGAGAACATGGGAAGTCTTGGCCTTGCAATAAGTGAGGCCGTGGAAGACGCAGCCACACATGAAGATACTAATTATGCCCTTGGAAGTGTTTTAAATCATGTTTTGCTTCACCAGACAATCATAGGACTTGAAGCCAAAAAGCAGATGGAGAAGATTGATGAGTATCCCGATATGGTAATTGCCTGCTGCGGCGGCGGCAGTAATTTCGGTGGTATTGCGTTCCCGTTTTTACATGATAAGATCAGGTTAGGGAAAAATATTGAAATCTTGGCTGTTGAACCCGCGGCATGCCCCACTTTGACAAAAGGTAAATTCGCCTTCGACTATGGAGATGTGGCACATCTCACCCCTATTATTAAGATGTATACTCTTGGCCATAACTTTATGCCTCCCGGGATACATGCAGGTGGCCTGCGTTACCATGGCGATTCCGCGTTGGTAAGCAAGGCTTACCATGACGGATTGATAGGCGCCCGTGCGGTTCATCAGACTGATGTTTTCAAAGCAGCAGTTCAGTTTGCCAGATCAGAGCTTATACTTCCGGCGCCAGAATCTGCACACGCGATAAAAGTTGCAATCGATGAGGCTTTGAAATGTAAAGAAACCGGCGAATCAAAGAGCATTTTATTCTGTTTGAGCGGACACGGCAATTTTGATCTCACTGCCTACGAGGAATACTTAAGCGGAAAACTTACAGATGTTGAATATCCTGATGAAATGCTGGAAAAAGGGTATGAATCCCTGCCGACAGTTTAATATTAACGCGTAGGTTATTGTAGTGTTTAATAAAAAGGCGCTGTATCAAAAATGACGACCTGTTTTGAGACAGCGTCTTTTTCATGATAGTTTTGATTACACGACAAAGTATAAACTTTCAAAGAGACATTTAATCAGTCTGCCTTATTAATCCATTCCAGTATAGGTACCAGGTTTTCTTCCTTTACAAGGGATCTGCTGTTTTTTATCATATCGATTGTTTCCAGTTCCTCGTCGGTTTTGAATTCTTTTTTTTCTAACTGCTTCAGCAGCGCTTTTGTAAATATCTTCATCAAAAGTTTATAAATACCGGTTAACTTTTTTTCATCGTAACCACCTTGTAAATAAAAAGCTTTAGGGCCCGATATGTTATTCCTTCTCACCATATCTCTTAACGCTTCTTCACCGGGCCGCCTCATGCCTACACCGCATACGGCTTTAACTTTAAACTCTTCAGCTGCTTTTTTGTAGCCCTTAATACTTGACGCACACAGCCACCCCATATAAATGATTTCATCCTGCTGACCGAGATGCTTTAAAGCGTCCTCATGTTCGTAAACAGGCAGTCCTGTTTTTTGTCCGAGTATTTCAGCATTTTTTTTTCGTATGGCCGGTTTTGGACTCAAATACAATAGCTTTCATAAATCATATCTCCGATTCATTTTGTAATCAGGCATGTGATACCTGTAAATAAAAAATATTTGAATCTGCGCATAATGTCAATAAATACTATCCCGTATTTGGTTCATACTTAAGAAAAAGTTATTGACTTAACCTGCGGATTGCTTTATAATGTCAAAGGTAGCAGGGCCTATACGGCTGTTTAAGCGGCTAAGCAAATACAATAAACTAAGAACTAATAAGTATATGCACCATTAGCTCAGTTGGTAGAGCACCTGACTCTTAATCAGGGTGTCCTGGGTTCGAGTCCCCGATGGTGCACCAGAGTCAACCGTGTAAGATTTCGTTACACGGTTTTTCGTTCAATAAAAGGTTTGAAGGATATAAAATGGCAGAAGGTATAAAAACTATAGTACAAAACAGAAAAGCCAGGCATGACTATTTTATTGAAGAGACTATCGAAGCCGGAATTGAGCTTACCGGCACCGAGGTTAAATCCCTGCGGCTTGGGAAGGCTAACCTCCGGGATAGTTATGCCACCATTAAAGACGGTGAAGTTTTTGTTCACGGCCTTCATATCAGTCCTTATGACATGGGAAACAGATTTAATCATGATCCGTTGAGGGTAAAGAAGCTATTGCTTCATCGGTATGAGATTAATCGGCTGTCAGGTCTGATACAAAGGAAGGGTTTGACGCTGATACCGTTAAGTTTGTATTTTAAAAAAGGCAAAGTTAAAGTTGAGCTTGCCATAGCAAAAGGCAAAAAGCTGTATGATAAACGTGAGGATATAGCCAAAAAAGATGCAATGCGTGAAATCGACCGCAGGTTGAAGAATTATTAAGGTAATAACATACAATGCATAATTGTTGTTAATTGTGATACAATTAAACTGTTAGCGGTTCCTTAATCGGGGGCGTTAAGGTTTCGACGGGATTGTTGAAGCTGGAGAAGCGGGTAGTGGATTCTCGTTGGCCACTTAAAAAAACGAGAGAACTAAAATAAACGCTAACGATAATTTAGCTTTAGCTGCTTAATTTAAGCAGCCGTCCTGCCCTGGAGGACCACGGCTGGGGATAGGGCGTCGACAGTGGTGAACGTGACACGGCAAAGCTTTGAGCCGTGCATGACAAATGAAGCTACTGAAGCTGCAAGCTTGTTCATGGGCGTGCAGCGGAGGGAATGTTAAAACATGAACTGCACCCGGAGATGCTCTTGTGGATACGATTTCGGACGCGGGTTCGATTCCCGCCGCCTCCACCAC
>JAAYFU010000064.1 GCA_012728095.1 Clostridiaceae bacterium
AAGTATTGCCCGAAATGCCGCAGCTAACAATTATTACGAGGATAAATGACAGAATAATCATAAGCGGCAGGAACCTTTTCATAAAAGTCCTCCTCTACAATTTATCCAATAAAACTAATTATACCCCCTATAGATACTATATAATGCTTTTTCATAAAATACAAACATAATACCTTAAATAAATGAATATAATAGTTAGGATAGCCATTCATGATTATTAACCGCTTTTTAATACTATAGAACTGATTTCCGGCCTGTTAAACAGTCTGATATTGATTTTTGAATACCCCAGTCCCCTGTTTACAACCATCCTGGAAGTTCCGCTTTCAAATAATCCGGCGTCATATTCAGGGAAAAATACCTTTTCAGAAGAGAAAACCCCTCCCAAAAATGGAACCCGGATAACTCCCCCGTGCATATGACCTGAAAGTATCAAATCGGCTCCCCATGATACATATTCCTGAAAATACGCAGGGTTATGCGCAATTAATATATTAAACCCATCCGGAGATTTACCCAAAACGGCCTCCATGTAAGATACGGTCAAGGACATATTTTGAACATTATAATCAACGTCTCTTCTGGAATAGTGATATAATTCCAGTGTCAGACCTGATATTGTTATCGAGTCCGTTCCTTTTTTCACTTTGATTTTTTCATTGTCCAGCAATATTACGCCTTTCTTTCTGATATTATTTATAAAATTAGAGTATCTGTCGTTATCACCTGAAAGCTGACTTGCAATTTGCTCATGATTCCCCAGGCACATATAAATAGGGCAGGCTTTATTAAAATGATCCAAAAAATCAAAAAATGCGCCCTCATCATTTATTGTAGAACTCATCATATCTCCCGTTATTAAGAGAATATCAGGTTTGAGCGATTTTATCCTTTCTGCAAGACCGATGTTCTCTTTACCGAATGTTTTCCCGTGCATATCGCTTATCTGGACAATCCTGTAACCATCAAAACCTTTAGGCAGATTATCATAAACAAGTTCATAACGGGTTATCTGAAGAGTATGGTTTTGCCAATAAAAAAATACTATTAAAAAGCTCAATATTAAAATGATAATTATTTTTTTATCTATTCTGAACATAAAACACCTCATAAAGTTTCATACGAAGCATCAATAACTCGGGTACCTGTTGTATTTTTGTGTCTTCATGGTGAAGAATCTTTCGTCAACATAAAAAGATCCTTCGACTCCGCTAAGCGACCCTCAGGATGACATACTTCGGTTACGGTTGATGAAATTATACCACAAGCTTAAACACTTTTCCCCTTGTTGTTCAGAATAATACAAGTATATGATATACTAAATATTATTAATAAAAGGAGGGATTGATTTGAGTAATGAATTTAAACCGATAGAGGCCGGCAAACTTACCGATAACGTGTTTTCATTGATAGGTAAGGAGTGGATGCTCATTACCGCGGGAACCGTTGATAACTACAATACAATGACCGCCAGCTGGGGCGGAATGGGCAATCTCTGGGACAAAGATGTTTGCTTTATTTTTGTAAGACCAAGCCGCTATACCTACGAATTCCTGGAAAAAAATGATACTTTCTCCCTTAGCTTTTTCTCAGAAGAATGGCACAAGGCATTAACGGTTTGCGGAACAAAATCAGGACGAGATATTGACAAAGCAAAGGAAACAGGATTAAAACCCATACCGGGAGATCACCGGACCACTGTTTTTGAACAAGCCAGATTAATAATTGAATGCAAAAAAATATATTACCAGGATATTATTCCGGAACATTTCCTTGAACCTTCAATAGAAAAGAAGTATAACGGCTGGGATTATCATCGCATGTATATAGGAGAAATATTGAGTGTAAAGCAGAAATAAGTAATCATGACATCCTGAGTTAAGCGAGGAATCTTGTACCCCATGTCATTCTCAGCGTCAGCGAAGAATCTGAAAGATTTTTCACTTCACTTCACTTCGCTTCGCTACGTTCAGAATGACACAAAATTATGTCATTCTGAGCAAAGAATCATATGCGTTGAAGTCTAAGATTGCTTTAACATTAGAATCCATCGGCTTCGTTACGCTTTGCTCAGGATAGCAGTGATGTGTTATTGCCCGCTATTATAATGACATCATCCCCTCATGACATTATCTCTAACAAATGTCATGAGGGAGATTTATGCTTTCATACACGGCTCTTTTTCTTTCAAGCATTTCATCTATACGATCAATATACTGAGCCACTTCTTTTACATTGCAGGTCCGTTTGATTTTTTTGCCGTCCGGGGATACAAACTTTGAAATTGAATCTGGTCCCATCGCAATGATGCTCTGTACTTCCTCCATTGTATGAATGTTATATATGCATTCGTATCCGACTTTGGCATAGCCTGTGTTTTCAAGGTTTGCCAGGATATTCTTCTGCCTGTATAAATAATAGGGTCTCATACCCATATTTATGGCAACTTGTCTTGCAACCTTTATCATTGCTTCCACTGTTTTATCGGGAGTAAGATTATAATGATAATTGCGGCATTCCATATTCTCATGCAGCAAGGAAGCTCTTTTTATTGCCATCGTATGCACGGTCAGGCTCTCCGGGTCCAATCTTTCAATCCATTCCAGGGTATGTCTGAACATATTTTCATCTTCATTGGGAAGCCCGGCTATTATATCCATATTAATATTATTAAAGCCCATATCCCTTGACATTTTAAATTTTTCAACAATTTCCTCCGGAGTATGGTTTCTGCCAATGGCTTTGAGCGTTGTGGCGTTCATGGTTTGCGGATTTATGCTGATCCTGGTGACATTATTCATCTTCATTGTTTTGAGCTTTTCATAAGTAATGGTATCCGGTCTTCCCGCCTCAACAGTAAACTCCGCATTATCTATATCAAACGACTCGTTAACAAGCTGTAGAACACGGTTAAGGTTTGAATTCTCAAGAGCGGTGGGAGTTCCTCCGCCGATATAAACCGATTTGATTTTCAGATTGTTTTGGCTCACCATCTTCTTTACAAATCGGATTTCTTTTTCAAGTGCATGCAGGAAAGCCGGGATAAGGCTTCTGTAACGTTCCATGGGATAGGAAGTAAATGAACAGTATAAACAGCGGCTTTTGCAAAACGGTATTCCTATATACAGATGTACGCTTTTGGGATCAATGTTGATAAACGGCCTTTCCACAACCGCAATATCATAAAGCAGGGAAGCTTTTTCTTCATTCATGGAGGTTGTTTTTACCAGGTGTTTTACAGCAGAGGATTTATCAAGCCCATCCTCTACACACAACATTGCCAGCTTAACAGGTCTTATACCGGTCAATGAGCCATAAGGCAACAGTTTACCGGCTACCTTGGACAATACATCCGCAATACAGGCTCCGGCAAGTATTTTTTTACTCTTAAGCAGTTTTCCGCCGGGTTTTTTCATGTCATCTGCTGATACCTGCCTTTTACAGGTATATTGAGGTTTTATACCGGAAGCATCCAAATTATTAATGCTTTCCAATCTTGCGATATTGTTGTAATAATCAACCTTACAAACCCACTCTTCACCATTAATTACGTTGACATCCAGGAAGGCGCCGGGGATAAAGCTTTCTTCGTTGAATCCTTCCTTAATAAAAGTAAATAAATCTTCGTCAAAAAAGAGGCGTATCAGCTCCCACGCCTCCAGCTCCATATCTATGCCGGTTATTTTAACCCATAGTTTTTTATTCTCACACATAAGGATTGTTCCTTTTCTCATAGTCAATTGTAGTTGACATTCCGTGGCCGGGATATACCTTCACCGAGCCATTCAATGTATATAATCTTGTTCTGATTGACTCTTCAAGCTGCTTCTGGCTGCCCCCGAACAAATCGGTTCTGCCCACGCTTAATTGAAAAAGGGTATCTCCGCTGAACAGCATATCCTCACATAAAACACATATTCCGCCCGGAGTATGCCCCGGAGT
>JAAYFU010000065.1 GCA_012728095.1 Clostridiaceae bacterium
AGGCTTGCACATTACTTTTTTTCATGTTACTTTGTTCTTGGTTCTTTCCATTTGCAGGCTTTTCCTTTTTGGAAGCCTACCAAAGGTCTTTTAGGTCTCATTTCTTCATACTTAGTTAACAGAGCCTTTATAATTCATAAATTGTTTTCACTCAATTATATCAAAATGTTTGTAAATTTCCCATTGATTAAACTATCAATCTTAATATCATTTTAAGTTTATTAATTTTATCTGCATAACAGCTTTTGTGTAACAATATCGGAATATATCTCCATACCACCGGTATACGCAATGTGGATCACATCTTTGAACTTACCACCGGTAGGTAAGAAAGAAGTCAACAAGTTTTCTTTCTGCAAAATACGGTCAGGATTAAAAATTACATCCTGGTATCCGTCAAAAATAGCCACATAAAATATCTCCGATTCAACAATATCCTGAAAGAAATGGCTGCCATAGGACAGTTCCGGCATGAAACCTTCTTTTTTGGAGGAATACTCACACAGAACCTTCATATTGCATAACTCTGTAAAATGCACCGGTACTCCAAGGGATGGCGTAGTGCTCCCCCATCTGCCGGGGCCTGCCAACATGGCATTTTTACCCTTCATCTGGCTGTTTATTAAGCCAATCGTTCTGGCAATCTCATATTTTTCCTGTTCGCTCAGTTTTAAGTATGTGTTCGCGCTGATAAACACAACATAATCAATGGGCAGGCGTACGCTTCCTCCCATGAAGTTGCCTCTGCTTGAGAAGAAGCAATCTTTCGCATCCTTTAATTCCGGTATCTTGACTGTTTTGCCCAGGCCCCTGGTCTGCAACGGGCGACATTGCAAAAGATTTATTTTAAAGCTGTTATCATTATTGAAGTTAGCGGTAAATTCTATATCGACAGGATAATCGTACGCTTTTGACAGCAGGGCCAACATTTCTTTCATTATGTCAGCAAATTTCGTATCCTTTAAAAGCTTCTTAAAATCTAAAAGATATGGTGTTTTATAATCTCTGTATCCCAGTTCCCTCATACGGTCCAAAGCGGCATAGTCGGGACTTACAAACAGGTCTTTATCTGTTTTTAAAGGGATGGATAAAATCTCATCCAGGTCTTTACTTTCCAGGGTATTATCTTTAAAAGAAAGAAGATCCAATCGATGCTGGGAGAATTTTTTCTGATCTTCGTAGTTCATTGGAGGAATCCGAAGCGGATTGTCAAGGCAAACTATCTTCACGTAATCCCCGTCAGTCCGGTCTACTGCCCTGGTGCCTAATCCCAATACCAGGCGAAGCATTCCCGCGTTCATATCAATACTTCCATCCCATACATAAAGGTTGGTGGAATTTCCTACACCGGCGATATGCGGAAAAAAATAGTCTCCATGCCTGTCCCCTGACACGCGCTGTACCAATATGGCCATTTGCTCATCCTGCTGTGCCAGTCCCCGGTTCATCCGGTAGTTTAACGCGTCTTCGTTCATGGTGCTTGCATATACAATGCGTACGGCCTGTTCAAAGGCTTCATAACGCTCCTGCGGCGTTCCCTGGCTCACGCAGAAAACACTTTCATATTTGCCGGCGAATGCATTCCCGAAATTATCTTCCAGCAGGGAACTGGAGCGTATTATGATAGGAGACTGGCCGAAGTATTCCAGCATTTGAATGAACTGCTCCTTGATATCCTTTGGGAATGAGCCGTGCAAAAGCTTTTCTTTAAGCTCCGCCGCATACTTATAATAGCCCTCAGGCGTTTTTTGCCTGGTACGAAGCCTCCACCAGCCGTTTTGGACTATATAAGTGTAAAAAACATCGGAACCTATATAAAAGGAATCATGAGGTTCCAAAAAAGTGCTAAAGCGGTCGCCTCCTTCAACCTCCAATATTTTTCTGGCCAAAAGCATTCCGACGCTTTTTCCCCCGATAAAACCTGTGCCGATTTCCCTGGATGCGATGGTGAGAATATCTTTTAAGGTAAAATACTTGTCGCACAGCTGAAGCATCCGGGAGTCACTGCCAATAAGCATATACATGAGCTTTCTTTTTACTTCTTCCTGCTGACTTAAGGGCGCGCTCAACATTTTTTTGGCATCGTTAAAAATAGTGTTCCAATAATCCAGTCTTATTTCACCGCGATTAATGCTGTTAAACAGTTCAGAAGCATCGGAACTGGACGTAATGCAGACAGCCTCCCGTCCCTGTATGAGATGGGGAAAAAACATTGTAGGTGAGTAGCGCTGCCAAACCTTAAGGGGGTGAATATAAGTTTTATCATTTATTTGATATAAGTCCAGGAGAAGCTGGGTGGTCTCACGAATACCGGCAATGGTATTGTAGGTATGGATATTTCGTTTAATGGCGAAATATGCGACTGTATCCAATTCATACAAATATGGACAGGTAGCCTTAAAGAAATTGCCAATCATCAAATCCGAATGCCAGTATTCCAATAAATCGGTCAAGCAGTCAAAAACGTAGAATACCCGTTTTCCTTTCTCTTTTATAAGATTGTGTATATCGATAGCAAAACTTTCAAACCCTTTTCTTGCGTCAACATGATAAGTCTCAATACCCTGGCCGGAATTAAGCAGTGGTTCATGATTGGCAAAACGGATATATACCAGGCTCACATTTTCTGTTCCCGCGCTCTCCACAAAATGCTCAACCATTTTTTTGTAGCCCGAAACAGAATCCACCTGCCATACTACGTTATCCCCTAATCGTAAATAATCAATTACCTCATCAAAACCTTTTAATCCCGTGCTGACTTTGTCGTATAAACTCATGGCACACCCCGCTTCCGATTAACGATATTCCCGGAAAAACCCGAACCATTTGAATGGTTTCAGTCATCAGTAATATCAAAAAATCTGATATTTAGTTTCTATTACACAATTATACTATAAAAAGGGTAAATCCAGTCACCGGCATTCATTTGGAACCGCTGATAATACCACGTTGAAGGCTTAACAGAAATGTGATAAAATCAGCGCGGTAAAACAACTAATATGAAAGGTTACTTAAGATGAAACAGGTACGGCAGTATCCCAAAGTCATGATATCCCCAAAGGCTGAACGCAATGTAAAGAACGGGCATCCATGGATATATGGGGAAGAGATCATCAAAACAGAAGGCGTTCTCCAAAATGGCGGACTGGTTGATGTATTTGCAGGAAATGCTTATATGGGCACGGGCTTTTACAACAGTGCCAGCAAGATTACCGTACGACTTATTTCACGCAACGCAAATGATCTATTTGACTCTCGATTTTGGCGCCGCCGTGTTGAATATGCCGTAAGTTACCGTAAGACCGTCATGCCCGGCGCAGATTTCGTCTGTTGCCGCCTGGTCCATGGTGAGGCTGATCAGATGCCGGGGTTGACAGTTGATCGCTATGGCGGCATTCTGTCGGTACAAATTGCCTGCCTTGGTATGGAACTTGTCAAAGATACTGTTTACCGTGCCCTTTGGGATGTGCTTACTGAAATGGGCGAAAATATTACCGGCATTTATGAGCGCAATGACATTGCCCTGCGGGCATTGGAAAATTTACCTGAGTATAAAGGCTGGTACCGGTCCGATGGCATACCTGTACCGGAATCAGCCGTAACGGAAATATGTGAGAATGGCATATATTACCTGGTAGATGTGGAAAACGGGCAGAAAACCGGCTTTTTTCTGGATCAGAAGTATAACCGCGCGGCTGTGGCCCGGATTGCCAGAGGTAAGCGGGTACTGGACTGCTTTACCCACACCGGATCTTTCGGCCTGAATGCGGCATTGGGCGGAGCGGAACATGTGACATGCGTGGATGTCTCACAGTCAGCCATAGACATGGCGAAGGAAAATGCCGTACGTAACGGACTGGACGGGAAAATGGATTTTATTTGCGGGGACGTATTTGACCTGCTGACCGAGCTGGCAGACCGGAAATGCCGGGACTATGATTTTATCATACTTGACCCGCCGGCCTTTACCAAATCTCGCAAGACGGTTCAGTCTGCTGCCCGCGGATATAAAGAGATAAACCTAAAGGCCATGAAGCTTTTGCCCCGGGGCGGATACTTGGCCACTTGCAGCTGCAGCCATTTCATGACCGATGAATTATTCCGTAAAACATTGGCAAGCGCTGCAAAGGATGTCACGGTATCGTTAAGGCAGATTGAAGCCCGCCGGCAATCCCCGGATCATCCTATCCTTTGGAATGTTCCGGAAACAGAATACCTTAAGTTTTATATCTTCCAGGTCGTATGATCTATAATGGGTTGTCTCAAAATATAGGCGATCGTCCTGGATGGAGTGAATGATCTTAATCAAATCTGTGTAACAGCTTAATCCGTTCATGATTCTTCGGCCATTTTATGGCCTTAGAATGACACGTTATGTATTTACGGTGTACAACTGGAATAAACACTGAGGCTTTCTCTGTCAGGCGTTTTCCAATTGTTCCTTTACATAAGTCGGAAGAGCGAAACATCCCTTGTGAAGCTCTGTATTGTAGTACCTGGTTTTTAAGCCAAGTAAATCCCAATCCGGCTTTAAATCTGCTACTGGGTCAAGGCCTTTTGACGCGAAACCAAAAAGCCAGTGGCCTGACGGATAGGTAGGTATGTGAGCCTGATAGACCAGAGCTTTTGGGAATACCGATTTTATATGCTTATGAGCTTTTTGCATTGCCAGGGCATCATCCGGATAATATGGGCTTTCATGCTGATTTACAAGGATACCTGATGCGTTTAATGCTTTATAGCAATTGTCGTAAAACTCCCTGGTAAACAGCTCCTCTCCCGGTCCAAAGGGATCTGTTGAGTCTACTATTATCAAATCGTATTCATTGAATTTTCTTCTTACAAAATTAAGACCGTCCTCATAATATATGTGTACTCGCGGATCATCCAGTTTGCAGGCCGTCTGAGGCAAATATTTCCTGCAGATATCCACTACCATTTTATCTATCTCTACCATATCAATCCGTTTTATTGAGTCATATTTAGTAAGCTCTCTTACAACTCCGCCGTCACCGGCTCCGATAACAAGAACATCGCTGATTTTTGGGTTTACCGCCATAGGTACATGGGTTATCATTTCGTGATATATGAATTCGTCCTTTTCTGTAAGCATCAAAAAGCCGTCAATTACCAATATCCTGCCAAAAGTGTAGGAATCAAATACATCTATGCGCTGAAATTCACTTTTTTTACTTATCACATGCTTATCAACCCGGATGGAAAAACGGGCATTCTTTGTGTGGTATTCTGTAAACCATAAGTCCATATTATCCATTATTCCTCCATAGCCAGGCAATTCAAAGCTTCATATCCTGAGCGCTCGTTGGCCGGTTGCCACGCCCTTAACTGCCCTGATCTTAATTATTGCTTTCTACGAGTTGTATATATTCATACCACTAAAGATTTCGATCATTTCTTTCCTGAGTCTGTCTGTTATTTCAAGTCTCTTTTTGGGAGACACCTCATATACATCCTGGTTAAAAAGATAATTTTGCAATTCAATTTCCTTTATAAGCATTTTCGTATGGAATGTATTGGACTGATATACATTCACATCAACCGCATCATATTTTCTTAATGTTTTCTCATTTATATAATCCTGTATTGACTTTATATCATGGTCAATAAAATATTTTTTCCCATGTACGTCACGGGTAAACCCTCGTACACGATAGTCTATAGTAATAATATCCGAGTCAAAACTATCAATCAGGAAATCTAATGCATTTAAAGGAGAGATTTTGCCGCAGGTTGACACATCAATGTCCACACGGAAGGTAGAAATATCTTTATAAGGATGGTACTCCGGAAATGTGTGAACGGTTATATGACTTTTATCCAAATGGGCATGAACGGTTTCACTTTGCATTGATTTTCCGAGTAACTTGCCTTGATTGCAGGATTCGTCAATATAACCGGGCGGCAGTTCTTCTTCTGCTATCAGGATGTTTACAGAAGCGCCCTGGGGTTCATAATCCTGCTTGGAGATATTCAGGATATTGGCGCCGATTATTTCAGCAACCTTGCATAGAATACATGTTAATCTATCTGAATTATATTGCTCGTCTATATATTCAATATAATCATTCTTTTCTCTTTCGCTTTCAGCGTAACATACATCGTAGATATTAAAGCTAAGAGATTTTGTAAGATTATTGAAGCCATACAAGGTTAACTTTTTCTCCAACCCTAACACCACTACCCTTCAATTTTATTGAAATACTGAATTATAAAATATGATTCCAAAGTAAAAAAAATTATTGCACATTTCGCCGATAAATGCAATACCAATAGATATATGATAACCGGCAAACATTGGCTGGTTTTTTATTTTCCTGCTGAACAGCCATGAATTCATTCGTTCTCTCGTAATGACTGGTTGTTTTTCATATTATCGGCGATTCCTGCGGAGTTGCCAAAAAAAATTATACTGCTTTTTTCACCCATGTCCTGTTTTGCAGCGGCTTCCCATGACCAAAATAGACCGTACGCGCTCCAAGCTCCGTTATTTTATTAGCGCTGTTCAGCATCATCTTTTCGTCATTATATAACAATGAAACAGTCGGATAAAAAATGTTCATTAACGCATCGCCCACTATTACTGCTTTTTCATCAATATCTACACCTATTGAACCTTTCGTATGTCCCGGAAGCCCAATAACTTTTGCCTTAATTCCATAACCATTCAAGTCATCCCCGTCTTTTAACAAAACAAATGGGGCAAACTCTCTCATTTTCCTTTTTGAGACCATATTAGTGGCAGATAATATAATTTTCCCCATAAATGCTTTGGCTGACATTGATTGATTATTTTGAGATTCTATTAATTCTATATCATCTTGATGCATACCGATTGGAACCCTAAATAATTCAGATAATGCGGCAGCATTTTCAGCGTGATCGAAATGAGCATGCGTTAAAATAATCAGCTTCATTTTATAAGGCTTGCAAGCATTAATAACAGTATCCAGGTGCTCCGACCTTCCGGTATCAATCAATATCCCTGAAACCCCATCTGATACTATGTAACAATTCACATTGCCACACTTTATTCTTTGTATTATGCTCATATCAATTCCCTCTCTGCTTTTTATGATCGTTTCTGTTTGTTTCGGTCTTTGTAACGGCACCGAACCATATAACTTACCGAACCGGCTTCATAGTATAATTTTTATATTTCTGTCTTTATTTGTCAATATATTCCTGTGCACTATTCATAAAACAATCATAATATGCATTATCACCCAAGCAAGTACCAGAACAGAATTCCTTATAACATTGTAACGGAATTGGTTGCCAAAAGGACCCCCCTTGAATGAAATAGTAAAGTTGATGCAATAAAGAATTGCGACAAGGTGTGTTTTACCACATGGAACGAAGGTTTTAAGCTGGAAGGTCATTGGGAATGGAATATCACCAGTGTTATTGTATTTGGCAGAGCAAAAATTATCGAGGACAGAAAAATTGCAGAGGATATGGTGCGTAAGCTTGCCTACAAGTATTACCCCACAAAGGAAGAAGCTGAAGAAGATTTGGCACGTTTTATCGACAAAGCCCAACTTTTTGCCATTGATATTGAACACATGACAGGCAAAATGGTTAAGGAAAAGTAGAGCGCTCAAAACAATTTCTATTTGATTCCCTGTATTTCTTTCAGCATATATTCTGCATATTCTTTAGCCAGATCCATGTCGTACTGAGCTGGTTTTCCGCTTTTGTATTCTTTAAGTGCAGTGATGATGACAGGATGATATTTCTCCGGTATATTGGCAAGCCCCCATTCGCCTCCTTCTTTTTTAGAAAGAATGAGATTATCTTTGCCATATGCAAATACTCTCGCAAGGTTCAGCGTAATGTACATTGTATTATCAAGAATATCTTCCTTGGCACACTCTATATCATGCCATATGCTATCAAAATAATCCTGCTTGCTTACCTTGCCGAATACCTCTTTTATTTCCTGACCATATAATACTTTGCCTCTATTATTGATGATCGTGACATGAGCGGCTAAATCCTTGTCTGTTCCTTTCATTTTCATGATAAAGTCCCCGGGATTTTTCTTATACCAGTCAAGATGAGCGTTTGAAAAGTGAAGCTCAAATGGAGTAGGATATACAAACGGATTGCAAACACTTTTCCTTACTATACTAAGCTCAATTCCTTTTGCCGGTGCCTCCTCATTCAATCGCACCACCATATCCATATACGTTATCTTTATATCATCCGGAATTTCATCTTCAACAACAATCAACAAATCCACATCGCTCTCTCTTAAATTAAAGCAGTCCATAACAAGAGATCCATGCAGGTACACTCCCACAAGATTCTCACCCAGAATTGTTCTATTCAGATCTACAAATCTGTCCAGCAAATTTTTGTACGCTTGCATTCTGATTTCACCTGACTGAATCTTTCATTGGTTATATTATACAATTAACCGTTACAAGTATAGAAGCTTAAATCTAAGCCGAGAGGTGCATACAGATAAGCATTCCGCCGACTGCTCTGGTAGAGTAGTTTACAAAATTGAAAGCACATAAGTTGATAAGATAAGTTGAATATGCTCTATATCCATAATTGTCCATTGGAAAAAAGCACCCTGAATAAAAAGCGAGACCACAGTCCCGCAAACAATAAAAAGCAAGGGGATTTTCCGACATCTGCCGGACAGGGGAAGGGCGGCAAAATGACCGGAACTCCCCTATACTTTTTTTACTTTTCCATCTTTTCTGTTTTTATCCATCGAGCATAATAAATTGTATGCTTTAGTTAAGTACAGCCTCAACAAACCTTTGTATAAAAGCCGCAGCCTCAGCGCGGGTGGATTTTTCCTGAACCCTCATATATTTCAAATCATCCACTGATGTTATCAAAAACGGATCATCTGGGAACCTGAACCGGCCAGGCTCTTATCGGAGGGAGTGGCCCCCGTCTCAGCCAACAATTGACACAACCGGTATGAAGTTTATTAACATTGCAAGTTAGTCGGGAGTGTATGGCTGTTCGGGTTCAATAATAATATTCCCGGTGGCAGAGTCCCAATCAACATCGAAATCAAGCATGGAAGCTATATCACGTAGCATGAAATAATTATATCCTCCAATCATATAGGCTTTCAAAACATATCGTTTACCGTTAATAATAATTAAATTATTTGTAATAGTCGCGCTACTGTCCGGGGCACTCTTTCCCATAAGTTCATCTCCGACCGGTATATATTCATCACCGCTTGTAAGTATTATCGCTCTTGAATAACTGTCGTACTCTACAGAAAACTGCGCAGGTGTCCCTAAAAGCAAATATGCTATGTCTCTAAGCTTAAAATAATTGTAGCCATTTCCGTTATAGGCGCATGTACGGACATAGTCAGGGTCTAGAATTATACGCGGCGCTTCGTCTTCCAAAGGAACAGATGGATCAATGACTGGTGCCGGAACATTCGTTTGCTCAGGCAACTCATATTTGACCCACTCTTGTACATTACTTATGCCTGTACCACTTGGATAAGTATTAGATTCGGTTTTTACCGTTCTGGTATATTTGTAGTATTTTGTGTAATCAGTATAAGTTGACTTCATCAAGTCAATCCTGAACCACCACCAACTCCAAAATTTCCCTGCATTATGTTTATAGACACCTAGATTGCTGTAGTACTCGTAGTCGTTTTTATCTTTAAATGCATGAAAATATTTGAATGTAAAGCCTGTACTGCTGTCATATCCCTGATGATCCAGAATATATCTATTATTCACCGAGCTACCCGGCAAGCCTGGTTCATATGCCCAATGCCAATAAATGTATTCAGAAAGTGTATTAGTAACCTCACGCTTTGTAGACTCATTCTCAAAAGCAGTAAATGGTGAATTATTGTATAATTTATAATATTCATGATTCTTGTCAAATCCACTGGGAAAGTTTGCATATTCTATGCTTCCTATACCACTCTGACGCCATTCGCTGCCGATTAGGATCCATCCGTCTAAATTTGCATTAGTTGACTCAGTATATTGGGTTATATCATATATCCACTTTCTTTCGGTAACCCTTGCACCTTCCGGCAAATTTGATGCAAGTATCCACCTTCTGTCACAGGTGTTTTAACAGGTTCAGGAGGATAATCTTGTATTGCAGGAGGGTTGACAGGCGGGTTTATAGTAGGATTACTAGGAGGAGGTGTTGTAGTTGTTGTTGGAGGAGTTGTCTGTGGAGTTGTCTGAGGTGTTGCTGGTTTTGTTTCTTTTTTCTTAATACCGTAAGCCCAAACACAATATACTTTGTAACCTAAATCATTACGATTATAAGCTGACAGCTTATCCACGGTTTTATATCTTTTATCAGTTTTGTTCAAACTGGTCCATGAATCCCAATAGTATATCTTTCCGGCTTTCAAAGATTCATCCCTTGCAACATATACATAATGATCAGGTTTAGATTTTACTTGTACTATTAAATATTTCCCGTCTTTGAGTAATTTGAGCATATCTGCTTCTTTCATATTACCTGGGTAAACATCAACAGTTAATGTTACACCGTACAATTTGGCATATGCAACCGGAGCATAACCTGATCCACCTTTGTTTGTCTGATAAAATCCACTATTAATATAGCCATTTTCTTTTTCCCATCTTAAAAACACACCCGGATTAAATACTTTCGGAACAGCATTTACTTCCATAAGTAATTTTGACATTGCCACAACCCAGCAGCCATATTTGTTAAGAGCATTCCCATACTCTGCGGCACCTTGCGACCATGTTTTGTAATTTGAGCCCCAGTACGATGGATCATCTGAAAAGCCACTTGTACCATCATTCCAATCTGCCGCATAACCGGTAAGACTCCCCAATAATAACGAAAACACCAAAAATATAGTAAAAATAATACCAAAACTTTTTTTCATTTCAATCACTCCTGACTTAATAATCTAATCAAAAAAAATTAAGTATCAATATTTCAAGTACCGCTTATCCTGTTCTCTTTAATATTTAAAGGATTCGGTAAATTATTATATTTAATTAATTTTTGTGCAGAGACTCCACCTATAAATGAAATAATTATGGCAAAGTAAGGCATTGCTGTAGATTCTATCAAATTACTGATAATATCATAACTATTCTCAGCCACATATGAATTAATTCTGTTGATTAAGATTAAAAAACAAATACTGACCAAAGATGTTATAACGGCTGAAATCAAAAAAAACTTCTTTATACTCTCCTTGTTTGTCAGAAGTGCATAAAGGCATATCACCTGTACAATTATTACAATAATAGCTGAGATTTTAATAATATTAGCTAGTAGCTCCATATCGTCGGAACTTATATATCTATTGATTTCTGATAAAACATCAGAAATTTCAAACAATGAAAACTCTTTTTGGACTTGTCTTGAAGACCCTGTAAAAAAAGAAAATACATCTTCTGCGTATTCCATAAACGGCAATACTATCCATTTTTGAAATATTATAATGACTGTTGCTATTGGGCTTGCCAAACTAATCCAAAATCCCAAACTATTATTATCAAATCTGATTTGTGAATTAGCCGATAAGGACTGTCGAGGAGGAACTGAACCGTACGACGTATATGATTTATTTGTATCATTAAAATGATTTTCGCATTGTGCACTTAAATTATTGGCGCTTTGATAATGCATCGTGTTTTGTTTAACCTTAAATACAGCAGAAAAGTTTATGTACGCGAAAAATCCAAATATTGCTGCTAATACTAAAGAAATTAATTTAATTGAACCAGCATAGCTTTCATCGTCTTTAATAAAAAGCACCACAAAGGCTTGTAAAAAGAATATTAAATTTAT
The DNA here is from genome assembly GCA_012728095.1 of Clostridiaceae bacterium. GTDB lineage: Bacteria > Bacillota > Clostridia > DSM-8532 > DSM-8532 > DTU059. The sequence continues at coordinate 11,821 of JAAYFU010000065.1, forward strand.
ACCGCCTAGAATGAGGCATATATTGCTGTTTATTCTATTTGGTTCCTTTAATAATTTTTGCTTTGCTTGTATGAAAAATAAAATAAAATTAAATAAATTAAAGGGACTAGCATAAAAATACCTGCTAACAAAAAGCTTCTTCAGGTTACCATAATAAGTAGATACAATCACCGCCTTTCCAGCATATAATTTTCAATATTATATAGATATTTACATTATTTATTATAAATGGTTATATAAGTCTTTTCAATATACATTGCCGGAATTTGTATAGTCGGGATATTTATCATGCTTTCCATAATCTTCTTTAGCGCTTCGAATTGCTTGTAGATAACCTAACCAGGTTTACATTGAACTGAACTCGCGGAATATTACATCATAGCAGACAACCAGCAGCGCGCTATACAGATACACCGGCAAAATCTGGACATGATGCAGGAAGATAAGCAAGCAAAATGTTTTGATACTGGAAATAGCTATATCTTAATGCATAATGATGACGTATATTGTTTGGTATATAAGTTTAAATAAAAAAATGACCCTTTTTAATTTTGCTTATTACAGGGTCAGATTTTATGGATTTAAAGCAGTAAAATTGTATGTCTCTTACTCGTGTTAGATTTTTGAACAGTGATTATCTTGTTTTAATCTATGTATTCCTTCAAGGATAGGTATAATAATGGCAGCTATGAATCCACCTGAAAACCCATTGTTATAGAGATTCATACCCGCATTCAAAAATGACAGGTTTGCGGCAAAGACCATATGAAGCCCTCCGGTAATAATGCCTGCCAAAACCCCATAGTACCCGCTTATGGGTGCAAGTGTGGTTCCAAACAATGCAGCAAGAAGAGCTGCAGTAGAGTTAATATCATGCACGCTGAAATAGCTGATCAAAAAAACTCCCAGCATGATCGGCAATACATTTTTAAGATGCTTCCCTGAGGCGCCAAACCCCACTACGGTGAAGATACCTCCTATTGTCGGCCCGTTTAATTCTCCTCCGACTACCAATACATAGGTGGTGAAAACAATTCCTAACAGGGCCATATTAATATATGCAAGGCCCTGACCATAACTCTTGATAAAATCGTTTCTTCCGTGTCCGGACTCTTTCATGAGGGCGCCGTATCCCTTAAAAGACCACTGATTGGTTGCAAGCCCGAAAACAAGCATCATTCCGAATAATATGAAAAGAAACAGGGATAACTCCCTATTGTTTCCTCTCGATACCAAGTACACCGTCTCCACATTATATCCAAAGCTTCTTAATAATGCCGTACACATGGTAGCAACTATTCCGGCGGTAAATCCTACGTTATAAAGACTGAAACCTTTATGGAAATTAATAAAATGTTGTGCCAGAACAGGAATAAAAAAGCCTGCAAGAAAACCCACCAATACTCCCAAAATCACTCCCTGGAAAACCGGTAAGCCGAGATTAAAGGCTACTTCACTTACCAGCGGGCCTAAAGCCGTGCCAAACAAAGCGACAGGCATAAGTCTGCTGAAAGGAGTTTTGCTGAATTTAGCATACGCGAACACACCCAGGATTATTGGGGTAGAGTTATACAGATTCTTGCCAAATAACGAGAATCCCGCAAGCGTAAAAATGGATGCAACCATAAGTCCGGTTATTGGCTGCTTGCTCTTTTTTATAATGACAGCTGCCTGAATAACCATGATTGCAGCATTCGACAACGCCGCGCCAATATTGGCGATTTCAAAATAATCAGTAACAAGATTCGCCGAAGATGTTAAAATTACAATATTGCCGTTAAGAATTTCGGTAGGTGTATTGAATAAAAATGCTGCAGCAAATAAAATACATGCAAATATAAGAAAGCATTCATAAATCAACCTGTTGGTTTGAAGTATATACCCTTTTAATAGCCCCTTTGTTGTATTTGTCATATTGTCCTTCAGCAAGAGAAAACCTTTATACAACTTTCTTCTTTTATTATACCATCTATTCAAAACATTTTTCATCAAAATTATCTGCTTTTTTCTCTTTTTATGTCGAATATCAAATCCAAAATTTCCATGTATTATAGAAACATATTATAACCAGGTTTACATTTAACAGGACTCGCGGAATATATAATTAATGAAAAAAATGAAGAGATGAAGGGGGTGATGGATATTAAAGCCTTTGAAATTATCAGAACGAAAGATTTGCAAAGTTTTTTTATTATAGCAGACAACCCACAGGACGCTATACAGATACACCGACAAAACCTGGACAGAATGCAGGAAGATAAGCAGGCAAAGTGTTTTGATACTGGAAATAGTTATATTTTAATTCATAACAACGATGTGTATTGTTTGGTATATAGGATTAAAAAAGAACCATAAAGAGTCATCACTTTAACCTAAATGCCATAAAATATCCATATCCCTATTTCTGCTTCCCGTATCCCTTGAATCAGATCTTTCAACGCATCCTTAAAGTACGAAAAATTTCGTCAGAATTTTTTATGTCATTCCGTAATACATCCTTTGGTATAGAACCCATAAAAAATCCTCCTCAGCTTTTATGTTTGCCAAGAAGGAATTATTCCCTTTTATCACCAACAATATCTTTACACTACCAAAAAAATTATTATAATCATAGCTATTTATAAAATTTCACAATCTGCTGATAATATAACCATTCATTGATAAAGTCCACAATTTACTAAGTAAAAATTGTCATGAGCAATCATTTTATAATTATAAATCATTTCTATTTTTAACCTGATAACACCATCAATATCTATGTCAAAATCAATAGGAAAAGTTCCGCTAGTCATTTGAGGTGATGTATAAATCAATCTGTCATCTCCATATATAAGAATTTGTGCTTTCTCTTCTGTATTTCTTGTTTTATAATCTAAAATAAACCGGCCTTTTAGTCTTCTATATTTTCCATTTATTAAATATTCCTCCATGGTATAATCTGAAAATCTATGCGATACCTTTAAAACATTGATATAACTATTTCCTATATTATCCATAACGCTTTTTTCTTTCACAAAGCCTACATCTTTTTTAAAATAGTCAAGATCATAAAGCATTACTGAAGGTACATCCGTATCATGTTTTCCCAGGTATACTGATCTCGTTTTGCCGTCCCAAAAAACAGCTACATTAAGTGCTTCAGAAATTGCTCGTACCGGAACATATGTTGTTCCGTTATAAATAAAGACATCTACCGGATTTCCATTAGGATCTTTTGGATTCAACTTAATATCATTCAGATAAATATTAACGCCTGTATCAACAGTTATCTGCTTTCTTGTTACTTCAGCTATAATCGGTTGAATTGCGGCTATGACCAATAATGTAACAATGACTCCTAAAACAAAGCTCTTAATCTTCAATTTCATGACTTTATTCACCTTCCGTATTGATATTTATTAATTATATATAAATAGTATGTATTTTTATTATTTTGTATGAACAAAAATATATAAAAAACAGGATGTTTATTTTATTTTTAAGAAATTATCCTGTATCAAAATCACCTTTTATTGCAAACTGGATGCAATATTATATCATCAATCGAAGAATCGGAATTGAAATTTGTAATTACTTGGTAATGCAAACTTAATTATGAAAGACTTGAACATCTTGTTTAAGAGATTTGAAAAAATCTACATGTATTTCGTAATTATTTATATATTGATCCTTTTTTTACTGCAGCAATAACTCAATCTCAAAAAGGCATAAAAGATTCACAAGTCCTTCCACACTTTGAAAACTGCAATCAGTGATTAGTCTTTCAATTTGCATCGGTTCCCATTAATACCTAAAGACCAACTGTTGGATCGCGTCTGGTAACCATAAAGACATTGGTATTATTTTGCGCAATAATCCATACCCATATATTATCCCCTCTTCGCAGTTCTTCAAGCATTTGGGTTATACGTTTCTCTCTTGTTTCCGGCCTTTTTGCTTTCAGGATCCAACCCAGGTAGTCATTCTGCTGGTATGGAGGCCTTCTTCTGTAAGCTTCCATGAGGTTTTCTTTTATTAGCCGTTCCTCTATATCTTCGGGCATTGGATTAATTTTTCTTTTTCCTCGAAGTATCCATTATAATTCTCACTCTCCTTTTTAAATTACGGAGATTGCATCAATTTCGACCATCTACAAGGAATTTTCAGGATAAATCACAATATCCCTTTCACCAGGTATGCGTGTATTTTTTCGGAAAGCCTTTCCTGCTCTTCCCAATTACCGTATACAATGCCTTTAGGGGTCAGAACTTTTACCATATCCCTGATTTGCTGACTGACCCTGCCATAGGGTGCCTGTTCATACCTGGTCTGTGGTAAAGGCATAAACGTATGCGCATGGATCCTTGCGCCCATATCTGCAAGATCTGACATCATCCTGATTGTCATTTCTACATCTTCAATGGTTTCTCCAGGTAATCCGAATATAAAGTCAACATTTGCAATGAATCCATGTTTTTTTGCTATTTTGACGGCGTTATATACGTCATCTACAGTATGCCCGCGATGTGATGATTCCAGGATCCTTTCGCTGCCGGACTGAGCACCGATAATCAGATTATTGTTAATGACAAATCTCTTTAACAGTTTCATTGATTCATCTGTTACATTGTTCGGCCTCACCTCGGAAGGGAAAGTACCCAGGTAAATCCTGGATTCGGGGCCAAGTGCTTTCCTTACGGTAATCAACAATTTCTCCAACTCGGGAAGGTTCAAATCCACCCCGTTATTGGAACCATATGAGAGCGCATTTGGCGCTATTGCCCGGAATACTTTCGCGTTTCTTTCAGTTCTCATGGCTTTTAAAATATCAAATAACTGGTCAGTTGTTCTGTGACGGATGCATCTTCCCATTATATGGCCTGTCTGACAAAACGAACAGCCATATGGACAACCTCTTGTTATTTCTATAGGACCAATGCGCCCGAACCTGAGTGAAACGGGCGTAAATCCGGCAATATCTACCGGCGCGCTTTGACCTGTATTGACTATATTTCCATCTATATCTTTATAGCAGATCCCTTTTAATCCGGACAAATCCTTACTTTCTATCATCCTGAGGATAAAAGCCGGAAATGTTACTTCGCCTTCACCTATTATTACATAGTCAAACCCAAGTTTTGTTATTGTCCTTTCAGGATCTCCCGTCGCATGCGGCCCGCCGGCGACAAAAATGATATTAAGTTCTTTGCTGATTGGTTTAAGCTGGTTCATCAAATCATGCACATTCCATATCTGCGGGGTAAAGAATGAAAATGCGGTTATAACTATTTCATACTTTTTTAAATCGTCTATATCAGCATAAATATCGGCAGGTTTCGTAAAAAAACCTACATCGATAATATCGAATAATTCGCATGTGTTTTCTAAAGCTCCAAGCAGGGCGTTTATGCTATACTTGTTCAAAGAAGTATCCCAAAACAGTAATTTTGTTTTTTTCATAAGAATCGAGCACAACCTTAATTGATAATATTTTTTATATATCCGGACAATTCTTTTTCGTTCCTACGTCTGAGGATATTACTTTGGTCCATTCATTATATCAAGCATCTCTTTTATTGTGCTTTCACTGTTTACATCTGTCAGAACGGTAAGATAATCTTCTTCCTTCAATACTGTATCACCTTTGGGTATGATGTTCCTATCCCCTCGTTTTACTTCCACAAGTAAGGACTTACCAGGCCAATTTATGTTCTTTACCTTGTGGTTAGCAAATTCCGATCCCTGTTTCACAATAAGCTCAACTAAGATTTTTTTGCTGCTTTCTTTTGTTTCTTCCTCGTTTTCACTTACAAGCAAGTTATCTAAGAGTGCTTCATAGATAGGCGGACTCTTCAGCAAATAAGCTACAACATACGCGGTAACGGCGACCACTGTTAACGGAAGCATGTGGGTAAATGAGCCAGTCATTTCCATGACAAGAACAATACCTGTTATGGGAGCTCTCACAATTGCTGTAAAATAACCTGCCATCGCAAGTATTATAAAATTATTGTATAAGTCTTTATCTGCTCCCAAATAATTTATTGTTATACCGGCAAAAACAGCACCTAATGTCGCGCCCAGAACAATTAAAGGAAAGAAAATCCCGCCTGGCGCTCCCGATCCAAAACTTGCCATCGAAAAAAGAAATTTTATAATAAAAATGGTAACCAAAAACATTATCCCATTTTCCAGCGTCAATTCTTTTACTATCCTGTTTCCTCCTCCTAGGACAACAGGAAATACAATGCCTAACACTCCGGCTATTACAAACGGGATAATAATCCTGGTTCTTTCATTAAAAAATTTTAGTTTACCATACAATGTCTTTGTTTTTAATAATACATAATTATAAAACGTTCCCATTCCTCCAAGCAAAATTCCCAGGAGAATGAGCAACCCGTATTGGTTTAAAGGAATAACTTTCATTATTTCAAAATTGAAGACCGGTGATGTCCCGAATACTTCTTTTGAAACAAAATCGGCTGCTACTGCTGCAGACATCACGGATAACAATATTACCGGTGAAAAGTACTTGAATACTTCTTCCAAAGCGAACACAACACCTGCCAATGGCGCATTGAAGGCTGCTGCCAATCCGGCGCTTGCCCCACCGGCCATAAGAATTCTTCTTTCCAATCGCCCTTTTCCTAGCTTTTTACCCAATCCCTCTGCGGCACACGCTCCAAGTTGGACGGATGGCCCCTCTCTTCCTAATGAAAGGCCTCCTCCTATACAAATTGCTCCTCCTACGAACTTGCAGCATAATGTATGTATCCATGATTTTCTTTTTCTAAAGTAGCCTTTCATTATACCTTCCAGTTGTGGTATTCCGCTTCCGGAAATCATTTTATTCTTTGAAACCAAGTATCCGGCAAAATATCCTGCTAAGCATAATACTATCAATGCAATGGGGAAAAGTATGAGATGTTTTCTTAAAAAGTCATACATAGTAAAAGTTAATTGTTCTGCATATTTCAATGTTATCCTATAAAGAATTACAGTTCCTCCCGCGACAACTCCAACCAGTAAACTCTTAAAAACAATTAAAATATTTTGATGATAATTACCTGTCAGTGCCTCATAATTGTTTTTCATATAGCTTCCACTCCAGATAATCGTGTCATGATTTAATTAGCTTATTTAATAATTCTTAATTAATAATTCATATTAATAAAAATATTTCTCTCCTAAAGGGTTTAACATTTATCCTCGAATAAGTATACCATGACAGGCAATATCCGTTTAGTACTTTTCTTACTATCATCATCTGTATTCATCATTTCCAATTATTTAGAAATGAGATAAAAATGTTTCCAAGAAAAAAAGCCCTGATTGTAAACCTCACAATCAGGGTTTTTTGTATTACAGTATTTCATAGAATAAAGAATATGGAAACCTATAATAACATTGATATCTTTCACTTGCATTCACAGGCATTCTTTACCATTATCAGCTCTTCAGGATAAATGGAGGAAACATGTCAATGGGTTTTTCGGTCATTTTTTGTGAACCGTTTATTAAATGAAATGTGAAAACATAATAAACTGATAAACTGATTGACCAATCATGGTTACCGGTATATAATGTTACCAATGTAAATTAATAAAGGGAAGGTCGTAAAGACCTGAGAAGGAGCTATTTAGCTTCGACCATTGGCCTGTTGTGGATAATGCCGCCGTAGGGTACATGTTTGTGATCGAAAAGCTATATCAAAAATATGATACAGCTTTTTTGTTTTACTTGGATAGTTAGGTAAACTGGTTACAGGGTATCTGGCTAATCGTAAGAACGTTGTTGCCTGCGTACGGAAATCAATTAGTAAAACGAATTTAAATATAATTGGAGAACATAAGAATGATTATTGATGCCCATTTACACATAACGGAAGATGATGAAAAGAATAAAATCCTTGATTGCATTGAAAAGGAAAATATTCTGGCGCTCGTAGCCGGAACAAATCCGGAGGATTGCCATAGGATTCATAAGATGGCTCAGCGCTGTAACCGAATAATCCCTACTTATGGCCTGCATCCCTGGTATGCTGATAAGGCTAGCTTGAAGGATATGGAGCCGTACCTGGCGTCATGTCCTGTTATTGGGGAAATTGGTTTGGACAGCGTGTGGTGTGATGTTGATTTAAACGTTCAAAGAAAAATCTTTGTTGCACAGTTGGATTTGGCTGAGAAAAGGGGTTGCCCGGTAATCCTTCATACGAAGGGACAGGAGAAGGAAATTGCGCTAATTATAGCCGATTATACCGTTCCTGTAATAGTTCATTGGTATTCATCGGAAAACTTTCTGGATAAATATTTGGAGCGTGTCTGTTACTTTACCGTAGGTCCCGATGTCCATATCAATCCGGCAGTTCAGCAGGTTGTCAGAGAAGTACCCTTAGACCGCCTCTTTGTAGAGAGTGACGGTATTTCAGCAGTGGAATGGGCAACAGGGAAAGCGATTACTCCCCAGGAACTGCCATCAATACTATCAGCCAGCATGGATTTTATAGCCAAAGCAAAAAATGTAGATCCTGGGATTGTAAGAACTCAAATGGAAGAGAACCTGGCAAGACTTCTTAAGAGTTCGGATCCCGGTTTCGTTTTAAACCTTTAAAATACAAATTTAATTGATATATTGTGGTCTGTTCATGGTAAACTCAATCTCTCCGCTGGAATTAAAAAGAGTCGCGCTTTTGATGTCGTTTGCCTTTAAATGCTTGAATAGGTTTTCCCGCTGTAGAGTACGTATGTCATCGTAATTGCTGTAATGTTTAATTATTCTATCAGCAAGTCCCGGTATTTTTTTCCCCGATACGGGCATCGTACAAAACTTTTTGATAGATGGTTGCCAGTATGCGCCATCTTGTGCCTGCTCATATTTTTCAAGCACATAATTACCGTTATTATCCTTTTTATAGGTAATAGCTGATGGGACGACGCTTCCACCCACCTCTTCCAGGACATTTCCATAAAGCTTGTAAGTTGCACTAAAGGTGGTCACAAATACTTTTAACATACCGTTTTCTTCATAGCTTCCGAAAATTTTTGGCGCAACTATCGTGAATCCTCGTTGAGGTTGAGAATTCTTTTCAATTTCCGTAGCGTAAACCAGTTTTTCTATAGGATCGTTCCCATCATACTCGAAGTCAGGCAGTTTAACTTCCTGCCTGATTGACAAGGCATCATACCATTCCTGCGGAGTAAGAGTTTCATCGGTCACATTGTTTCGAACTCCCAGGAGTTCCTTGCATAACTGCATCATAATATATCCTCGAAGTCCCTCGGCATTGCCTCTCTTAAATTGTGACAGCATATATTGGAGAGCTTCCTCTCCTCCGAGCTTTATGATTTCCTCATATTCCTTCTGATGTTCCTGGATATAATCATACGGATCCGATGCATTATTGCGTGAAGACATTATTATCGAGAGGTTCTTTTCTACCAAGTCAGCAATCTCACTTAATTTCTCCAGCCCAAACAGCCACCGGATATTGCGGAAATCTTCGTTATCGTACCCTACTGCCAATAGTACGTCACCATTTTCAAGCTGTAACACTAAATAGAACGTCTTAGCGTCGTCAGCCGTATCTGTGCGGTAAATCAGTTTTGTATTGTTGACTGCTTCATAAACATTATCAGAAGGTTGATTGAATAGTGTATATAACTTTTGTTTACTGATTTTATAAGGATCTAATTTACCGTACATAACCCAATCTTCGGAGGATTGCTTGCTGAATAACACAAAATCGGAAGAAATACAATACTTGGGTGCGGTATCCAATGTATAGCCAAAAGAGTACATAGGATCTTGGTATATAATTTCTTTAACCCGATAAGATGAGCCATTAAATGATACCATAGATGATTCCTCAGACTTTGGATTCATCGCCAACCCAATTCCGATTACTGCCGCAATAATAATTGAAAACAATAATATCCAGAACTTTGGCTTTTTATAATTTAGAACATTTTTTATCCTCATTTTAATATTTCCCTCCCCAAAAGCGAGCGGGCTTCCGCTTAAAATATACTTTCCGGCAGCAAGAGATAATAATGTATTTGCGTAAGACTTTTTGACATCTTCATTCATTGACTTCAAAACTTTTTCATCACATGACATTTCCATATCCATACTCATTAATATAAACGCGATCCAAACAAGTGGATTATACCAGTGGACAGATAATATCAAAAAAGCAATAATCTTAATAATGTGGTCTTTCCGCTGGATATGGGTTTGTTCATGAAGAAGGATATAGTTTTGTTCTTCTTTGCTCAATCCGACAGGCAAATATATCCTGGGGTTTATTAATCCAAGCACAAAAGGTGTTCTTAAGTTTTTAGCTTCAAAGATATTTCTCTCTATAAATTGCGCGCCTTGCAGTTGTCTTTTCAATATCAAGACAGAAATAAAGCTGTAAACAAGCAGCATTAGTATACCTAAAACCCAAATGTATGTTCCTGTTTCAACGAAAATCTGAAGTGGATTTATAACTGTCATAACAGTCGGTGCCGGAAGTGGAGTATTTACAAATGAATCAACTGCTTCTACCCCATTATTGATTTGCGGGCTTTGCTGATAGATCATGTCATTGGGGATTAAAACAACATTCTTATTGCGTGGCATAAGGCTAAACATGCTTTCCAGGGAAAAAGGAACTACAAGCCGAAATGCCACTACAACCCACAGAGCATAAGAGATAGATTTGGGAACTTTTTTGAGTAATAGTCTGATAAGTATCACAAAAAGGATTACATAGTTTGCCGTAAGGCTCATGTTTAAGACAGCAAGAAACAGTTGACTCATTGGTTACATCTCCTTGTACTCGTCAATCAGTCTTTTCAACTCTTCAGCCTGTTGTTTGTTTAATCTACTGCCACTGATAAAAGCTGTTAAAAACTTCGGTAAAGACCCGCCAAAGGTATCCTCAACGAAACGTATGCTCTGCCTTGAGTAATATTCATCTTTTGTAACCAGGGATGAAACCACGGAGTTTACATTTTGGAAAATACCCTTTTCACATAACTTTTTCAGCATTGTATATGTTGTAGACTTTTTCCAATTCATTTCTTTTTCGCATAGCTTCACGAGATCTCCGGAGCCTATCGGCTCATTCTGCCAAATCAATTCTGCGAACTTTTCCTCACTTTCAGTAAGCTTGTATTCTTTCATGATAATACCTCCTTGGTCTATACGATATAGACCTTGTTATACTATAAGTCTATAACTTATAGACCAAAATGTCAACCAGTATTTTCAAATCTTTTAATTAAGGGAATATTTATATCTTTTGATAGGACAAAAACAGATTACAGCAAACCGTTTCCTGGTTTTCTTAATGATTAATCACGAAAATTTCCCGGATTTCTTAAGTCGAGTTGATAAAATTAGCCTGTCTTAATGCATTTACATAAATTTAGATTGAACCGAGCAGTATATTGGCGGTTTCAAATGTCTCTTTATCAAACAACACAAGGAACACATCAATATCATGTTCTTTCAGAAAATCTTTAATTGCCGAGATGGCCACTTTTATGGCTTCTCCTTTCGGATAACCATAAATGCCGCTTGAAATAAGCGGAAAGGCAATGCTTTTACATTTATATTCTACGGCTAATCTCAGCGAATTCAGATACGCATCCCGTAATTGCCGCTCGCATTGCTCCTTATTCTTTTCCTGGTAGATAGGTCCCGCCGTGTGGATAATATATTTAGAGTTCAAATTAAAGCCCGGTGTAATAACCGCCTCTCCTGTTTTAATCGGGGCAAGTTTATCACATACGTCTTGAAGTTGTGCAGCTCCCGCCGCTTTAAATATAGCTCCGCAAACTCCCCCGCCCATTTTCAAGGTGATGTTGGCAGCGTTGACAATGGCGTCAACATTCATTTTGGTGATGTCACCCTGGACGATGGTAAAAGGCATACAAACTTCCTCACTTTTTAGTATTTTTAGTCTTTTTTGTATCCTACCAGCTCAGCAAGCTCATTGTCAATAATTACAGTGGCATTCTGGTGTAATTTTATCATGGTGGATGGATTTCTGCAGTATATCTCGTCGCCAATAACCAGACTGCGGATTGCTTGCGCCTTTGCTTTTCCTGTGGCCACCAGAACAAGACATTTGGCACGCATAATATCTCCAATGCCCATTGTAATGGCCTTACGGGGAACTTCGTCTATGTTTCTGAAAAAACGCGAGTTAGCTCTTATCGTGCTTTCGTCCAGTTCCTCTACATGGGTTTTCTCCTTTAATACACTGTTGGGCTCATTAAATCCTATATGTCCGTTTACACCTATGCCCAAAAGCTGTATATCAATCGGTTTCTCCTGCAATTTTCTTTGAAATTCCGCCACATTCTTTTCAATATCCCCTATACCGCTTACAACATATGTATTCTTCTTATCGATATTCACATGGTTAAAAAGTTTATTATCCATATAATAACGATAGCTTTGGGGATGATCCGGAGACAGTCCTACGTACTCGTCCAGGTTAACAGTGCTGACTTTTGAAAAATCAAGATTTCCCTCTTTGTATTCTTTTATAAGATAAGTATATACCGCTTCTGCAGTACCTCCCGTCGCCAGCCCAAGCCTTGCGTCCGGCTTTGCCCTTATCACGTCAGCTATCATCTTGGCAGCAATTTCACAACTACGGTCATAATTTTCAGTTACGATTATCTTCATTTATTGTCCTCTCCTTTAAGCGAAAATTTCTTGCATTTTTTTTGTTTCTAACCGTTCTAAATATTGATGAAACCAGCATGATACCGAAAGCAATTGCAAATGCCTTAACAACCGTATTAATACCGTAAAAAACAGCATCTTGGATTCTATTTTCAACAATACTCTGCACGGTCTGATACGCCGCAATACCAGGTACCAATGGAAATATTCCCGGTACGCTGAAAGCAGTTGCGGGCGTTTCGTGATACTTAGCCATCAACTCGCTGTATATACCAACTATCAGAGCGCCGGCAAATGTTTGTGAAGCACTTAAAGAAGCAGAAGTACCGAAGAGGTATGGAATGCAATAACCCAGGGCTCCTCCAAGTCCCGTCCATAGAAGTAATCTTTTTTCAATATTCATTATCATAGATGGAGCAAAACTGCCTAAAAAGGATAAGATAAAATATTTGAGCAAAAGCGGAATCATGATAATCCTCCAAAGCGCCATAAACTTAATGCGATCCCCGTACCGGCTGAGAGTACCGTCAGGACCATCAATGCCTCACCAAGCTTTGTAAGGCCACTTACATAATCACCATTCAACAGATCACGAACACCATTTATTAACGCAACCCCCGGAACAAAATTGGCCAGGACGCCTATAATCATGATATATACATTCGTATTGCGAAATATCAATGAAAAAACAGAACATAGGATTACGGCGCTAAAGCTATGAATAAAATACTCAATAAAAGGAAAACTGTTATCCTTAGAAAAAGAAAGCTGTAATACCCCCAGAACCGCTCCTGCCAAAAAAGCTGAAACAGCGTCATGTCCATTTCCGCCAAAAAGCATGGAAAAGGCAAAAGACAATAAACCATAGCCAAGCACAGTTGAGACCTGGGAATATGGCCTGCTTTTTTCAATATTGTCAAGTTCGGTTATAACTTCTTTTATATCAGGTTTTGTTTTTTCTATTTGTCTTGAAAGGGCATTAACGCGGGCCACTTTTTGTAAGTCAACCGTTCTTGTTTGTATCCTCTTGCAAATTGTTGTTATTCCCTTTTCCCCATATACGCTGACAATTAACCCCGTTGGAATAGCAAACGACTCACATTTCAAACCATAGCTTGAGCAGATTCTATTGATCGTTTCCTCGACCCGATATGTTTCATCGCCAAAACGCAGTAATATCAGCCCTGCTCGGACAGCCATCTCAAGTACCATTTCCTGCTCCATAATTTATCCTGCCTTATTTGCCTGTTAAACCAATATCATGAAAATTCACAGTTTTACGAATATTAAGATTATTAAAGCAGTTTTTTTTAATTAAAAAAGGAATGTAACATAACAAACCTATGATACACCCCCTGTTTGCATAATATATGGAAATCTACGGGAGGCGGGCAAAGGTTATAATCTCAGGCGGGGGTAAACTCCCCCCGCCTTGAGTTTCAATGCCTCGCGCCCTTTTGAAATCTATGGTACGGTAACGGGTGGGGTCGTCATAACGAAGCAGCACCTACTATGCCCGCATCGTTGCCCATGCTTGCAATTCCTAAAATAGGCAGGGCATCTTCCCGTGTGTCAAAACAATACTCTTTAATATAATCACGTACCGGATTAAGTATAAGGTCGCCTTCATAGCTGATTCCGCCGCCGAGAAGTATCATTTCAGGAGCAAGTGCGTTGACAATATTGGATATGCCAAGAGCCAGGTACTCACAGTATTTTTTTACTACTGCCTTAGCTGTTATATCGCCCTGTTTGGCCGCGTCAAAAACGCTTTTCCCCGTAATTTCAGGCAAATGGTTCAATACTGATTCAGGTCTGCCTGATGCTGCTCTCTTAGCCTGTACAATCAATGCAGTTGCTGAGGCATAAGCGTCCCAGCAGCCTCTCCGGCCACAGAAACACAATTCACCATCATAATCAATCAAAACATGACCCATCTCTGTCCCGTTGCCTTTGAGTCCCGAATAAATACTTCCGTTTATTACAATACCGGTTCCTATGCCTGTTCCCAGGGTAACAAGCACAACATTTTTGTAGCCTTTTGCCGCGCCGGCCTTAACCTCGGCAAGAGCCGCGCAATTTGCATCATTATCCAC
>JAAYFU010000066.1 GCA_012728095.1 Clostridiaceae bacterium
ACGATGTTCTAATGCGCTTCTATTATGGCATTGGCTTTTACGTGGAAGCAATTGAAACCGACAGGGGCTATCTCAGGGCGCGCATGGTGAAAGAATACCGTTAAAACAGTAAAAAGTCAGGGACTGAAAAAACAAAACAGTACAATGCCTGTGGCTTACTTGAAAAACCCATTAAAAAATACTTCTCTAAATTATAAAATATGGTAATATTATTATATAATACCATGTTAATTTAAAGATTAACTGACAAATTCAAGGAGGAGATTATGGGTAGAATCAGTAAGCTTATAGGTGTATTGTTTGTTGCGGCCTCATTGTTGGTATCAGGCTGCGGCCGAAATGTTACAACGGATAAGGATGATAAAGAAGCAGTAAAGATAAGTGAAAAACAGGATAAGGAAAACAAGGATAAAGGCGAGCCTGAAAAAACCAATAATGATAATAATGAACCTGTAAAAAAAGTAGAGCCAAAAACTTCGAAAGGCGGTATTTACAAAGAACCGGGAATGGAATTGAGCGATTTTTACGATGCGTATAACGGAGCCTTGAGCCGTTTTGAACAGCCGGTCAATAGGTTCGAAACATCTGATTTTGAACTTTTTGATATAGGCTTTGATATGCTTGCCGCTACTATTAATGTTGTAAACATCGTCCAGTTTGACTACCTGCAGCCGGGGGACAATGCGAAGGAGACCGGCAAAAACGGCAAATTTGATGCCGTCAGGGAGAAAAACGGCAATATTATTGCCTTTAGGGAAAGTATGACGAGGGAAGAAGACGGGTTTGGCGATGACAATTTAAAAGGCGATGTTGTTGAAAGATATGGATTTCTTAATACAGAAACCAATACATTGGTACTTGAAGGAACTACCAAACGGAATGGCCAGATTATTTCAAGATTTGTGAACGAAGTTGTTATACTGCCCGATGGAACTATCCTGGCGCAGATTTTTGACAAACCCAAGAAACCTACGGACGAAAGGATCTCGGACAAAGGGAATGCATATTTTGTATATTGCACCGAAGATAAACTTGAGATAATAAAAGCCAGTTTTGAGCCTGATGTTAATTTTAAATTTGAAACCATAGTGGGAAAATCTAATGTAACTCTGGAAACCATGTCCGAAGGTTATAAAAAGGTCAGAAAACTCACAGTGGAGAATGATGTGGCAACAGCCATGAAATACTGATAAAAAATGATGTTTACATAAAAGGTTTTCATGGTACTACATAATTAAGAAAGTTGATAGCCCATCCTGTTTATAAAAAATTAATAGTTTTATGTTTAAAAGGAAATACTACTCCTGACGCAATAACAATGTGAAAGGAGTAGTTTTTTTGGACTTATTCAGAAGTTACCAATTGATCGAAACGAAAGACGGCTATGACCTCATTCTGTATGTTGACACCAACATGGATGATGTTGAATTTGCCGAGGAATTCGGAAAAATAGATGAGGATAATAAAAAGCGTCTTAATGACAATATAATCGACTATATCAAAGAAAAATTCCCGGACATTAAGATCAATATGGTAAAAGTAATGGCGGGCACGGTATTGCTGTCATCATTTATGCTAGGCGCCCCAATAAAATCGCATGCGGCCCAGACTGCGGCTTCAGGATTAGCGTATAACCAGGGCGCTTACAACTATAACATAAAGATTTCAGTAAACGGCAATCTGCAGAATTTCAGCGCTCGTCCGTTTATATATAATAACACTACTTATGTGCCGCTTTATGATTTCGGTAAAGCAATAGGCGGCAGCGTATGGTGGAATAATACTTCCAATACTGTCGGAATTAACAAAAACAATAACATGATAGCGTTTATGCGGGGTTCAAGCCTGGCAAGAGTCAACGGTGTCCAGGTGAAAATGCCCCCGTCGATCGTTATCGAAGGTATAACCTTTGCCCCGGTAAGATTCATAGCCGAAAACCTGGGCTATAAAGTTGAACTTGACACAGCAACCCAGACAGTGAATATAACAAACCAGGCAATCAAAAAGAACAACACATATACCGTTGTGGCGGGTGATTCCCTTTGGCTGATCGCAAATAAATTCGGCACTTCTGTTGCTGCTCTTAAAAGCGCTAACAATCTATCGGGTGATATCATTTATCCGGGGCAGATACTGGTTATTCCGGACAAATCCGCGAATACCGCGCCGGCTCCATCTACGGGACAAAACCAGGCGCCCGCTCCGCAAAATAATACAAAATGGCCGGATGTAACCTATATTGTACAGCCTGGCGACACCGTGACATCAGTAGCAAAGAAATTCGGTGTATCGGTGCAGGATATTTTAAAATACAACTATATGGAACCGGATGAATGGCTTAACGCGGGAGATAAAATCGCGATATCAGGCTATGCTCCCAGGGTAACTACGGTGAGACAGGGCGAAAGCGCCGCTCCAGCCAGACGGGGCACTCCTGTGGACTGGAACCTTGAAGGACAATATTTAATCAAAAGAGGCGACGTATTTACAATTGTCGATGTGGATACCGGAAAACAATTTAAGGCCAAGATGATAGGAGGGTATAACCATGCCGATATCGAACCCCTTACAACTGCAGATACAAATATAATGAAATCTCTCTTCGGAGAATGGAAATGGTCTCCCAGGGCAGTAGTCGTATTTCATAACGGAATGAATATCGCCGCCTCTCTATCGGGAATGCCCCATGGCGTGGATACCATAGAAAACGGGGTTAACGGGCATTTTGACCTATATTTGAAAAACAGCACTTCTCACAGCACATCCACTTCCAAGGTGTATATACAGGAACATCAGAATATGGTTATGAAAGCTTCAGGTAAATAATGAAAATCCGACCTTTTGTCTGACAGGGTATCATTTGCGGTTTAACGCATTTGATACCCTGTCGCATATTTATTACCGTTTTCACCACATCAATTTAATACTCATATCTTAGTGTAGGGAAACCGTTCAGGGAAAACCGGTTTTTTTATTGTAATCAGAAGAGGTATCGCCATGGAAAGAAACATTTTTCCTTTAAATTACTTACCGTTAGGGAAAAAAGCGAGAGTCAGGGACTTAATTTCCAGTGGAAGTACCAGGAGACGAATGCTTGATCTAGGCATCATTTCCAATACAGAGGTTGAAGCTCTTCAAAAAAGCCCGTCAGGAGACCCAGTAGCATATCGTATCAGGGGAGCGGTTATAGCGCTGCGTTCCGAAGAAGCATCCCAGATATTGGTGGAGGAAATATAAAGAAGGCGGCATACATCACATGATATTAAAGAGGTGTGGTTTTTATGGGGATAAAAAAACTGTCTATGGTATCGGCCTTTTCTGAAAACCAGTTAATTATAGAAAAAAAGTGTCCGGATGATAAAATCGTAGCTCTTGCCGGAAACCCCAATGTAGGCAAGAGTACGTTATTCAATAACCTGACAGGATTAAACCAGCATACCGGAAACTGGCCCGGAAAAACCGTTACCAATGCCCAGGGCAGGTTTTTACATAAAGGGAAAGGCTTTATACTTGTAGACCTTCCGGGGATATACTCCCTTATGGCAAATTCGGTTGAAGAAGAGGTTGCCAGGGATTTTATATGCTTCGGTGATCCCGATGCTACTGTTATTGTGGCTGATGCCACCTGTCTTGAAAGAAACCTCAACCTGGTTTTACAGACCCTTGAAATAACCAATAACGCAATTCTCTGTGTGAATCTCCTGGACGAGGCAAAAAACAAAAAAATAAATATAGATCTTAAGGAATTAGCAAAGCAATTGGGAATACCCGTAGTGGGGACCTGTGCCAGGGACGGCAGAGGCTTAAATGAACTTATGGACGAGGTATATAACCTCGCTATGAAAAAACCGTCAAAAGCAGGCTATATTATAAAATATGACAAGCCGATAGAAGAAGCCATTTCCATATTGGAACCCTCTATCAAAAAAGTTATCGGGGATTACAACAGCCGGTGGGTCGCTTTAAAACTGCTGGACGGAGACAAAACCCTTATCAATTCAATTAATCAGTTTTTAAAGAAGGATATTCTTGAAGAAATTGAAATAGCGGAAAAAATGCAGCTGGCCCGAGAAGTTCTTATAAACTCCGGGATCGATAATAACCTTTTCCGGGACAAAGTAGTGTCCCGTATCGTAATGAGAGCCGAAGAGATAAGCAGAAAAGCCGTTTCCTATGAAAATGAATTGTATAACTTAAGAGACAGAAAAATTGATAGAATCATAACCTCAAAAGGATTCGGTATACCAATTATGCTGGTTCTCCTGGGATTTGTCTTCTGGCTTACCATTATAGGGGCAAATTATCCTTCCCAATTGTTATCCGACGGGTTATTCTGGCTGGAAGGCAGGTTATACCGGTTATTAACGGCCATAAACTTTCCTGCGGCGCTAAAAAGCTTATTGGTTGAAGGAGTTTACAGGACTCTTGCATGGGTGATATCGGTTATGCTTCCGCCGATGGCTATCTTTTTTCCGCTTTTCAGCCTGTTGGAGGATCTTGGTTATTTACCCAGGGTAGCGTTTAACCTGGATAATTTCTTTAAAAAGGCATGCGCTCACGGCAAACAGGCATTGACCATGTGTATGGGTTTCGGCTGCAATGCCGCCGGAGTAGTAGGATGCAGGATTATTGATTCGCCAAGGGAAAGACTGATAGCGATAATAACGAATACTTTCGTTCCCTGCAACGGCAGGTTCCCTACTCTCATAACTACCATTGCCATTTTTTTCGCCGGTTATTTTTCAGGGGCTTTAAGGTCATTGGTATCAGCGTTTCTTCTTACCATGCTTATTGTTTTCAGCGTTGTTATGACGCTGTTATTGTCAAGAATACTTTCCAAAACAATACTTAAAGGCCTTCCTTCATCCTTTACCCTGGAGCTTCCGCCCTACAGGAAACCTCAAATCGGCAAAGTTATTACAAGATCGATATTTGACAGGACATTGTTCGTCCTGGGCAGAGCTGTCATCGTGGCGGCACCAGCCGGGCTTATTATATGGTTAATGGCCAATATAACGATTGGTGATGCCAGCATCCTGTCTTACTGCGCAAGGTTCTTAGACCCGCCGGCCCGGCTTATAGGGCTTGATGGTTATATCCTGACGGCGTTTATCCTGGGGTTTCCCGCCAATGAAATAGTAATCCCGATAATTATCATGAGTTATATGTCGCAGGGAAGCCTGATGGAATTGGAAAACCTGTATCAGCTTGGTGAATTGTTAAGAAATAACGGATGGACATGGCTGACGGCCGTATGTTTCGTAATATTCTCATTGATGCATTGGCCCTGCGGCACCACTTTCCTGACAATAAAAAAAGAGACCCAAAGCTGGAAATGGACAATCATATCTTTTCTTGTTCCGGCAATAACGGGAACTTTGGTATGCTTCGTCATAACAACTGCAGTAAGGCTTTTACGAATAGTTTAGAGTGATTGGCTTTAGTATTTGAAACCCGGCTTTATTCTGAAAAGGTATATTATGGACAAGCGGTCGCCAATGATATTATTGTGATAATTACGGGATATAAAACAAAGAATATCACAGGATATGAAATGGACAAAAACGGCAAATTGCCGAATCAAATTGAAGGAGTCAGGGACAAATTGGCCGAAATATGGTAAGATGTTGAACAGTAAAAAGACAAATTAATAAAGGCAATAAAGGACAGCGAGGAAAAATATGACTCCAGTAAGATACGAACTCATTAAGACATGTAAACAATCAGGCGCAAGACTTGGCAGGCTGCATACACCCCATGGCAGTTTTGACACACCCGTTTTTATGCCAGTCGGGACACAGGCTACGGTTAAAGGAATGTCGCCTGACGAATTGAAAGAAATAGGCGCCAGTATTATTTTGAGCAACACCTATCATCTATTCTTAAGGCCGGGACAGGAATTAGTAAAAGAGGCCGGAGGCCTTCACAAGTTCATGAACTGGGATCGCGCCATATTGACAGACAGCGGCGGTTTCCAGGTGTTTTCGTTAAGCGATATCCGGGACATTAAAGAGGAAGGAGTAACTTTCCGTTCGCATATTGACGGCTCAAAAAAGTTTATGTCGCCGGAAATCTCAATAGCCGTTCAGAATGATCTCGGTTCGGATATAATAATGTGTTTTGATGAATGTACGCCATATCCGTGTGAATACGAATATGCAAAAAAATCAATGGAGATGACCACAAGGTGGGCTAAAAGATGCAAAGAAGCACATGCCAGGCCGGATGAACAGGCGCTGTTCGGCATAGTCCAGGGAAGTACTTTTAAAGATTTAAGGATAGAAAGCGCAAAGCAGATTACAGCGTTGGATTTTCCCGGTTATGCCATCGGAGGTTTAAGTGTCGGAGAGCCGGGCGAAATAATGAATGAGATGTTGGAAATAACCGTGCCTTACCTGCCGGAAGACAAGCCGAGATATCTCATGGGAGTGGGAAGCCCGGATTACCTTATAGACGGCGCCATACGCGGAATTGACATGTTTGACTGTGTTCTTCCTACCAGGATAGGACGAAACGGAACGGTTTTTACATCCAAGGGAAGAATAATAATAAGGGATGCAAAATATGCCCGGGATTATTCGCCGATGGATGAAAACTGCGACTGCTACGCATGCAGAAACTTTACAAGGGCTTATATCAGGCACTTGTTCAAATGCGGGGAAATATTGGGCTTGCGTCTTGCCACCTGGCATAATTTAAGGTTTTTAATTAAGCTGATGGAGGATGTAAGGGAAGCCATCAGGAATGACAGGCTATTGGACTTCAGAAAAGAAGTCTTCGAAAGGTTGGGGTATTGAATAAGATCCTTCGACTCCGCTGCGCTCCGCTCAGGATGACATAATGGGAGTGCTAACGCTTCGTTCAGGATGACATAATGGGAGTGCTAACGCTTTGTTCGGAACGAAACGCATGTGTCATTCTGAGCGTAAGCGAAGAATCTTTAAAAATACCAACACTGCAAGATATTTTTTCGGAAATATTGGTATAAAATCATTTTATAATTGATAACCTGTTTCAAATACTGTATAATGTCGGTGTATTAAGCGAGTTGAAGCATTTAACAAATATTTTGGAGGTTGTTTATGAAGTTTTTATCAAGTTTATTTCTGCTTGCCGCAGAAGCGCCTGCAGTAGATCCTAACGCATCGGGAGCGGATCTGGCCGGCGGAGGACAATGGATCCAAACATTGGTTCTGATTATACCATTGGCTTTAATGTATGTTATTTTGATTGTTCCTCAGAAAAGAAAAGAAAAGAAACTAAGAGAGACAATCGCCAGCGCTGTTGTAGGAGATCAGATAGTAACAATTGGCGGTCTGGCCGGGAAAATCGTAAATATAAAGGATGACGAAGTAACCTTTGAAACAAGCGTGGAACGTACAATGATAACAATAAAGAAATGGGCGATAAGAGACGTAATAAAGCCTGTTGAAAGCTAATCGAGCATATCAGATAATCCCCGGAAAAACCGGGGATTTTGAATATAGATTAAGTGTTTCCAAGTATTTTGACATTTTTCTGGACAGGGATGAGGATCATGAAAAACGATTATCTTGTGGTCGGAAAAGTTGTAAACACACATGGTGTTAAAGGCGAACTTAAGGTAATGCCCATAACATCGGATATATCGCGTTTTGATTACCTCCTTTTTGTAACGGCAAAATATGAGGGGGTGTATAAGGAATTCAGGGTTTTAGGATGCAGAATCCATAAAGGGTTTGTACTTATGAAACTTAAAGGTATCGAAACCATGAATGACGCCGAGAAGTTAAAGGGGCAGGATCTTCTGGTCCAGCGTAAACATGCCATAGAGCTGGAAGAAGACGAATACTTTATGTGCGATTTGATAGGAATGGATGTCTACGAGGGAGATAAACTGCTGGGTAAGCTGATTGATATATTGGAAACAGGAAGTAATGATGTTTACGTTGTTCAGGACGACGATAAAAGAGAAATCCTTATCCCGGCATTGAAGTCCGTGGTTGTAAATGTTGATATTGAAGGAAAACGGATGCAGGTAAAACTACCGGAGGGTTTAATTGATGATATTTGATGTATTGACCCTCTTCCCGGAGAGTGTTGACAGGTTCTTAAACGAGAGCATAATCGGAAGGGCAAGGGAAAAGGGAATCATAACGGTAAATACCATTAATATCAGGGATTTTTCTTTGGATAAACATAAAAAGGTGGACGACTATCCCTATGGCGGAGGAGCCGGAATGGTCATGACTCCTCAGCCTTTATTCGACGCATGGGAGTACGCGGTAAAACTAAGCCCTATAAAGCCGAAAACTATTTATATGAGTCCCCAGGGCAAGGTTCTGACCCAGAGCCTCGTACGGGAGCTAAAGAATGAAAAAAGGCTCATAATTATATGCGGGCATTACGAGGGAGTCGATGAAAGAGTATTGGAAGAAATAGTCGATGAGGAAATCTCAATAGGGGACTATGTCTTAACAGGCGGGGAGCTTCCGGCAATGGTACTTATAGATGCTGTAAGCCGGCTTGTTGATGGTGTTTTAAGCTCCGATGAATCATATTTGAAAGAATCACATTATGACGGCCTTTTGGAGTTTCCCCAATATACAAGGCCTTATGAGTTCAGGGGAAAAAAAGTGCCGGATATTTTATTATCGGGTCATCATGCCAATATTGAAAAATGGCGTTATTTAAAAATGCTGGAAAGAACAAGGGAAAGGCGACCCGATTTGTTTGAGAAATACGAAAAAGAAAATAAAGAGAAAGTATTGGAGGCTTTCGGTTTACTGCCAAGGAAAAAAAGAAGGAAAAAGGCAGGTGGTGATAATGACGGGGAAAAAGGAACCTCTGGCATATAGAATGTGCCCGCGAAACCTGGATGAGTTTGTGGGACAGGAACATATAATAGGACCCGGCAAACTGCTCAACCGGATGATTAAGGCAGATAAGATATCTTCTATCATACTTTTCGGTCCTCCCGGGACGGGCAAGAGCTCAATCGCGAGGATTATAGCCAATACTACCAAGGCTTCATTTTACAGACTGAATGCCGTTACCGCGGGTGTAAAGGACATAAAACAAATAGTGGAAGATACCCAGAATACCTTTTTGAATCCTAACGGCAAGGCAGTTTTGTTTATAGATGAAATCCATCGTTTTAACAAGGCGCAGCAGGACGCGCTTCTTCCACATGTTGAGGATGGCACGATCGTATTGATTGGAGCGACGACCGAAAACCCGTTTTTCGAGGTCAATAAGGCTTTGATTTCAAGATCCACGGTTTTTATGCTGGAACCGTTAAAAAAAGAGCATATTATAAAGATTGTAAATATGGCTGTAACCGATAAGGAGAGAGGACTCGGCAACCTTAAAATAGATATTGACGATGAAGCGGTAATGCTTCTTGCCGAGATGTCGGGCGGGGATGCGCGAGTGGCGTTAAATGCGCTGGAACTGGCCGTTCTTACTACAGATATGAATGAAGACGGAGTTTACAGGATTACTCCGGATGTTATAACAGATTGTATCCAGAAAAAGGTAGTCAGGTTTGATAAATCTTCAGAACAGCATTACGATAATATCAGCGCTTTTATAAAATCAATGAGAGGCAGCGACCCGGACGCGACGCTTTTGTATTTGGCCAGGGCACTTTATGCAGGGGAAGATCCTGAATTCCTCGCAAGGCGCATTATGATTTGCGCCTCCGAGGATGTTGGTATGGCAAATCCAAATGCGCTGATTTTGGCGACTGTCGCTGCCCAGGCAATACATATGATAGGGATGCCGGAGGCCAGGATATTATTGGCTCAGGCGGCAGTGATGGTGGCTACAAGCCCGAAATCCAATTCTACCTATAAAGCCCTTGAAGACGCTTTGTATGATGTTGAGCATAAAAATACCGGGGAAGTCCCCATGCATCTTAGAAATGCCCCGGTCAAAGGAATGGAAGAACTGGGTTATAGTGTGGGATATAAATATGCCCATGATTATCCCGGGCATATTGTGAATGACATGGAATACATGCCTGATATTATGCGGGGCACGTATTATTATCATCCGTCTTCCAACGGTTATGAGGCAAAAATAAAGGAATGGCTTGAGAAACGCAGAAACGCGAAAAATAAAGAGAATGGGTGATGACGTATAGACAGGGACAAAAAACGTCAAATAAATATCCGGAAAATCCTCTCAGTTGTGTTGATAGTGGCAGGGGCACTCTTGATCCTGGTTCCTGCCGTCATGACTTATATTAATACAAAACGGAATAACGATGTAATTGAAGAGTTTTTGAAACAAACGGAAGAGGCGTTGTCAGCCATAGGGAACGAAGAGGTAGAAGACATAGGGGATGAAGAGGTAGAAGTCTTTTATATTCCTCCCGAATTGGGCGGAATCGGTGAAACAGCCCCGACAATAACCCCTTCGTCTGAAGCTTCCCGGGAAGATGAGACTTTAGAATCGCCGGTACCTGTTAAGAAGCCAAGAATGAGCAAGGAGGAAATGCTTAAGCGTACCACAGGGATTTTAATTATTCCGAAAATAGATGTAGAGATGCTTATAATGGACGGAGTGGACGAGGATACTTTGCGGGTGGCTGTCGGAAGGCTCCCATATACCGACAATCTCGACGAGGTTGGTAATTGCGTGTTGGCGGGACATCGCAGCTATACCTTCGGCAAATACCTGAATCGTTTGAACGAACTGGATATCGGGGACAAAATTATTGTCCGGACCAAGGACAAAACGTTGAATTATACGATTTATGCGACAAAAATCATTGAACCAGACGACTTTTCAATAATTGAAAAGAACGGAGATGACAAGATACTTACAGTATTCACCTGTCATCCGCCGGGAGTGGGTTCCCACAGGCTGGTGGTACAGGCAAAACAGGATTAGCATTTTGTAATAAAAAATTCTTAAAAATAAAGTTATATAGAGAAGGAGCCGTGCAATCAATGGTTGGCACGGCTCCTTTATTGTTACTTGATTACTCGTCTGGAGCCAATATAATGTTCAGTATAATAGGCGGATGTATGGCTTGAAATCGTTACCTCACCCTTTCCCGAACTTGCATGTATAAATTGGTGTTTTTGGGCGCCCTTTTGGGCATACCCATTGTAAACGATGATGAGGGACTGGTTCAACAAGTAAATTATGTTAATAGTATTTATAAGTAATAAATGGTAATAATTATGATTATGAAGCGAAATCAGAGCAATATTAAAGGCTGTCACATCCGGATTTCATGTCACAGGTTATGGCTTCATAGATTTCATAGCTATGACATATTCCGGATTTGATGACAGCCCTGAAGTTACTATATGTTATTATTCAGTCGCGGCCAATGCTTTTTCCAGTCGTTCTATTCCTATTCGTATCCTTCTTAAAGTCTCGTTTTTGCCAAGTATATCGGCGATTTCAATCGCACCGCCGGGGGTTACTTCCCAACCCGTGATAGCTGTACGAATTGGCCAGAGCATTTGTCCGTTTTTTATCCCGAGGCGTTCTACCAATGCTATGAGACTGTCATGGATGGAGGTTTCATTCCAGTCCTGGATACCTTCCAATACAGGCAAAGCTTCTTTTAAACTGTTGAGCGAATTTTCCAGGGTAGTTTTCATTTTTTTGTGGACATAGATGTTGAGATCATAATCGCATAATTCATTGAAAAAGCCTACCTTGGACGGAATTTCGGTCAAAACCTCCGTTCTTGTGTGTAATAACCTGCTTACCTTAAATAAATCTATCTCCTTATTGGTTATGCTTTTTTTTAGGTAGGGCAGGGCGAGTTCGTAGAATTCTTCAGGAGTCTTTGCCCTGATATACTGGGCATTAAACCACCTTAACTTATCCATGTCAAAGGCTGAAGGCGATTTGCTTATATTCTTAATATTAAATACCTTTTCCAACTCGGAAAGCGTGAAAATCTCCTGGTTCGTGTCGGGAGACCAGCCCAGAAGCGCTATATAGTTGATTATGGCTTCCACAAGGTAACCCATTTGAAGTAAGTCCTCAAAACTAGCATCACCTTTACGCTTGGAAATTTTTGAGCCATCCGGCTTGACTATCAGGGGAAGATGGACATAAACCGGGATCTCCCAGCCGAACGCTTCGTACAGGAGATTGTATTTCGGGGTAGAAGTAAGATATTCGCTTCCTCTTACAACATGAGTAATATTCATGAGATGGTCGTCTATGACGTTGGCAAAATTATATGTGGGAAGACCGTCACTTTTAATCAGGATCTGATCTTCCAGAGTGCTGTTATCGACTGTTATTGTACCGTAAACAACATCCTCAAAGGTTGTGGTTCCTTCCCTCGGCATCTTCTGGCGAATGACATAGGGCTCCTTGTTTCTTAGCTTTTCCTCTATTTCTTCCTTTGAAAGGTTCAGACAATGACGATCGTACATAAATGTCTGATTTTTTTTCTCGCATTCAGCCCTCAGGGCATCCAGCCTTTCCTTGGAACAAAAACAATAATAGGCATGCCCTTTTTCTATTAATTCCAAGGCATAGGGAAGATAGGTGTCCTTTCTTTGGCTCTGAACATACGGCGCATAAGGCCCGCCTATATCAGGACCCTCATCATGCTTCATACCGCATAATTCCAAGGTATTATAAATAACATCAACGGCACCTTCCACATAGCGTTCCTGGTCGGTATCCTCAATCCGCAGGATAAACTTGCCGTTTTGGGATTTTGCAATGAGATATTCATATAATGCGGTGCGCAAGTTTCCAATATGCATGTACCCGGTGGGGCTTGGCGCAAAACGTGTTCTAACCTGACGTTCCATAAAATCTTTCCTTCCGTATATTGTATTTTGTCTATGTAAAGTTAAACCTTATCTTTACATAATATCAATGATATTATATATGATAATGTCAACATATTACAGTATTATATTCTTAAGATTGGGATAATCCTCAACTGTGTATATAATAAGTCTTTCAAAGTGTGTTGTATTAAAGTATAATTCTATTAATGAACCAAAAACAGATATTATTCGTCAAATAAAACGAAGGAGGGAGCTGAAAATTTTGACTCCTCCAGATAAAAACAGAGAGATAGATATAAATAAGGAGATATCTAGACTGGTCGAAGAATATGGCAATGATGTTTTAAGAATAGCCATGGTTATATTAAAATCAAAAGAACTGGCAGAAGATGTGTTTCAGGAAACGTTTCTCAGGGTTGTCCGTTCTTATTCGAATTACCGCCGTGAGAGCAGCGAAAAAACCTGGATAATCAGTATCGCAGTTAACGTTTGCCGTGATTACATGAGAAGTGCCTGGAAAAGACGGGTGGTTGTTACCGATGACTTTATTACATATTCTTCCGACAATGATACTGAAGAAATAATTGAAAAAAGAAGAGAAAAACAGGCTTTGATAAATTCTATAATGAAACTGCCGGACAAATACAGGGAAGTTATTCTTCTTTTTTACTACCAGGAGATGGGGGTTAATGAGATAGCAAAAATTTTGAAGATTCCGGGGGGAACTGTGAAAAGCAGGCTGTTTAAAGCAAGGACAATGCTTCACGACATGATTGGAGGTGAGGCTCATGGCTGAATCAAATGAAAGAAAGGCACCATTTTCTGTCTCTGATGACATGATTAAAGAGACTTTAAAGTCCGGGTTGACCGGCATAAAAGCCTCGGATAAGCTTATTAATATTACTTTGGAAAGATGTCAGACAGAAATTGAGAAGAAGCAAAAGAAAGACTCAAGAAAATTTATTATCATGACATATAAACTGGGCGCTCCGCTGGCGGCAGGAGCGTTGGCTTTGGTGCTTATTTTAAACAGCGGCGGGCTTTTTACGAAAAAGACGTACAGCGGTACGCCAACCGCTATGGAGGGGCCTGTCCCGTCGGCTGCCGCAGTACCGGAAGATGCAGCCGGATCCGTTAATATCAATACGGATGAACAGGTTGCAAGTTATGGCTTTGCTGCTCCGCAGGTAGCGTCTGAAAGCACGAGACTACCGGGGAAAGGCACTCAAATGCCTGAAGAGCCATCAAGCGGCTTATCAGTGATGCGATTTGGCGAGGATACCGCTGCGCTGAATTCATTGGCTAACCGTTCTGCAAATAATGACGAGCCGTCCCCGGATAAACTGGATAGATTATTTACGGCTATAACCGAACTGTATAATCTGAAAAACGGGACAAAGCTTGGTCTTGCGAAAGAAGGCATTACCCGTATTTATACCCTGCCAAAAAGCGGAGTGAATGCCGAAACACTGCAGAAGGCAAACGATTTCCATGAAATATTAAGCGGCGAGGGTTACTGGGCTTTACCGCTGAAAAACCAGGAAGGTATTATTGATACTGTTTTAACCGTTGCGGAAGAAGCAAATAACAATCCCGCAGGGACTTCCGTATCGGACAGTGATACTGTTTATTCGGTTGAAGAAAAGGAATTTATTGTTTCTTCATTGGAAAAAGGAAGTTTTATAGGTTCGGAACTGTATGAACTGTTTGACAAAAACGCAATATCAGGTTTAATACGCGAAGCAGGCTATAAGTATGATAATAAGTCAGAAATGATTATTGCAGACATTAATTACGGGACTGATTTTATTGTACTGACACAGGCTGAAAATGAAAAACTTGTAGTACCCCTACTGACTAATGAAGGTTTATTCGGAGTCGTGAACAGGAAAGTATATACATGGCCTGAATTTGTAAGAACAATAAGCTCCGGCTTGGGACAGTGATATAAACTGTCCCTGTTTTTTCGACAAAAAGCAAGTTATAATAAGAAATTTCCAGTGATAAAAAAGTTGATAAAGGGGTTGACAAGAGATACGGACCTCATGTAATATAGTTAATGCGGTTCGCGAGAGAGCCGAAAAAAAGGTTATGGGAGAATTCCCGAGTGGCCAAAGGGGGCAGACTGTAAATCTGTTGTCACTGACTTCGGTGGTTCGAATCCACCTTCTCCCACCAGCAATGGTACCGCGGAAGAATACAATGGTATTTTTCCGCGGTATTTTATTTTCACCGAAAATGAAAGCAAAAAGTCCATGGATGAATGAAATAGACGAATATGTATTTAGAGTTACCGGTAAAGACGCAACGGGGAAGGTAATTATCACGAATTTAGGGAACACGGAAAATCAGCATGGCTGAAAGCGGCTCTTTTGTAAGATGCAAAAGTATTCGGTTCTTTGATTATTATAATTCTATTGACATCCAATAATTTGTGCCCTTAAAATAAAATAAATACAATATATTGTACTTATTTAAACACTATGGAGGGCTTATGTTTACCAATATACAAAAGAGAGACGGAAGAATTGTTCCCTATAATATTGAGAAAATTGCCAACGCGATTGAGAAGGCCATGAAAGCGGCCGGACGAAATGAGCCAGGTGAGAGTTTCAGGCTTGCAAAACTGGTTGAAGAAAGACTGATTGAAAAGTACGACGGGCAGACACCGGATATTGAAAGTATCCAGGATTGTGTTGAAGAGATTCTTATGGAAAACGGCTATGCTTTTGTAGCCAAGAAATATATTTTGTACCGTTCAGAACGAAGCCTTGCCCGTGAGCGGAATTCCAACCTGATGCGTATCTATGACGAGCTTACCAATAAGTCTGCGAGTCTCAGCGATATAAAAAGGGATAATGCGAATATTGACGGGGATACGGCCATGGGGATCATGCTTAAATACGGTTCTGAGGGAGCCAAGGATTATTATGAGAAATTTGTACTGACTCCCCAGCAGGCTAAAGCCCATAAAGAAGGAGATATACATATTCATGATTTTGATTTCTATACTCTTACAACAACCTGTTGCCAAATAGATATAAAGAAACTGTTCAAAGGCGGATTTTCAACAGGTCATGGTTATCTGAGGGAGCCTAACAGCATTCACAGCTATGCTGCGCTGGCATGTATTGCCATACAGTCCAACCAAAACGATCAGCACGGAGGCCAGAGTATACCTAATTTCGATTACGGTCTTGCCCCCGGAGTTGTAAAGACCTATAAAAAACTATATATTTCAAACTTCCACAAAGCTATTGCCCTGTTGATTCCTGACTCGGGAATAACGAGGGAAGATATAAAGAAAATAATATCCGGAATAGAAGAAAAATTCGGGCTTTATCCGTCCATTGAGATGTCTTTGGAATATAAAGAAAAAGAAAAAGAGGCCCTGCTTCCAATAATAGGTGATGAAAACATATATGACAGGATACATTCTTTTGCCGCAAGTCTTGCCCTTGAA
Source organism: Clostridiaceae bacterium (assembly GCA_012728095.1). Lineage (GTDB taxonomy): Bacteria > Bacillota > Clostridia > DSM-8532 > DSM-8532 > DTU059. Next base: position 16,228 of record JAAYFU010000066.1, read on the forward strand.
GAGACAGAGAAGGAAACGGCCCAGGCCATGGAAGGGCTGATTCATAATTTAAACACCATGCACAGCAGGGCAGGGGCACAAACACCCTTTTCAAGCATAAACTACGGAACCGATACTTCTCCCGAGGGACGAATGATCATACGAAATGTATTATTGGCGACGGAAGCCGGGCTCGGAAACGGCGAGACGCCTATTTTCCCGATACATATCTTTAAGGTTAAGGAAGGTGTCAACTATAATCCCGGAGATCCCAACTATGATTTGTTCAAACTGGCATGCCGCGTGAGCGCGAAGCGGCTTTTCCCCAATTTCGCATTCCTTGATGCGCCCTTCAATAAGGCTTATTACAAGGAGGGGCACCCTGAGACAGAAGTGGCTTACATGGGATGCCGTACAAGGGTACTGGGAAACGTATATGACAGGAACAATGAAATTACATACGGCAGAGGAAATCTAAGCTTTACTTCAATCAATCTGCCCCGTATAGCAATAAACAGCAAAGGTAATGTGGAATGGTTCTTTGAAGAATTGGAGAGAAAACTGGATCTTGTTACAAAACAGCTGCTGGACAGATTCCAGATACAGGCCTCGAAAACGGTAAGGAATTTTCCGTTTTTAATGGGGCAGGGAATATGGATAGGCTCGGACAAGCTTTCCGTTGATGACAAGATTGGAGAGGTACTTAAACACGGAACATTATCTGTCGGATTTATTGGCCTTGCCGAGGCTCTTGTGGCGCTTACAGGCAGCCATCACGGCCAGACTGCCGAATCCCGGAATCTTGGCCTTGAAATAGTAGGTTTTATGCGGGATTACCTGGATCGCTTAAGCGCAGAGAAACAGCTTAACTTCACACTTCTTGCCACGCCTGCCGAAGGACTCGCCGGGAGATTCTTAAGGCTTGACAGGAAGAAGTTTGGTATAATTCCCGGAGTGACCGACAGGGAATATTACACCAACAGCTTCCATATTCCGGTGTATTTCCCCATTTCGGCGTATGAAAAGATCCGGATAGAGGCACCATACCACGCCCTTACCAACGCAGGCCACATCACTTATGTAGAGTTGGACGGCGATCCTGTCAAAAACCTTAAAGCCTTTGAACAGATAATACGTACCATGAAGGAATCTGGAATAGGTTATGGCTCGATAAACCATCCTGTGGACAGGGATCCTGTCTGCAGTTACACCGGCATTATTGATGATGTATGCCCCAAATGCGGCAGAAAAGAAAGCGATAGCCCGTATAAATTTGAAAGAATCAGGCGTATCACGGGTTACCTGGTTGGTACTCTTGACAGGTTCAACGACGCAAAACGGGCGGAGGTGGCGGATCGTGTCAAGCACAGCATCTGACAAAATTCGAGTAGCCGGCATTGTCAATGATTCTATTACCGACGGTCCCGGCTTAAGACTGACATTATTTGTGCAGGGATGCGAGAGAAACTGTCCGGGATGCCATAATGAAGCGGCTTTACCGATGGGCGGCGGAAAACTTTATGATCCGCGGGAGATTATGGATATAATCAGGAAGGATCCAATGCTTTCAGGCGTTACATTCAGCGGGGGAGAGCCTATGCTTCAGGCAAAGGCTCTTTTGCCTTTGGCACGTATGATAAAAGACGCAGGGCTTGACCTTGCCGTTTACACAGGATATACATTTGAAGAATTACTTGAGCAGAATGATGCAGCGGTTATGGAACTTTTGTCATATGCCGACACACTGATAGACGGTCCGTTTATACTTGAAAAAAGAACCCTCAGCCTGAATTTCAGGGGTTCAAGCAACCAGCGTATATTGAATCTGAAAGAATCCTTAAAACATGGCATGGCAGTTTTGGAACACAATCCTGACTGGACAGGAGAATATGGTATGCTATAATTCATTTTCAAGCGCAAAATTTGCTATACTAATTCGGTACGCATCGATTGTTTCGGAGGAACCTCGTGACCAAACTGTTTATTTACTTTAAAGACTATGTAAAAGAGAGTGTACTGGGACCCCTCTTTAAACTTCTGGAAGCGACTCTTGAACTGTTTGTGCCGTTGGTTGTAGCGGCTATAATCGATACAGGTATTAAAAACGGAGACAGAAGCTATATTATACGTATGTGCCTGGTATTAGTCCTGCTTGGTATCGCAGGCCTCGTGTTTTCGGTGACCGCCCAATACTATGCGGCAAAAGCGTCGGTCGGATTTGTCAAAAAATTAAAACAAAAGCTGTTCTCGCATATACAAACCTTTTCTTTTACACAACTGGATACGATAGGCACATCAACCCTTATTACAAGAATGACCAGCGATATGAATCAGCTGCAAACCGGAGTGAATCTCGCTCTCCGGCTTTTATTGCGTTCGCCCTTTGTTGTGTTCGGGGCAATGATTATGGCTTTTACAGTGGATGTTAAAGCCGCATTGGTTTTTGTGGCGGCAATACCCGTTCTTTCGGCAGTCGTTTTCGGAATCATGGTCTGGTGTATTCCTCTATTCAGGAAGGTCCAGGAAAAGCTGGATCAGTTGATGAGCCTTGCGAGGGAAAATCTTACCGGGGTTCGTGTTATTCGCGCCTTTAGTATTGAAGAGAGCGAAATAAAAAATTTTGAAGAAAACAATGATCAGCTTACAAGGATGCAAAAGCATGTAGGCCGGATTTCTTCCCTGATGAACCCTGTAACTTACGTAATCATAAACATGGCTGTTATAGTCCTTGTTTATACGGGAGCAGTCAGGGTGGAAGCAGGAATCATTACACAGGGCGCTGTTGTGGCATTATATAATTATATGTCGCAGATTCTTGTGGAACTCATTAAACTTGCGAATCTCATAATCAACATTACCAGGTCGGTTGCCTGTGGCAATCGTATACAGGCTGTTCTGGATATAAAGCCGGATATCGAAGAAAACCACGGAACACCTGAAACAATAAAAACAGATATTATTGTTGAATTTAAAAATGTTTATCTTCGTTACAAAAATGCCGGGGATTACTCTTTATCAAACATAAATCTCAAGGTCAGGCGGGGAGAAACAATAGGGATTATAGGTGGTACAGGCTCCGGCAAATCCTCCCTGGTAAACTTGATTCCCAGGTTTTACGATGTTACATCGGGCGAAGTTATCGTTGACGGTGTTAACGTTAAGGATTACCCTGTTGAGGAACTGAGGCGAAAAATTGCCGTGGTACCTCAAAAAGCAGTGCTGTTCAGAGGCACTGTCAGGGATAATATCCGCTGGGGCAAAAACGACGCTTCCGATGAAGAGATATATGAAGCTCTTGCCGTTTCACAGGCGAAAGAAATGGTGGAGCCCAAGGGAGGCCTGGATTTTGAAATTGAGCAGGGAGGCAGAAATCTTTCAGGAGGACAGAAGCAAAGGCTTACCATTGCCAGGGCATTAGTCAAAAAGCCTGAGATACTGATCCTGGATGACAGTGCGTCGGCTCTTGATTTCGCTACCGACGCAGCTTTACGTAAGGCTATAAGACAGATGCAGCATACCACTACTGTTTTTGTGGTTTCTCAAAGAACCTCTTCAATACAATATGCAGACAACATTATCGTTTTGGATGACGGACAAGTAGCAGGAATCGGCAAACATGACGAACTTATGCAATCATGCAGTGTATACCGCGAAATATATGAATCGCAGTTCAAGAAAGAGGATGCATAATATGAAAAATAAATTTGATGCGGACACTCTGAAAAAAGTTTTACAATATATAAAGCATTATCGTATTTTATTGTTGCTCTCAATATTTCTTGCAGCCGTTACCGTGGTAATGACGCTGTATATTCCCGTTCTTGTGGGCAGAGCGATAGACTATATTATCGGTAAAGACAATGTTGTTTTCAGGGCTTTATTAAAAACTTTACTGCAAATCGGTATAATTGCGTCATTGACCGCCCTTTTACAATGGGTTATGAACACTGTTAATAATAAAATTACTTTCCATGTAGTCAGGGATATTCGTTCTGAGGCATTTAAAAAGATTCAGATCCTGCCGCTGAAGTATCTGGATAAACACCCGCACGGAGAGATTGTTAGCCGTTTGATTTCAGATGCCGACCAATTCGCAGAAGGCTTGCTTATGGGGTTTGCACAGCTTTTTACCGGGATAACCACTATTATCGGAACCTTTTTATTCATGCTTTCCATCAACTGGTTTATAACGGCGGTAGTTGTTATACTTACCCCATTGTCCTTGTTTGTGGCAGGTTTTATTGCCAACAGGACATATAAGTTTTTCAAAAATCAATCGGAAATCAGGGCTAAACAGACATCCTTCATAAATGAAATGATAACAAATCAAAAAGTTGTACAGGCTTTTTCCAGGCAGGATAAAACACTGGAAGAATTCGAGAAAATAAATGAGGAGCTTGAGAAAAGCTCTTTAAAAGCGATTTTCTATTCTTCTCTTACAAATCCCTGCACAAGATTTATAAATAATGTTATTTACGCCGGTGTAGGGTTAACCGGAGCATTGGCCGCTGTAAGCGGCAGTGTGTCAGTAGGTGGCCTGGCAAGCTTTCTCAGCTATGCCAACCAGTATACAAAACCGTTCAATGAAATCTCCGGAGTATTGGCTGAATTTCAAAACGCCCTTGCGTGTGCCGCCAGGATCTTTGAACTTATAGAAGAAGAGCCGCAGGTTCCGGATTCAAATCACGCTGTTGTACTGGAAAACGCAACCGGGAAAATAGACCTTAAAAATGTGGAATTTTCATATACTGAAGACAGTAAGCTTATAAAGAACCTGAACCTTAATGTAGAACCCGGCATGAGAGTGGCAATCGTCGGACCTACCGGAAGCGGAAAAACAACAATAATCAACTTGCTAATGAGATTTTATGAAGTAAACGACGGCAGCATCGAAATGGACGGAGTTGATATCCGTAATATAACAAGAAAGAGTCTCAGAAGAAGCTTTGGAATGGTTTTACAGGAAACATGGCTGAAATCCGGCACGATTCGTGATAATATTGTTATTGGGAAACCAGACGCGACAGAAACAGAAATAATTGAAGCGGCAAAGGCTTCGCATGCCCATAGCTTTATTAAGAGGCTTCCCAATGGATATGACACCATAATCGGCGAGGATGGCGGAAACTTATCACAAGGCGAAAAACAGCTTCTTTGCATAACACGGGTTATGCTTGCTCTTCCGCCGGTTTTAATCCTGGACGAAGCTACATCGTCCATAGACACCCGCACTGAACTTAAAATACAGGAAGCTTTTGCTAAAATGATGAAGGGAAGAACCAGCTTTATCGTAGCCCACAGGCTTTCAACCATTGTGGAAGCGGATACGATACTTGTTCTGAAAAACGGCTCTGTCGTGGAACAGGGCAAACATAAAGAATTACTTGAAAAGAACGGTTTTTACGCCCATTTATACAACAGTCAGTTCGCAATATAAACATTCACAAAAAAACATTAAAATCTTAAATAATGGAGGAATTATGCTGTCAGAACTGAATGAGCGGCCGTCAATAGTGATGGAAGCGCAGAAAGCTAAGTTTAAGCCTCATTTTATAATCCAGGTTATTATTTTCATTATTGTGTTTTTGGTCATACAGGCAGCAATGGCTATTCCTTTATTGGCTTATTGTTTTGTTTATCTTATAACTTCAGGTTCGGGCGGGATAACAGTAAATGACCCGGGAGATCTGAGATTCTTCCTGGCCAGGTTCCAGAATGAGTTGATTCTTCCTTCATTGTTTTGTACTGTTTTAATGACGATGTTAACAATATTCTATTGCAGAGCTGTTGAAAAACGAAGTTTATACTCAATGGGATTTGTAAGGAAAAAAGCTTTTTCGGATTATCTCATCGGTGGCGGTATCGGGTTGTTGATGATTTTTACCGCTTTACTGATAGCATTTCTATGCGGAACCATCACATATGAAGGATTTGTTTTAGGTGACGGTATAGGTTTGCTGCTTTTGTTTTTGCTCGGTTTTATAATCCAGGGGATGAGCGAGGAAGTCTTATTAAGAGGATATTTTATGATTTCCGTCGCCAGCAGGAACTCGGTGCTTTTGGCTGTTATCTCAAATTCTGTATTATTTGCGCTGTTACATATATTTAATAACGGTATTGCCGTAATACCCATGATAAACCTGACCCTGTTCGGAATATTCGCATCCCTCTATACGCTTAAAACAGACAGTATATGGGGAATCTGCGCCCTTCACACAACCTGGAACTTTGTACAGGGAAATGTCTTCGGTATAAAAGTAAGCGGTATAGATACGAAAGTTTCCTTGTTCGCTTTCAAACTTAAGGATGTGGGTACCTTTATAAACGGCGGATCATTTGGTTTAGAAGGTGGCCTGGCGGTAACCCTGGTGTTGACAATGGGCATTTTAATCTTATTGTCATTGGAAGGGAGAAAGCCGGGAATAAAACCTGAAAATAATTTGAGGGACAGATATGAGGAGAAAAATACATAAAACATTCTTTATTGTTTTTGTTTTCACTATAGTGTTTTTTATGATGGCTTCGTCTTTTTCTTACAGTGATGAAGAAGTTCCGGCTGAAGCTTCTGTCGCAAAAGTAAGAGGGAAGGTAAGCCATATTCTTGACTCACGGGATGAAGACATAAAATACTCCGGGGGGAGCATAGAAAACTCATTTCAAATTGTTGAGATAGAAATAACAACCGACGGACCATACAAGGGAAAATCAGTTGAGACTGAGTATTCTTTGAGTATGTCATTCAGCGAGAAAATAGAAGATGTTTTATTAAAGCCGGGCGATGAGGTTTTAATGGTTCTGGAACTGGATGAAGCGGGAGAGATTTCCCGGTCATATATTTATTCGGTAGTCCGGGACAAGCACTTGCTCCTTTTGGTTATAATCTTTTCCGCAATTATCTTGTCGGTAGGGAGATTAAAAGGTCTTAAGGCGCTTATATCATTGATATTGACTGTTTTGGCCGTAATTTACGTATTGCTTCCACTAATATTACATGGGTTCGATCCTGTATTCGTTTCATTATGGATTTGCGTAGGAATAGCCGGAATAACCTTGCTTTTGGTGGGCGGATACAACAAAAAAACACTGGCTGCACTCATTGGAACATCAGGAGGTTTGATTTGCGCAGGATTCATTGCGCAGGTAGTAGGTGAAATGGCTAAGTTAACAGGCCTTGGGGATGAAGAATCTCAAATGCTTATGTATATACCCCAGAATATTTCATTTGATTATAAAGGTTTATTATTCGCAGGGATATTAATCGGTGCATTAGGCGCTGCAATGGATGTGGGTATGTCTCTTTCATCTGCCATGTTTGAAATAAAAGAAATAAATCCTGGTATTAAAAAAGGCGATCTTCTGAAGGCCGGAATGAATATTGGCAGGGATATGATAGGAACAATGTCAAATACACTGATTCTTGCATATACCGGCGGAGCGCTGCAATTAATGCTCCTTTTAATGGCGCATGAGATTTCTTTTATTGATATTATCAATCAGGATGGTTATGCAGCAGAGGTTGTAAGGTCCCTGGCAGGAAGTATAGGACTTATATTGACAATCCCGATAACGGCGATGGCAGTTTGCTTTTTATGCGAGAATAGATACCGGGAAAAAGAAAGATACTGAAACTAAAACTGCCCTGAAACAATTGTTCCAGGGCAGTTTACTATTGAAGAATCAATAAGTTTCGGCAAACAGTTCGAAGAATCCCTGTGGATGGGCACATGACGGGCAAACTTCAGGTGCGGAATCACCTTCATGAATGTATCCGCAGTTGAGGCATTTCCAGTATACCTTGCCGTCTTTCTTGAATACCGTTCCGTTTTCGATATTCTGTGCCAGTTTATTAAACCTGATTTCATGCTTTTCTTCAGCAGAAGCAATATATCTGAATACAGCCGCAATTTCGGGGAATCCTTCTTTATCGGCAACATCCGCAAATTGGGGATACAGCTTGGTCCATTCTTCATTTTCACCATGAGCGGCATACTTAAGATTTTCCAGAGTATTTCCCATGGCTACGGGGTAACCGGCCTGGATATCAATATTCTGAGGAATTTCACCTTCAAAGCCGGCAAGAAGGAATTTATAGAATCTCTTAGCGTGTTCTTTTTCGTTATCTGCTGTTTCAAGGAAAATGTTTCGAATTTGCTTATAGCCTTCCTTATCTGCTATGGAAGCATAATAGGTATACCGCATCCTTGCCTGTGATTCGCCTGCAAATGATCTCATAAGATTTACAGCGGTTTCCGTACCTTTTAGACTTTTCATAACCGTACCTCCTTATTAACAAAATATTTCCTATTTATTTTATCAAATTAATTGATTTTTAACAATCTATGCTAAAGATTATTGAAACACCATGCCGTATTATACAGCAGGAATGTTTGATTTTATTCATGTATCATACTAAAAAAGCTTATACGTTATGGTTTCGGTTCCCGTTCATGGTATTGGATATTATAACGCGGCCCAATACGGTCTTCCATATTCAAAAGTTCATTGATGATATAGAGGGGCCGTCCTTTTGCTTCTTCATATATACGCCCGATATACTCGCCAATGATACCCAGCATCAGAAGAATTATACCGTTGAAAAAGAGGCTTACTGCAATCAATGAAGTCCAGCCTGTTTGGACTGATTCAGGGGAAAACAATTTTTTAAAGACCACGATAATCAGGTACAAGAAACTCATGCCGGAGAGGATGGCGCCTATATAAGAAGCAAGCTTAAGCGGTTTGTACGAAAAAGACATGATGCCGTCCATTGCAAGCTTAAGCATTTTTTTAAGAGGATACTTGGTTTTCCCTGCAAAACGCTCATTTCGTTCAAATTCTATCGCTGTTTGCTTAAAACCAACCCAGCTTACAAGGCCCCTGACATAGCGACTTCGTTCCGGAAGTTGTTTCAGCGCCTCGCATACTTTCCGGTCAATGAGCCTGAAGTCCCCGGTGTCAACAGGTATATCCACGTTTGTCAGGCTGCGTAAGATACGGTAGTATGCTTTTGCGGTAAATTTCTTAAATAAAGTTTCACCACGGCGGGATATTCTTTTGCCGTAAACAACATCATAACCATTACGCCAAATTTTTATCATCTCGGGAATAAGCTCAGGAGGATCCTGCAGATCACCGTCAATAATAACCATGCATTCTCCCCTGGCATAGTCCATGCCTGCTGTAATGGCCACCTGATGACCGAAATTTCTTGCAAAATCAATCATTTTAATCTTTTTATTGTTTTCGCATATCTCGCTTAAGATTGCCTTCGTATTATCGCGGCTTCCGTCATTTATGAAGATTATTTCATAGTTTTCGCCTATGCTGTCCATTACCCCTGTCAGTCTTTTATAAGTTTCTGTAACAACTTCTTCTTCATTATACATTGGTACGATTACAGAACATAAAATCTTATCCATGAGCTCCTCCTATAACATATGACCATCAATTAGTATACTATAAATTTTCCATTATTTCATTTGCTGCTTTCCTGCCCAGTCTTACGGCATAATTCAAACCTCTGTCCTCAGGATAGATTTGACACATGGAGGTAAGATAGAGCCCTTCCACCGGAGTTTTTATATCGGGAATAATTTTGCTGTATCCTGGTGTGATGACAGGCTGCGCAAATGGTACTCGGGTTAAGGTGATATTCTTTATAATGCGTTGGTTTAGTTTTGGAAATACCTTTTTTAATCCGCTAATAAATCCATTTATTATTTCATGCTCAGTTGCGGAATACAAAGGATCTGACATGTCCAGGTACCTGGATAAATATACGATATGTGAATTGTATTCTCTTAAACCCACCAGGTTTGTATGCTCGATGATAAGAACAAAAGGCAGGCCATCCTGCGCAACTGTTATCCAATAATACGGCGACAAGCTTTCAGACAATTCCAGTATTGCGCAGATATTAGCCTTATAGCGGATCTTCCTTAATAAACTTTTATAGTTATCATATGGCCCATGTAATATGTTTTCCAGCAAATTAGGCGAACCGGTAAATAAAACCTTGTCATAGTTTGATTTATGGTTTTTTGCCATGATATCAAATGAGCCGTTTTCATTTTTTATTATGGCGGTAACCTCATTATTCAAGAGAATGCGGCCATCGGCTTTGTGAATCTTTTCCGCCATTATTTTAAAAATTTTATTGAACGACCCGTCTAAATATCCCAACATTTCATTATTTAGATTTTTCCCCCTGGATGAACTCCTAAGTTTCAGTTTATTCCATATCCATGTACCTGATATATTCTCACTGTCAATATCGAATTTTGATTTGATCAGAGGTTCCCATATCTTTTCCCAGGCTTCCTGGCCTGAGTTCTTAATAATCCATTCTTTGGCCGTAATAGTTTCGAAAGCTGAATAATCCGAAATCAACCTTGACGCCAGTACCATTATTCCCATTCGGATCCTGGAAACAAATGATAGAGGCTTAAAGTATAATAAATCAAGGGGTGTAGTAAAAGGATAAATGGAATTGTCGATATAAATCGCGTTCTTAGGTTTATACCAGTTCAGACGGTCTTTTATATTCAACTCATCAATGAGAGACAAAAGATACGAATCATTGGTAAAAAAATGATGATAAAAACGCTCTAGATCCTCATTGCCGACTCGAAGAGAGGAGGCCAGCCCTCCTAAGTAGTTCTCTTTTTCATATACGGTAACCCTGTTTCCCTTCTGGGAAAGCAGAAACCCTGCCGTAATACCGGTTATACCCGCTCCTACAATCGCAATATTCATAATATCCGCCTTATTTCTATTTGTATATCACCTTTTTATAAAGAATAAAGTTCCATGATATTATAAAAAACATTATCATAATTTTCGGAAGGTATAAAACAGGCCAGGATCCTTCGCCGCTCAGCAGGACCAGTATATAACGAATACCAGAAAAAAGTAATACGTTCCCGACTATGAGATTAAAAAAGAACAGAATTCCGTAAAGAAAAAGCTGCCTTTTGAAGTTTGTTGTCGATCTGAAGGAAAAAAACTTGTTCAATAAAAAGTTCAACCAGAATATCACGGTATAGACAATAATATTAACTAGCAATTCGCTGATCGATAATGTGTTTCTCAGGACGATAAACAAGGTGTATTCTATGGAAAAGCAAAACACGCCTACAAAAATATACCGGATAAACTGGGCAAGGGACTCGGTATTAAACAGTTTTCTAAGTATCGAAAGACTACATAGCCAGTCTAATAGTTTCTGCATTTGTAATTTACCTCCAAGTTACCAGTCCCAACGGGGAAGAATTCGCAATATCTCCAGGTAAATCCGGGGAACTTCCAACCCTGATAATAGCGGATAATACAAGATAAAAAATGTTAAATATACAATAAGGAAAACCTTTGTAAACCTGCCTATAATATTTTTTTCCTCCAGGTACCTGAATATGATGCCCACCATTAAAATGAGAAACGGTGTACAGGAAAAATAATGGTATATAAAGGTAACCTTTCTTGGAGCGACTACCCAGGGCAGGTACTGGGACAAATAGCCGATTACCGGAAACAGTACCAGCTTGTTTTCGCCTAGAAAATTCTCCTTCTTAAAAATACTTGATATTAAAGACCATAATATTATAAAAAATGAAACCAAACCAATCCAGAACAGAAGAGGATGTCCGAAACAGGCTATAGATGCTCCCCAATTATCCGGCAAAAGTTCCCCCTGGTAATAAAAAATAGGACGAATATCCAGGGGCCATTCATACCAGGGCGATTCAAAAGGATGGGATTCAGAAACACCCTTATGATAATTATACATGCTTTTTACCGATTCGATGACCGATTCTATAAGGCCAGTATTTTTATCATTGTAGTGTATGGGAATAAAAGACAATACGTAAATGGCCGCCGGTATAACAATAAAAAATAATACGCAGAACAAACATGTCAAATAAAAGTATTTGCCAAGCCATTTTCCCAGTTCTTTTTCCTTAAGTTTAACAGAGGCTCCTGAATTATTAATTTTAATGTTAAGTTGGTTATTAAAGTCATTATATTCATAGCCCCTTGACAGGAAAAAGAGAATTGCCAGGCCGAAAGCTCCGTATAATGCTATCCATTTTGTCGCTCCCCCAAGGCCAAGGGAAATACCGCAAAGCAGGAGAGGGATGTGGGATTTGAAAAAGCCTCGCTCATAGGATTTTGAATCATAATAATCCAGCATAGAATAAAACATAAGCATTACGAAGAATACGGTGTAACTGTCTATCGTGGCCAAACGGGTCTGAGTAAAGTGCATGAAGTCAAACATCATTAACCAGGCGCAGAAGAAAGCCCAAAAGGTGTCTTTAAAGAAGCGCTTGGCAATAATATACATCAGAGGGATCATAGCCGCACCGAATAATGTGCCCATAATTCTCCATCCGAAAGGAGTCATGCCGAAAATACTGATTCCAAACGCAATAATGGTTTTCCCAAGAGGCGGATGAGTGTTTTCGTATAGAATATCCCTCTTTTCAAGCTGTTCCAGGGCAGTACGGGGGAAATATATCTCGTCAAAATAAGTACTGTTTAAAACACTTGGACGATCCGGCACCAGATCCTGTTCGTCAAACAACTTCTCAATGCCTTCGGTCTGAGGTTTCTCTGTTACGGTAAATCCTGATATTAAATCATTGCCGCTGAAAAAACCCATTTCCTTGTACTCAGCTTTATAAAATTTGTTTTTATCATTCTCATTGTCAGTTCGTAAATACGTTGCTGTGAATCTAAGTTTTTCTGTGGTGACGGAAGCAGTGGTATAATGCCATTTGTAAACTGATTTCATATCTATAAAAGTATAAGGTTCAAATTCTCCGTCGCGATAAGCTTCTATTTCAAGGGTTCCAAAACAACCCCAGCTGTGGCCGATACCTCCAAATAGCATTATTTTGTCTATTGTAACTTCTCTGCCGAAATCAACAATAAAACTTTCGTTGAGATTATCCGGTTCCCATCCTGTTTTAGGTGCTTTAAAAGAACCAAGGTAAATAAGCGCGATAATTAAATAAATGACTGTCATTACCGCCATAATTTTTATATCTTTTTTATTTATCTTCCCAGTCATAACCTTCTCCCAACCAGTTTTTTCCGGGGTTTATAAATGCCCTGTAGCCCTGGTAAACTGACAATATATATGCCAAAAGAGTTATAAATGAGAAAAGTAAGGCAAGTCCATCCCAACGCTCAAGCCAGTATACTCTCTCAAATGAGATTATATACAAATATAAATGATTTATAAATACAGAAAAACTGACAAGCGCAAACAGAATCATATGTTTTTTTTCAAAGACTGACGCAAGAGCAATAAAGATTATTGCCGGTAACAGGTACCTTTCGTGCATTTTTGTCATAAAAAAGAATGCACTGAACTGAACAAGATATGAAAAATAGGCTATTGTATAAATTGAAGCCTTTCCTTTTATAAGACAGATAAAAGCGTATACCAAAGCTGCTGACATGAGTATATTACCCCAGGCAAGATAGCTTAAGCCAAGAAAAGGCATGGTGTCGTGCTGAATTTGTCCTCCCAGGAGAAACCAGATATTGAACGCATTAGCCGTAGCGAAAGGATAATCCTGAATACTTTTAAAGTACAACTCAAAAAGCCAGTAGAGCGGATCAATGAATTTAGGCAGCCTGTATGCAAGTTTTGTTGGAATATAGAATGGTAAAACAATGGCGTAATAAAGGATAAGACCGGAAACCAGCCCGGTTGCCAGCCGAATGAGGGACTTTTTGTCCAGTTTATAATCTTTGAAATAAAGATATAAAACCACTGGCAACAAAAGCCCGCTTTGAGGTTTTGTCAAAACGGCAACAAGATACAAAAGCGCCGCAAGATTATGCTTCTTATATTCAAAAAGAATTATTACGCCTAACAGCATGGTTGCCGGAATTGAATCGAATTGGCCCCAGATGGAAGAGTTTATGAATACGCCGGGATTCATTAAATATAAAAATGCCATTAAAATTCCGGTTCCATATTTCTTTGCTTTTTCAGAAACTATTAATATAAGCCATGCACCTATAAATTCAAATAAGACTGACCATAATTTTATTAAAAAAGCATGTAAACCGAATGTTAAAGACAGCTTGTCCGCAATTTCTCCGGTCAACCATAAGAAATACTGAAAAAAAGGAGCGTAAACAACATGAAATCCGGAAGTGCCATAGAACTGGGAGGGGCCGTATTCCGCCAGGTATCTGCTCCATGCCACATATCCGGACATATCGATACCATATGGTTTTATAAAAGAAATAAGTATACGAAAAACAAAAATTATTGATATGGATAATATTATTCTCATATAGTAATGTTTGTTGTTACGAAAATAAAAACTATTGAAACTGGTTTCAGCCATGATATCGTCCTTTGTATTTTTATATTTTAGATTATTACAGCATAATATACAGTTTACCGATTGCGTTTTTGCATAATTGTAAAACAAAAATGAACAAAAAAAAAGCACCACTGGCGTATATACTTATAAAATAATTGCGATTCAATGCCGTCGGTGCCATAAATGATACAAAATGATATGAAATAAAAAACTAATATATAAAAGGAGGAATAAATAACTTATTAATATTATACCATTAATGCATGGATTCTAATATTACTTTTAGATTATAAAATGATTAAAAAATGAATGAGAGCAATTTGACCGCTGGATATTACGGTTACCGGCTGATTGCTTTTTTATACCTTATAGTTTATCATAAGTATTGTTGATTTGTATGCGAAACTAAACCAAATATCATAATTTATTATCGTTGGAGTGTTTATTATGGTTTTATACGAAAGTACGAGGGGTGGCAAGGAGGGTATACCCTCAGCAGAAGCTATAAAAAGAGGCATTTCTTCCAATGGGGGATTATATGTCCCGCAACAGATAAAAGAGATTAATCAGAAGGATATTTCCAACCTGGCAAATATGTCTTATGCCCAACGGGCGGTATTCATATTAAAACAGTTCCTTGATGATTTTACTGATGATGAGCTTGCTGATTGTGTCAACAGCGCTTATAACACCCGTAAGTTTGCAACTGCCGATATCGCGCCCATAAAACCTATAAGTGAGAATTTATGCCTTCTGGAATTATGGCATGGGCCTACCTGTGCTTTTAAGGATATGGCTCTCCAGATATTGCCGCACTTTTTGGTAAAGGCAATGGAGAAAACCGGGGAAGAATGTGAGATTGTCATTCTTGTGGCAACATCCGGCGATACGGGTAAAGCTGCGCTGGAAGGGTTTGCTGATGTAAAAGGTACGCGAATCATAGTGTTTTATCCCGAAAATGGGGTTAGCGAGGTACAAAAATACCAGATGATAACTCAAACCGGGAGTAATGTGAAGGTATTCGGCGTAAACGGTAATTTTGATGATACCCAGTCGGGCGTAAAGAGAATCTTTACCGATGAAAAGCTTATTAAAGAGATGGCAAAAAGGAACTTGAAGTTTTCATCGGCAAATTCAATAAACTGGGGCAGGCTTGTTCCGCAAATTGTTTATTATTTCTCGGCTTATGCGGATCTTGTTAAAATTGACCGGATAAAAGCAGGCGATAAAATAAATTTTGTGGTACCTACGGGTAATTTCGGCAATATCCTGGCTGGTTATTATGCCATGCGTATGGGACTGCCCGTAAACAAGCTCATTTGCGCTTCAAATGATAATAATGTCCTGACTGATTTTATCAGGACCGGGCATTATGACAGGAGACGCAAATTTATAAGAACTGTCTCACCTTCAATGGATATACTTATATCCAGCAATCTTGAAAGACTTTTGTATGAGCTTACGGGTCATGATGATCAAAGAGTTTCCGACTGGATGAACAGGCTTAACGAGGATGGGCATTATGAAGTCGGACAGAATCTGTTGAAGGAATTACATAAGTCTTTTTGGGCAGGATGGTCAAACCAGGATGAGACATTGAAAACCATAGAATGTGTATACAAAGAAAACAACTACGTGTTGGACACGCATACCGCCGTTGCCGTGGATGTTTATGACAAATACGTGATAACCACCGGCGATTTAACACCTACGGTAATAGTTTCCACCGCGAGTCCCTTTAAATTTAACGGCAGCGTATGCAAGGCTCTGTTCGGAGAACAGGTCATTGAAGGGAAAACCGAGTTTGAGCTTTTGGAGATTTTGTCCAAAAGGACCAGTATGCCAATACCTGCAGGACTGAAGGATTTGGATAATAAGAGCGTCCTTCATAGTAACGTTTGCGAAAAATATGATATGAAAACTGTCGTAACAGAATATCTCTTTAAAGGAGAGTATTGATATGGCATTTGAGACTTCCCGCTGCGTAAAATTATCAAAGATAGTTGAAGAGTTAAGCTTAGAAAAGCTGTACTATTTGAGTCAACATGACGAAGTAAGGATTGAAACATCGGATATAAACCGTCCCGGGCTTCAGTTGGCGGGATTTTTTGAATACTTCGGAACCGACAGAATCCAGATTATCGGAAAGGTTGAAATGACCTATCTTGCGCAATTGGATGACGAGAAACGTTATAAGAGTTTAAGGAACTTTTTTTCCACCGGTATACCTTGCGTAGTTCTTGCAAGAGGTATGGAGCCTTTTGCCGAGATGATGGAATGCGCAAGGGAGTTTAATGTTCCGTTTTTGCGTACCCATGAGGAAACTTCCCGCTTCAGCAGCAATTTGATAGCGTATTTGAATGTCGAACTTGCGCCTATGGAGACTTTGCACGGTGAACTTGTGGAAGTATATGGAGAAGGGGTCCTGATTCTCGGTGAAAGCGGAGTCGGGAAAAGTGAAACTGCCCTGGAACTGGTAAAGCGCGGTCACAGGCTTGTGGCCGATGATTTGGTTGAGGTCAGAAGGGTTTCAAGCAAGACGCTGGTTGGTTCAGCCCCTGAAATTATACGTCATTTTATTGAAATCCGCGGAATAGGAATATTGGATGTAAAATATTTATATGGAGTAGGATCGGTAAAGGTTACGGAGGCTATTGCCCTGGTAGTCAACCTGGAATTCTGGGATCCAAAAAAACAATATGAAAGACTGGGCACTGAAGAATTAACGACTGAAATACTTGGCATAAAGTTGCCATCACTGACAATTCCGGTGAAACCCGGCAGAAACCTGGCCATTATCATTGAAGTGGCCGCCATGAATAACAGGCAGAAGAAAATGGGTTATAATGCCGCGCAGGTGTTTACCCAGAAACTGACAGGCGATATGCGTAAAAACTATGATTATTAGTTGCCGTTTCGCAAATTAATAAATGATTCAGGTAAATATTATTATTACTGGGCTGATTCAAGGAGTGGAAACTTTGAATAAAGTTGATATTTATAATGATCTTGAGACAATATGCGGTTCGTGTACCATTCTGAAAGATGTGCCGATGAAAGAGCACACCACAATGAAAGTAGGCGGAAATGCGGATCTTATGATCATACCTGAATCATTTTCCTGTATTCAGAAGATCGTTAAATTGTTACAGTCAACTAATACACCGTATATGATAATGGGTAACGGCTCCAATCTCATATTTCGCGATGAAGGATATAACGGAGTCATTGTTAAAATCGGGAAACCATTATCCGATATCGAGGTTCATGATGATATTATCGTGGCAATGGCCGGCGCTTCCCTCGCTCAGGTGGCGAATACAGCACTTGAGCATTCCTTGACCGGGCTGGAATTTGCGTCGGGCATTCCCGGCAGCGTGGGCGGCGCGGTCTATATGAATGCCGGGGCGTATGATGGAGAAATGGGGCAGGTTGTAATAGAAACCCTCTGCCTTGACAGCAGGGGCAACATGATTACCCTGAAAGGGGATGAACATAATTTTTCCTACAGGCACAGCAGAATACAGGATGACAACCTTACATGCTTACAAGTAATAATGAAGCTGAAAAAGGGAGAAAAAAGCAAAATTCAGAGCAAAATGAATGAATTGAACGCAAAAAGACGCGAAAAGCAGCCCCTTAACTATCCAAGCGCTGGAAGTATTTTTAAACGGCCTCCTGGTAGTTTTGCAGGAATGCTTGTTGACAACTGCGGCCTTAGGGGAGCCAGGATAGGAGGGGCCCAGGTTTCTGACAAACATTGCGGATTTATAGTCAATACAGGCAATGCAACTGCATCGGATATTATTTCTCTTATTCAATATGTGCAGGATACGGTATATAAAAACTCAGGCATATGGCTGGAGCTTGAGGTAAAGATTGTCGGGGGTTATTGATAATGGAACTGCTTATCATTACAGGAATGTCAGGCGCCGGAAAAAGCTTGTGTGTAAAATACTTTGAGGATATAGGATATTTCTGTGTGGATAATCTCCCCCCGTCATTGATTCCCAAGTTTGCAGAAGTAATAATGCACGGAAAATCAAAGCTTGAAAAAGTAGCACTCATCATAGATATACGTGGCGGAGCAATGTTTTTGGACCTATTGCCCGCTCTTTCCACATTAACGGATATGGGCATAAATTTTAAAATTTTATTCCTGGATGCGTCGGATGCCGTTTTGGTCAAAAGATTCAAGGAAAGCAGGCGTATGCATCCTCTTTCAAAAGACGGCCGTTTGTCGGACGGTATTGCAGAAGAAAGAAAAATCCTGCAAACAATAAAAGACAAGGCGGATGTTACCATTGACACGTCAAATCTTAGCCCGCAGCAGCTAAGAGAAGCTATAACAAATCATTTTGTCAAAGGGAAAAATTTTTCAGGATTAATCATACACATTGTTTCTTTCGGGTTTAAATATGGTATACCCATTGACAGCGATCTGGTATTTGATGTCAGATTCATACCTAATCCATATTATGTACCTGAGCTTAAATCCAGGACAGGCCTTGAGCGCGAGGTTATGGATTATATAATGAACTTTTCAGAAACAAAAATTTTTATAAATAAACTGTTTGATATGATAATTTTCCTTCTGCCGCAATATGTTAAAGAAGGGAAAAGGCAATTAATTATTGCCATAGGTTGCACAGGAGGAAGACATCGCTCTGTTGCAATTGCCGACAAGCTTTATAAGAGGCTGAAGCGAAGAGGAGCTAATGTGGTAATTCAACACAGGGATATTAACCGCGACGACAACGCGAACAAGGATAATAAAGGGGGAACACTATGAGATCCCTTAGGTGGCTTCAAATTGTTTTAAGATTTAAAAAATGGCTGATTAGCGGTGTTTTTGGTTTTATTCTTTTGATAGTTTCTTTGGTTGTTTTATTAATAAATACGGATATAAGCCCGGTAAGATGGGGCATTTCTTTATTGCTTGGCATTTGTGGAATATACGGCATTTTAATTTGCTTCAGGAAAATTTTCATTAAGTTTGTTGACGTGTATTCAAACGGAATTATAAAGAAGCCTTCCAATGTTAGCGAAATAGGAGATATTATCTACCGGAGAAAAATATTGTCGGCAGGTCCGCGGGTAGTTGCAGTCGGCGGCGGAACAGGCACCTCAACATTACTGAGAGGGTTGAAATTATATACCAGCAATATTACGGCTATTGTTACGGTGGCAGATGACGGAGGCGGTTCGGGTGTATTGCGAAATGACCTGGGAATACTTCCGCCAGGCGACATACGTAACTGCATGCTGGCGCTTGCCGAAACAGAACCTGTACTTGAAAAACTCCTGTCATACAGGTTTACTGAAGGCTCATTAAAAGGTCAATGTTTTGGTAACCTTTTTTTAGCAGCCATGAATGGCATTTCAAATAGTTTTGAGCAGGCTGTAAAGTACATGGGGGAAGTTCTGGCAATAACCGGGAAAATATATCCTGTCACGGAAGATAATATTCATCTCGTTGCCGAACTGGAAGACGGAACACAAATCAGGGGCGAATCAAGGATTGGTTCTCATAATTTAACACATCCGGGGAAAATAAAAAAAGTAATGTTGAACAAACCGTCGGTGCCTCCTGTAAAACAGGCAATTGACGCCATATATAGCGCCGATGTAATTGTATTGGGACCGGGAAGCCTTTATACAAGCATAATTCCAAACCTGTTGGTGGAAGGTGTAGCTGAAGCTATTGCGGAATCAAAAGCCGTCAAGGTATATGTTTGCAATATAATGACTCAGCCGGGAGAAACTGAAAACTATACTGTCGGAGATCATATTGAGGCTATTTATTCTCACGTAGGCAGACCTTTTATAGATATTTGTATTGTTAATAACGGAAAGATTAAACCGGATATATTAAGGAAATATCAGAATGACGGCTCAAACCCCGTACATATCGATTATCCTGCTATTAAAAAACTTGGCGTAAGACTGATAGAAAGGGATTTAGTCAAAATAAGCAATGATTTAATAAGGCATGACTCAAATCTTTTGTCCCGGACCATTATGGAACTGACAAAATTTAATTAATGTACATATGCACTCAAGGAGGGTTTGCTTTGTCTTTTTCAATGGATATTAAAAAGGAGCTTACCAGGATTGAGACTTCTGGTATTTGCTGCAAGGAATATGAGCTTACCGGTATTATCAGAGCCGGTATTGTTATCAGAAAATATAAGGGAAAGCCAAGAGTTCTTTTTACTACTGAAAACGCATCCCTCTCAAGACATTTGTATTCACGGGTTAAAGAGTTATATAAAAACAGTCCTGATATATTTATACTAAAAACACGGCGTTTTCACAATCATACGGTATATCGCCTGGAATTTACCCATTTGCTTGGGGAAGAAATGAAAATGATAATGAAAAAGATGGGCATTTCTATTGACGGCGAAAAAATATCTTATAAAAACATTAAGATCAGGAAAAGATGCTGCAAAAGAGCATATTTGAGAGGCTGTTTCCTGGCCGGAGGCTCAATTACCGATCCGGATCGCTCATATCACCTGGAAGTAACGTTTCCAAGTTTACTTCTTGCCCAGGAATGCATTTCCCTGTTAAAGGAATTTGATATTGAATCCAGGCATATTGAAAGAAAAGGACATTATTTGGTATACTTGAAAGAAGGTCAGGAAATCGTTGATTTTCTCAACGTAATAGGCGCTCACAACGCGCTATTGAAGCTCGAAAATATAAGAATTTTAAAAGATATGAGAAACCAGGTCAATCGTATAGTCAACTGCGAGACCGCGAACCTGGAAAAAACAGTAAACGCTTCCTTACGCCATGTTGACAGTATAAAATACATAGCCGAAACAAGGGGGTTGGACAGTCTTCCCGAAAACCTTCGTGAAATAGCGGTATTGCGTCTTGAAAATCCGGACGCAAGCTTGTCGGAACTGGGGCAAATGCTGAACCCCGCTTTATCAAAATCCGGTGTTAATCACCGTCTGAGGAAAATTGACCGCATTGCTGAGAACATAAGATTAAACGGCATTTAATATATATTCTTCCTTTTTCAGCAATGAATATTTAAAGTCTACATATCTTGATTATATTGAAATAACGTGGTATAAATGTAATATAATACTAATTCAGCACTAATTAGTGAGGTTATTGTCATGAAAAGAAGATATTTGGCTTTTCTGCAGATTATTGTTCTTATACTCGTTTCTATCATTTCAGGATGTGGGAAAAAAAACAATATTAAACCAGGCTCAATTGAAACAAGCCCGGGAAATGAACTTCCGGAATGCAATTGGGTTATGAAGGTGGATCAGACTATCCCGAAAAAGTATGACGACGGTACGACTGTGGAACACACATTGGTCTTTATAGCTGAAAAAGAAGGAGGTACCGATGTAACAGGTACATACCACGGAGCTTTTTGCCTGAGGTCAAAACTTGATATTTCAGAATTCTCCAATGAAGGAGTAGAATATACAGGTGGTTTTGATGCATATGGATTCGGTAACGATGTAACCTTTGATATTGTTGCTTATGATGCCCAAAAATTTGCCAAATTTGGAAGAATAGGAGATACTGGAAATCCTAATCTAATAGACTATGAAACGATGGCTGCTTTTGCACATGAAATTACTGGTTCAGCCTTGCTTAATCCGTATGTCGGCGGAAGATACGCAGGCATGGGAAGCGGAGGAATCAATGCAACCGGCTCAGGGTCGGCTATTATACCGGTAAAAATAGCCATAAAATCAGGTAAAGTACATGTGGATTTTCCAACATTGGATATCGGAAGCATGTTTGAAGGCCAGTTGATAGAAGTTCCATTGGGCGACAATAGCCAGTATAAGGAAACTATGGACATAATAGAAGCCATGAAGGAAGCTAGTAAAAACAGCGATTCTGCTGGAAAGGATACTGGTTCAGCCGGTATAAGCATTCCTGGAGGTAATGGTGAAACAAAAGGGCAGACAGGAACAAATCTTGAAATACCGGATTCTTTCCCTACCGATGATGTCCCGGTTATACCCGATGCAAAGATTTTTAATTTTTATGAAAATGGGAGAAAAACCAATGTCGCTATAATGTTCGGCACCGATAAGAGTTTTGATGAAGTCTTGGAGTTTTACCAGGAGAATTTTATAAGTAAACTTGAAAAAGAACCAGAAAAGAAAGAATCGGAAGGAACAATAATGTTTATATGTGAAATGGAAGGATATCGCAATGTATCAATCGTAATAATGGAGGATAAATCCAAAACCTACAATTCTATAGTCGCGCTGGAAGTATTGAAATGATAAATTACCATTACCATATGGTAGAATAATGAAAAAACGAGTAATTTGTATTATGAAGAAAAGATGTTCGTTTTTGGGAATCATTATTATTTTATTTTCACTGGTTGGTTGCTCAAAAATAAAGATTAAATACGGAGCCCATTATTAACATTTAAAGAAGATTCTATATCTATATCCTATATATATACATATAAAGATTTTCCCAGACTTAGTCCTTCAAGTAGCAGCGAGGAAATACTGGAGACATTAAACACACTTTATAAGTACATACATGGTGATGATACCACAATAACGAATTTTAAAAAGAAAAAGGATACATTTGAGTTTACAGTAGATTTTACAAATGCTGAAACAATAAGTTGTTATAATAATAAGACCCTGGAAGAATTCTCAAAGGATAGAGGTTATGATGATGTAAAAGA
Organism: Clostridiaceae bacterium; assembly: GCA_012728095.1. GTDB lineage: Bacteria > Bacillota > Clostridia > DSM-8532 > DSM-8532 > DTU059. The sequence continues at coordinate 39,253 of JAAYFU010000066.1, forward strand.
ACTTAATCTCAGATTTATCGATTACAGCAATGGGAAAATCATTGATAAAAATGATTTGGAAAAACATAAAGATAATTTGATTCAGCTGGTGATGGACCATGCTGTAGGTGAATACTATAAAAAGCCGAAAAGAATACTTATGGTTTCGGACGGACTTAAATATAAAAAGTTATCTGATGATACAATACTTGTATTGTACGATACATCAGGAATAATAGTTTATGAAGAATAACAGGTGAAAGTAAATTTTGCGTTTGGAAAAAATCAGGGACCGGCGATAAAAAAGAAATATGCTTTTTTGTCGCCGGTTTTTTGTTGTGCCTGTGACTGTATAAATTCTTCAATATAAAGGAAAGATGCGGGAAATAACGAAATTGATAAGTAACAGGGTATCAGAGGTGAAGCGGATGGATGTAAGGTTTAAAAGGGACGGAATGACACTTATCGTAACAATTGAAGGAGAGATAGATCATCATACATCAAGTTTACTGAAAGAGAAGATTGACAGCAGATTTATTATGGAACCTGTCAAAAATATGATAATAGATTTGTCCGGAGTTACATTTATGGACAGTGCCGGTATAGGGTTGATAATGGGAAGGATGAAGAGAGTATCAAGTGTGGGAGGAAAATTAAGTATAAGAAATCCAAAACCTGAAATAATAAAAATGTTAAAAATGTCTAACATATATAATTTGTTAAATTAAAAGAGACATTAAAAATATAGAAAGTCATGGTATTGAGAGGTTAAAAGTATGCAGCCAGTCAATAGAATGAGAACCGAGTTTATCAGTAAATCAGTCAACGAGGGGTTTGCCCGGGTTGTCGCGGCCAGTTTTGTGGCTCAGGCCGATCCTCCGATTGATATTCTTGCCGATATACGGACTGCCGTATCAGAAGCCGTAACCAATGCCATAATTCACGGCTATGAAGAAAAAGAAGGAATAATCGTAATGGAATGTATTCTTTATAATGACCACGTAGAAATAACCATAGAAGATTTTGGCAAGGGAATTGAGGATATTGAAAAGGCGCGAACGCCGCTTTATACTTCAAAGCCTGAACTTGAACGTTCAGGAATGGGATTTACGATAATGGAAACCTTTATGGACAGTTTAAGAGTTGAATCGGCACCGGGCAAAGGCACAAAAGTACATATGACAAAACAGTTGGAATACAGGTAGGCTAATATATGGATAATATAAATAACGAGTCGAGCCTGGAACTTATTAAGAGAGCCCAGAGCGGCGATGTTGAAGCACGGAATACCCTCATAGACAATAATACGGGTTTGGTCTGGAGCGTGGTAAAACGTTTCAGAAACCGTAACGTTGAAATCGAAGATCTGTTCCAAATAGGTTGTATCGGGCTTATTAAGGCTGTTGATAAATTTGACCTGTCTTTTAATGTGCAATTCTCTACTTATGCGGTTCCTATGATATTAGGAGAAATTCGCCGCTATTTCAGGGACGACGGAGTTATAAAAGTCAGCAGAAGCTTAAAGGAATTATCAATAAAAGCAAGGGACGCAAGCGAAAAATTGGAGCAAAAAATGGGAAGACCCCCCAGTATACTCGAATTGGCAGAGGAACTGGGAGAAGAACCGGAAAACATTGTCCATGCCATGGAAGCGTCCCGAACCCCTGATTCCTTATTCAGGGAATACGATGACGATGATGGAGCGGAAAACCGTTTAATAGACAGGATTATTACACATGATAATAACAGGGAATCCGAAACGGTCGAAAGAATATCGCTTCATAATGCTATAAAGCAGCTTCCAAGCCGTGAAAAAAAACTCATTTGGATGCGCTATTATTCCGGGCAGACACAGCAAACCGTAGCCAAAAAACTGGGTATTTCACAGGTACAGGTTTCAAGGCTTGAGAAAAAGATATTGGAAGCATTGAGAAGCATGCTGAAATAGGGCCGGTATATAATTTAAAAACAGAATCATGAAATTATTTACTTTATTCTCCTTACTTCAAGATAGAAGCGTTTTTCTGACGCTTCTCCCATGGAGAATGTTTTTCTGGGCAGAGCCCCGTCAAGTATTACTGTTTTAAAAAGCTCGTTTTTATCCATGTTCGAAAGGAAGAAACCAATGTTTCCGGGTTGTTTTCCGAGTCTTTCGGTTATTTCTTCACCATGCACATAATCAATTGAAACTTGCTTATTTTCTTTTATATAATCATCAAGAAAACTTTGAAGAGTCCCAACATCAAGATTGTACAAAGGACATTCAACGGTTATGTAACCATACCCTTCTTCGGTTACAAATTTTATTGCATGGCCGGAAACATCCGGTTTTTCTGTACCATACGTTACTCTGGCATAGCAGCCCTTGCTTCTGTAATAAGCGACAAAGGAATCCAACAAATGCCTGGGATTTGAATTAAAAACAACGCGTTGAATCGGCTCAAATACAAGCCCGCTGTCGTGAACATTAACTATCTCAACAAGGGCATAACGGGCGGGATGATCTTTTAATTCAGCTTCTTTCGCTGATTTTTTTATTTTTTCCCAACAGGCTTTTGCGGTGGCGAGTGAATGGTTACCGTCACCGACAGCAAACAAAAGAACACCATAATCATCGTTCACGTTATAGCGTGATTTGAAGTTTTCCTTATCTGCAAGCTTTAAAAGAGCGTTTACCACATTTTCAATCAAGTCTTCCTGGTTAATCTGCCAACCCTTGATACTTCCACTTTGTTTCATGAGATCAAAAGAGTATAGCTGGTTCAATGTGCCGGTTTTTTCAACCAGTGGCTCAATTACTGTTCTTTCAGCATCATCTATAAGTACCATGATATGAGGTACTTCCAGCTGGGCATTTTCACGGATCCTAATACGGGGGGGAAGCCGGTCAACAATGGTCCCTTCTGTCGCGCGAATAAGACTTTGGGAACCCTTATTATAATCATAACGCTCAAGGTCTAAAGCCATCATGAGACCGTGCCTCTTGGCACCACTTCTGAACGTTCTTTCTACAAGTATCATAGAGTATTTATATTCACACAACAAGTTGTTATTAAGATATGTTGTCATATTTTCATTAATTCTGTTGATCCTTGCTGCTTTTTCCTCTTCGGTTTCAATTTCAAGATAAGCTTCAGGAAAGATTAATTTTAGTGTTGACGGGCTTTCGCCGACAAAATCTTCTACATCCCTCCAATACTCCGGTTCGGATGTATATTGATCACAGGCCACAACTGACCATCGTTGCATATCGATTTCTTTGACGGGCAGCAATATTGAGCAAATGTCAATACCTAAATTGTTTTTCATTTTTTCAATCAGACTTGTTTTAAGCATATAGCCTCCTGTAACGAGAATATAATTTTTGCGTCTTTATCACTCGACTTGCCATCCTTGGCCTGTGGAAAACTTAATGCCGATAAACCGGTAATGCCTATCAAGTTTTCATGGTTAATTTTAGAGCAACAAAATATAACTGTCAAACACTTCATGGATTCAAATTTTGTTTTTTAGTAATAATAAAAACAAAGAAAAATTAAGAACAGGAGGTAGCATAATGAAACCTGGTTTTGGCAGTGGTATTATCATGGGAGCGTTGATAGGCGCAGCATTTTCGATAATTGCCGAAGAGAATTTCAGATTGGATCGCTCTTGGAGAGCTATGAAAAGAACCGGTAGAAATATTGGCAGGTGTTGTGGCAGAGCATTCATGTCTATGAGACATATGATTTAATTTTAAAAGAAGGACTGTTGCCGTCGCCAACGGTCCTTTATCTTTAATTAAATGAAAATCTATATTTTTTATCTCTAACACTAAACCTTTTATTGGAACTGAAAACTAATTATTTCTAAATTATTTTCCTTTAAAATTATACATATTAACATTATTTGTTAAGAATTCTAAATAATTGTCCATGAACATATTAAGGTCAACAGGTTATTACATTTTATTGATTTATTTTTTCAATAAGCATAATTCCATGTAGTCATTAATTTTGTTTTATGATCAAATTGGCATTCTGGCTTTAATTTAAATTTTGTTAAATTGAATTATATTTATTCAGAAAGTTTATTTTACCATATTTCTTACAATGTAATATTCTAATTTTCTTAATAAAACTAATAACTAAAAATAACATTTATTACTAATTATAGTATATTATATATAAAATTTAACTTGTTTAAATATATAAATATAAGTAATTTAAAGTAATTTTTATAAAATTTTATAGGTAAATATTGATAAGAAATTTAAGTAATGGTATAATGGCTAATAATAGATAATAAGAATCCTGATATTTTAAAAAATAAAGTACATCAGAAAAAATTCATATAATTCAAAATCGAATCTATGAATCAATTCACCAATGCTGAAAAGTAAAAAACCAAAGACCTAGCCCACAACAACAGAACTGCAACTCCAACTCAAATATGAGACTGTTATAATAAGAGATTTATTGTATCGAGGTTGTTTATGAAAACGAAACGATTAGACCTTTTTATGCTATTAATGATTTTCTGTTTTGGTCTTGGGGGAATATATTTGCTTGCACAGATTGGGTATGTTTTTGATACTGTTCTTGTATTGCATGACCAACCTAACATTATTGAGATATTTAATAGTTTTGAAAGTAATCTTTCCGAACCTCACCTGATAAAGGATAATCTTTTAAGTCTAAATAAGGATACATATACTTTTAAGTTTACTTTTCTCGGTATTTTCACCTGTTTGCTATGGATTCTTTATACTGTTACGACCAGAAAAAAGTACAGGAAAGGCAAGGAGTACGGTTCGGCACGTTGGGGGACGGCTAAGGAAGCTTTAAAACTGTCAGATAAGAAAAATAAAAACAATAATATTATTCTGACAAATGATATACAAATGAGTTTAAACACATACCAAACACAGAAAAATCTGAATGTATTGGTTATAGGAAGTTCCGGCTCAGGTAAGACCAGGTTTTACGTTAAACCTAATTTAATGCAGATGAACACAAGTTACATAATCACCGACCCAAAAGGCGAGTTGTTAAGAAGCTGCGGCAAGATGCTTGAGAAAAACGGTTATAATGTTAAGGTTTTTAACCTTATTAATATGAAGAACAGCTGCAATTACAATCCTTTTGCTTATTTACAGGATGCCGACGGCAAATACAGTGATTCCAACGTAGTTAAGCTCATTAATGTTCTTATGAAGAATACAAAAAAAGAAGGACAATCAAACGGAGACCAGTTTTGGGAAGACAGCGCAGAAGCATTATTATTAGCCTTATCCTTTTACTTAATATATGAAGGCAATAGAAATGAAAAGAATTTTGCCACGGTTATTGGCTATTTCATTTTTAACCAGATGCCTTTTGAAAAGTTCATAGTTACATGGTTTAAAATGAACTTTAATCCGCAGAAAAGGAAATTTATGTATATGCCTGTTTTTACGATAATACGGAAAGAAATCATCAATGATGACATAAAAGCCATAAGAATTGAATCAGAGGCGCTGAAAAAACAAAACAAGAGAAAACCCGGTAAAAATAACATGTCTAAAAAATGTAAGGGGGCATCATAATGTTTTTATTAAAAAACAGGAACAAGGATACAAAGCTTTTTTATGAAGCGCAATTACCGTCAGAAGGATCTGTTTCAGCAGAAGACAATATTGATTCAGTTGGAAAAGAGCCAAAAAAAAATATGAAGGAAGAATTTCAAAAGTTAAAAAAAGAAGGTGCCCAAGCTAAAAAAGAACTTAAGAAAACGGCTAAGGAACTTGACAGGGAAAGATTTAAAAATAATAAGCAAATAAAACTCAATAAAAAGCTCGTTAATAAAAGGAGAGTTCCCAAAACTGCGCAGCAAACGCTCCCTTATTTAAGAGTTTGCGATGACAGCATAATAGAAGTTGAAAAGAACAGGTACAGCAGATCTTATGAATTTGACGATGTTAATTATCATATTGCCAAACAGGCAGACCAGGAGGATATATTTTTAGGATATTGCAGTATTCTCAACTCCTTTGATACGACAGTGGACGTTCAGATTACCATACTGAATAACAGGATAAATAAATCAGATTTTAAAGACAGAGTGCTGTTAAAGATGAAAAATGACGGTTTTGATGAATATCGCCGGGAATACAATGACATGCTTCTCGAAAAGATATCCCAGGGGCAAAATGAGATTCAGAGACATAAATATTTAACAATCTCGGTTGAAGCTGAATCCCTGCAAATTGCAAGGAATAAGTTTTATTCGTTTGAATCTGAGTTATATTCTAATTTCAGAAGGTTAAACAGCAACCTTAACGAATTGTCCGGTAATGAACGTATTAAAATCTTAAAAGATATTTTCAGGGGAGTTGAAATAACCATACCGGAATTCTCTTTGAAAGATTTTATGCGGGGTGCCGACAGAGGGTATGTTTCACCGGATTATTTTGAATTTAAAAATGACTATTTCATGTTTGATGATAAATACGCAAGATGCTTGTTTATACGGGATTTCCCTTCATATCTTTCCGATAAGCTTATTACAGATCTTACTGATACGGGCTTTCATATGATCTTGTCCATTAATATACAGCCTGTGGATCCACAGGTAGCTATAAAGGTCGTCAAGAGACAGCTTACCTCCATGGAAACCAACAAGCTTCAGGCCCAGAGAAAGGCTGTTCAGAGCGGATATACTTCCGAACTTATTTCACATGACTTGCAATACAGTCTGAAAGAAGCCGAGGAATTGCTTGATGACCTCAGGAACAAGAATCAGAAAATGTTTATGGTCAATTGCATTATAATGCATATGGCAAAATCGTATGATGAATTAAATCAGGATACTGAAACTTTAAAATCGACAGCAAGAAAGCATTTATGTAATTTGGGCGTTCTTAAGTTCCAGCAGGAGGATGCCATGGCTTCTGTTTTACCACTAGGCTATAGCAGGTTGAAAATCAGAAGAACGCTTACCACCGAAAGTACAGCAATCCTTATGCCGTTCAATACCCAGGAAATGATCCAGACCAATGGCATGTACTATGGACTTAATGCCGTTTCCAAAAATATGATCATGTTTAACCGTATCAATCTTAAAAATCCTAACGGGTTCATTTTGGGAAGCCCCGGCAGCGGCAAATCCTTCAGTGCCAAGCGGGAAATAATTAATATCCTTCTGAACACCGACGATGATGTTATAATTATTGATCCTGAGCGAGAATACGTTAACCTGGGCATGAATTTTCAAGGCGAGATTATAAACATTTCGGCTGCCAGCAAGAATTATATTAATCCCCTTGATCTGAGCAGGGAATACTCTGATGAAGAAAATCCCATAGTGCTTAAATCCGAGTTTATATTATCCCTTTGCGAATGCCTCATCGGTGGGAATTATGGTTTGTCGGCCAAAGAAAAAGCTATCATTGACAGATGCTTATTGTTTACATATGTTGATTTTTTACAGGACTTCGATCCGGAAAAACAGCCGACATTAAAAGACTTCTACCGTCAATTAATCAGGCAGAAGGAACCTGAAGCCAAGGCTATCGCATTATCCCTCGAACTCTATACCCAAGGCAGCTTATCAATTTTCGCCCACAGGACCAACATAAATATAAATAACAGGTTCGTCATTTTCGATATTAAAGACCTGGGCAAGCAGCTTAAGACAATGGGTATGCTTATCGTTCTGGATAACATATGGAACAGGATAACCAGGAACAGGGAAAAAAGAAAACGTACATGGATATATATGGATGAGATATATTTGTTGTTTAATAACGAATATTCTGCAAACTTTTTGTTTGAATTATATAAAAGGGTCAGAAAATGGGGAGGCATACCGACAGGGATAACACAAAATGTTGAAGACTTATTGCGTTCTGAACTGGCCAGACGTATGTTGTCCAACTCGGACTTTATTATGATGCTTAATCAGGCACCGGCCGACAGGGCAGAACTGGCTAAACTGCTTAATATATCCGACAACCAGTTAAGTTATATCACCAACAGTGAAGCCGGCCAGGGACTCCTGTTCTGCGGCGACAGTATTATTCCTTTCATGGACAGATTCCCTAAAAATACAAAGCTTTATAAAATGATGACTACAAAAATTGATGAGCAATAAATCAGAACAATAGGAGCGGAAAGATGGAAGAACCAAGGATAAAAACCGGCGGGTACAAATATAGAAGCTATATACGTACAGCCAGGAAGAATTCAGCTTATTTCGGAATTGCCGATATCACCACTGCGGGTACTTCAGTGCCGGACAATATAATCGGCAGTTTTTTGGGTGCGGTGAATTTAAACACTACTACAGACACAGGAACGGAAGTTATCGATTCTGCTGTTTTGCCTGCCGCTTTAGCGGCAGAGCGTAGAATGGCTAATCATTTAATTGAAAAAGCTGCATATTTATATACTTCTTCCATGCGTTACAGGATAAAGAATAAGGAAACGTTTGACCGTATTCGTAACAAGGGAAATATTTCACAAACACAGGGAAATAATTCAAAATCAAAAAGGAATCTTTCAGACAGTGATACTTTATATAATAAATACAATTACACAGCTTGCGGTGTGGAAACACCATACCGGAGGAACCAGACCGGAAAAGTAAGATTACGCAATGCTGTAAGAAACGGTAAAAAGATTACATACAGAAAACCGAAAAGAATAAAGACCGGAGAAGTAAAACCCATAGCCGCTAAGATTTCCAATGCGCATATTGACAAAACAAAAGTTACTGACAGCAGCATTGAAGGAATTCAAGGTATAAGACAGACTAAGAGCAATATAAATCGCGCCAGGCAGGCAGCAAGTACCACGGTAAATACAGTTAAGGCATTAAAAACAATTGCTACCGGAAGATATATCAACGAAAATGCCAAGAAAACTTTTGCCGATAGAACATTCCAGGATAATACGTATTATTCACGTTTTTATTCTACCGGTGTTAGAGTTGACATGGATAGTACCGCCAATACCGGCACCGAGGCTGTAAAGGCATTGAGGATAGCAAGTGTTAAAGTCAGAAATACTGCCGTTGCCGTCAAAAGAACATACAGGGTCGGGAAAAAAGTCTATACACAAGTTAAAACTGTTGTAAGGGGTACCTCAAGAACTGTTAAATCTATAAAAAATGCGAAAAAGAAAGCCGAAAAATTAAAAATTGCAGCCAAAGCGGTAGCCGGGGATGTCAAGACTGTCGTTAATTCCGTTAGAGTAATGTTTAATCCTGTCATACTTAAAGCCGCTGCGCTGCTTATTGGTATAATAATTATTTTCAATATAGTGTCATCCATTATGATTTTTATTTCAACTGCCTTTAACTCTTGTTTTGGTTGGCTTTATAATCCTTCTGAACCTGATCAATCAAAACAAACGGTTTTTGAAAACCAGAAAGACAGGGTGTTTGGTTTTATTGAGCAAGTTAATGAAAATTATAATGAAATTTTAAATAAGCATGACGGATATGAATATGGCTTTGAAGATCCGGGCAGCGATGGATATTTAATATCAGACATATACCGGGATGTTTTGTCGATTCTTATTGTTCAAAAGCAGAAACTCTACGGTGAATACGGTATGGATCCCCGTGGCGTTTATGATTTGATAGATTCTTTGAATTTAAAAGACAATGAAATGCAGGATGTATTGGATAAATTCTATGATATGTCAACTTACAGCGGAACATATTATTGCAGTGGTTGTTATTGCCCCGGCCATCCCGGCAGTCACACTCCCTCTTGTCCGAGAGGCTGTACCAGTTCTCATATTTCGTACTGTGCAGGTAACGGTTGCAAATGTGATGGACATTCTGCTTTGTATGTAAAGATAGTCAACAAAAGCAGGGACAGTGTTATGTCGGATTTTGGCTTTACAGCGGAAGAAAAGGAAAGAGCGGAGAAAATATCCGGTATACTTGAAAAGATTGAAGAGGGTCATTATTAGGGAGGAAATATTTGTGAACAATTTTTTATCTGAATGGAGAAAGAACAGGGCTGAGGTGTACAAAAAAAGAAACGGTTTTTCGAGGGCAACCGATTATATTGCCATAATCCTTATTGTCTTTGTTGCTGTTTCATATATTTATCATAATATAACCAATAAAAATGAAAATTCAAAACGGCAGGTATCTTACGGGATAAACAGCAAAAATGATGAAACTATAATCCAGGCTTACCACAAAAAAACCTTTACGCAGCCGGAAATACAAAAACAAAGTGTTTTACGTTTCTTCCACATAAGCTCGATTGATATAGTCATTATTTTTACTGCCATTGGTGTTTACACTGTTTTTAGATACTGCAAACGGCTTAAAGGCGGGAAAGAAGGTGATTTATGATGGCGAAAAAAGCCGGAAGAAAATCACGTGCTGAAAAACTGGAAATATTGAAGGAAGAACTGCGCAAGAAGATTTCAGAGAAGGAGAAAATAAATAATGAGATAAAAGAGATTTCTTCAAAAATTGCGGAAATCGAGCAGTTCTTATTATTGCAAAAAGCGGCAAAGCTTAAGGAAACGCTTGATAAAAAGGGTATTTCTATCGATGATGTAACAGAGGCCATTGAAAGCGGTAATTTGAATTTGCCCGGGGAGAAAAAAGATTAAAAGAACCCGTTTACCGACAGTTTATGAATCAGCCAGGGCTGGCCTGATACGGTTTTGCGCATGATATACGATAAAAAAAGATGTGTCTATATATTATTTTATAAAGGCTATAAACCCTAAGGTCAAATATTCTTATTTTAGCCGGTTCTGCTTGACGTAATTTAGTCGGTTTGGGTATACTTATCTATGTTATGGAAATGAGATAAAAAAAGCGGGATGTCAGTATTGTCATACCCAAATGGAATAAAGGATCTGCCTTTTTCTTTAAAATGGATTCTTTTCTTCCTCAGGTCAACAATGATAATGTTACTTAAAAAGAGAGGTCGTAATATATTATGCGTAAATACGAATTAAATGAACTAAGAGAAATGTATTTATCTTTTTTTGAGAGCAAGGGTCATTTACGGCTGCCAAGCTTTTCGCTGGTTCCGCAAAATGATCCTAGTATTTTATTGATAAATGCCGGTATGACTCCTTTAAAGCCTTACTTTACCGGCCGTGCAGTTCCGCCGAGAAAACGCGTTACCACATGCCAGAAATGCATACGTACACCTGATATAGAGAATGTGGGAAAAACATCACGTCATGCTACTTTCTTTGAGATGCTGGGTAATTTCTCTTTCGGCGATTATTTCAAAAAGGAAGCCATACCATGGGCATGGGAATTCATGACGAAGGTTCTTGAGATACCGGAAGACAGGCTCTATGTGTCTGTTTACGAAGAAGACGATGAAGCCTATGAAATCTGGAACAAGGATGTAGGACTCCCGCCGGAAAAGATTTTCCGTATGGGCAAAGAGGATAATTTCTGGGAGCATGGCACAGGCCCCTGCGGACCTTGTTCGGAAATATATTACGACAGAGGAGCAGATAAAGGCTGTGGAAAGCCTGACTGTACGGTAGGCTGCGACTGTGATCGTTTTATTGAGGTTTGGAATAACGTATTTACCCAGTTTGATAAACAGGAAGACGGCACATATCTTGAGTTGGCTAATAAAAATATAGACACAGGCATGGGACTTGAACGTCTGGCATGCATTATGCAGAATGTGGACAATATTTTTGAGGTCGATGCCATAAGGGCTATTCTTGACCATGTCTGCAGGATAGCAAATGTGTCTTATGGCAAGGAATATAAGAAAGATGTTTCCATCCGTGTAATAACAGACCACAGCAGAAGCGTAACCATGATGGTTTCAGACGGTATTCTCCCGTCAAACGAAGGACGCGGGTATGTTTTAAGAAGGCTTCTGAGAAGGGCTGCACGACATGGAAGACTCCTGGGGATTGACCGTTTGTTCCTGGCTGAAATAGCGGATACCATAATCGAGTGTTTCGGGGAAGCCTATCCAAATCTCGTTGAAAAACGGGATTATATTAAAAAGGTAATAAGTCTTGAGGAAGAACGCTTCTACGCCACAGTTGACCAGGGCATGATTATCCTGGAAGAGTATATGAACCAGGTACGGAAAAACGGTTCTAATAAATTGACAGGAGAGATGGTGTTTAAGCTTCACGACACCTATGGATTCCCCCTGGATTTAACCAGGGAGATTGCTAATGAGAATAGCATTTCCATAGATGAAGAAGGTTTCCATAATGAGATGAGGATCCAAAAAGAAAAAGCCCGTGAAGCTCATAAAAGCAAAGAAAGTTCAGCGTGGGAAAAGGACTTGTTTGCAAATACCGATAAAACTCTGACAACAAAGTTTATAGGATACGAAGAGACTACCGGTGAAGGTATCGTCCAGTTTATCATATTGAATAATGAGTTGTCTGAAAACGCCCAGCAGGATGACGAGGTTACAATTGTTCTGGACACGACTCCGTTTTATGCGGAAAGCGGCGGACAGGTTGGGGATACCGGAGTTATTTACAACAATAACTTTAAAATGGAGGTTTATGACTGTAAAAAAACATCCGACGGAAAATTCCTCCATATAGGGAAAATTGTAAGCGGGGCTGTACAGGTTGGCGACAAAGTTACTGCGTCAATTGATGTTGAAAAACGTAAAGCCACGGCCAGAAACCATACTGTTACCCATTTGCTCCATAAAGCGCTGAAAAACATTTTAGGAGATCATGTAAACCAGGCTGGATCCATGGTAAGTCCGGACAGATTGCGTTTTGACTTTACGCATTTTTCTGCCATGACACAGGAGCAGATTGAAGCCGTGGAAAACGAAGTTAATTCAAAAATTTTAGCTAATCTGCCTGTTAATACAAGGATAATGACTGTCGATGAGGCGAAAAAATCAGGTGCCACTGCGCTTTTTGATGAAAAATACGGCGATGTTGTCCGTGTTGTTTCAGCAGGCGATTACAGCAGTGAATTGTGCGGCGGCACACATTTAAGCTCAACAGGCGAGGCAGGGCTGATTAAAATACTGAGTGAAAGCGGAATCTCCGCAGGAGTCAGGAGAATAGAGGCTCTTACAGGTTTTAACGCGCTCAATTATTATAAAGAAAAAGAGAAATATTTGAAACATGCAGCCGAAGCAGCCAAATCATCAACCGAGGATCTTGTGAAAAAAATAGAGAGCCTTTTTGATGAATTAAAGACAACCAGGAAGGCTCTGGAGGAAGCCAATACCAAACTTATCAACAGTAATCTTGATAATATTATCTCAAAAAGCAGGACCGTTAAAGGCATAAAAATAATAGCCTCCAAAATGGAAGGTCTTGATATGAATGCTCTCAGAAATACATCTGACATAATAAAGAATAAAATTGGCTCAGGTGTTGTAATACTGATTTCAGAAAAAGACGGAAAAGTCAATTTGATTGTTTCGGCTACGAAAGATGCTGTTGAAGCAGGAATTCACAGTGGTAAAATAATAAAGGAAGCAGCGGCGGCATGCGGAGGCGGTGGAGGAGGCCGCCCGGATATGGCTCAGGCCGGCGGAAAAGATCCGTCAGGTATGGATAAGGCTCTTGAAATAGCGGAAAAAATGGCCATTGAGATGCTATAAGGTTTAATGAGGCAGATGTAAGAGGTGCGAGTGAGCAATTGACCCATGTGAGCGTAAGCGAAGAATCTTGTCCTCTTTGTCATTCTGAGCGTCAGCGAAGAATCTTATGTCTCAACATAAATGATCCTTCGGCTCCGATACGCTTCGCTCAGAGTGGCATGGTACTCAGTATAAAAATAATTTTATTTAGGAGTTGATATAATGGATAATTGTCTGTTTTGCCGGATTATAAAGGGCGAGATACCTTCAACCAGGGTTTACGAGGATGAGTATGTTTATGCTTTTAAGGACATTAACCCGGTAACACCGGTGCATGTGCTTGTTGTTCCGAAAGTCCATATCGACAGTTTCGAAGAGCTAAATGATGAGAATATTGATAACGTAACACATATTCATCGCGGAATAAAAAAAGTCGCTGAGATAACCGGCATCAACAAGGACGGATACAGAATAATTGTCAACTGTGGCAAGGGAGCCGGTCAGACGGTTTTTCACCTTCATTACCATGTTCTTGGTGGAACAAAACTGGATGAGAAGATAATATAATTATAGGAATAAGTATTGACGCTGTTAAAACCACTATTATATAATAAATTACGTGCTGTAACATGGTTTACCATTCACACTGACTGGATAAATCCCCTGGCACGGCGGCATGTACGTAACAGAGGGGAGGGATAGATGTGTCTGAAGTAAAAGTTAAGGAGAACGAATCCCTTGACAGTGCGCTTAAAAGATTTAAGAGACAATGTGCGAAGGCAGGCGTTCTCGCCGAAGTTAGGAAGAGAGAACACTATGTAAAGCCTAGCGTAAGGCGCAAGAAGAAATCCGAGGCTGCGAGGAAAAGAAAGTCAAAGTGAGGGTTTTATTTGTTGAACCTTTAAGAAGATAGCCTTAACAACATTTTAATAAATAACAAAGCCCGGAGGCAACTTCGGGCTTTGTTATTAAGTTATCAATATGCAGAATTTAAGGGCAAAAAGATGGAGAATTATTATTTAGGAAACGGAAGAAAATGGAAGTACATAAATGAGAAAAATAACGGAGAAATAAAAGATAAAGCAACTGATGAAATAGTATATAATCTGCTGTATCAAAGGGGCTTATTAACCGCGGATGAAATTGAACAATTCCTGAACCCGACTCTTAAGAATTTACATGACCCGTTTTTGCTTGACGGGATGAAAGATGCGGTTGAGAGAATTCTTTCGGCAATTCAGAAGAAGGAAAAAGTATTAATATACGGAGACTATGACGCAGATGGAGTTTCGGCAACATCAATTCTGATAAGGTTTTTCAGATCATTGAATCTATCGGCTGACTACTATATACCTGACAGAGTTGACGAAGGTTATGGAATCTCTGATGTTGCAGTTGAATTCATAAGCAGTAACGACTATGACCTGGTCATTACTGTTGATTGTGGCATATCTGCCCGCGGTCAGGTGGCTGAAATAGTAGAAAAATGCAAAAAACGTGGAAGAAGGATTGATATAATAATTACCGATCACCATCAGTGCAAAGAAGATCTGATTCCCGATGCTTTTGCAATTATTAATCCTCATCTTCCTTACAGTAATTATCCATTTAAGAATCTATGCGGCACAGGTGTGGTATTAAAACTGGTTCATGCTTTGGGAATATATACCGGCAATGAGAGAGCTTTTGAAGATTATATTGATATCGCGGCTATTGCCACAATTGCGGATATCGTTGAACTTAAAGGTGAAAACCGGATAATAGCAAAATTCGGGCTGGAGAAAATACGGAATAATCCTTGTATTGGTATTAAGGCTCTTTTGGATGCGGCTTTGATAAATACAACCCAGATAGATTCATATAGAGTTTCCTTTATAATTGCGCCGAGGGTTAACGCCGCCGGCCGTATGGGTGATGCCGGTATAGCAGTTAAACTGTTTACAACTGATAACGAATCCGAAGCCAATGAATACGCTTTTGCTTTAAACAGCTCAAATACAAAGAGACAGGAAATCCAGGATAAGATTTTCAATGAGGCTGTTGTTATTATTGAGCATGATCCCCAATATAACAATGAAAAGGTTATTGTCGTTTATCATGAAAACTGGCATCACGGCGTAATTGGAATCGTTGCTTCAAAGCTGGTGGAACGTTACAATAAGCCCGTATTTGTCTTTTCTATCGAAAATGAAAAAGCGGTAGGATCCGCAAGAGGCATAGAAGGTTTCAACATATTTAAGGCCATGGAATCCCAATCAGATCTATTGATAAAATACGGGGGTCATGAACAGGCAGGAGGGCTGACAATCTCACCATCAAACCTGGAATTATTCAGAAAAAGGATCAATCTTTATGCAAACGAAATTATAACAGACGAAATGCTTATCCCGGAAATAACTATTGATATTGAAGCGAAAAGTAGCGATATAAGTTTAGATACGGCAAAGATGATTTCGCAGCTTGAGCCGTTTGGCTGCGGAAACAGGATACCGGTCTTTTGCTATAAAGGAGCAAAAATCAAGGATAAGAAAATTGTCGGAAACGGCCGGCATCTTAAACTTTCATTTGTAATTGACGGAAAGCTTATCGAAGGAGTATATTTCAGGAAAGGATATCTTGAAACAGGGATATTTACCGACGATGTTGTAGATATCGTATTTACACAGGAAGTAAATGAATATCGGGGCGTTGAAAGCTTACAAATAAATATCCTGGATATGCGGCTTACGGAAGGAGCTTTAATAAAGAACAGGTTATTGCTTAAAGCAGCCCGGCATGTCGAATGTCTTGATTGCGACGAAAGTTGGCTTTATAATGGGATTATTAATAAAATAATATTTTTTGAAGATATTGTAATAACCAGGAACATCCTTGCAGTCATATACAGGTATATAAGCCGTAAAGGTACTTTATGCTTGACAACCCCGGATATGTTTGTACATGCCGGAATACTCAGAAGAGAGACAAAGCTTAACATTAATGCATATAAGTTTCTTGCAGCTTTATTGATATTTGACGAGCTGGAACTGATGGAAGTAATACTTGATGAGAAAGGGAATTACACCGTCAAACAGCCTGATGAAGTAAGAAAAGTAAACCTGGAGGATTCAGAAATACTGAACTGGATAAATAACATGTTGCATAGTTTTAACTGATTGGTGGATAACATGCTTGATGCTTTCAAGAGACTGAAAGATTCAATAATGAAATACAATCCCGATTCGAATCTGGCTTTGATAGAAAAGGCATATAATATTTCTACCAAGGCTCATGAAGGTCAGGAAAGAGTATCGGGAGATCCGTATATTATTCATCCTGTCGAGGTAGGTTGTATTTTAGCCGAGCTGGAAATGGACGACAGTTCGATTATTGCCGGATTGCTTCATGATACTCTTGAGGATACCACTTTCACCTACGATCAGATTAAGAAGGAATTCAGCGCTGAAATAGCAGAATTGGTTGAGGGTGTAACCAACCTCACCAAAATTCCCTATACATCCAAGCAGGAGATCCAGGCCGAGAATTTCAGAAAAATGTTCCTTGCCATGGCAAAAGACATCCGGGTGATTATTATAAAGCTTGCGGACCGTCTTCATAATATGAGGACGCTTAAGTTTATGTCCAAGGAAAAACAGCTTCAAAAGGCAAGGGAGACAATGGAAATATACGCGCCGCTGGCCCATCGCCTGGGAATTCATAAAATAAAATGGGAACTGGAGGATTTAAGCTTCCGATATCTTGATGAGAAGAGCTATTATGATTTAGTGGAAAGAATAGCTAAAAAGCGCAAAGAGCGCGAGGAATATATAAATAATATTATTGAAAATGTCAGAAAGAAAACTACCGAAGTAGGAATAGATGCGTTCATAGAGGGACGTGCCAAACATCTTTACAGCATTTACAAAAAAATGAAAACACAGAACAAAACCCTTGATCAGATTTATGATCTTTTCGCAATACGATTAATTGTAAATTCAGTTAAGGACTGCTATGCCCTTCTGGGTATAATGCATGAAATGTTCAAGCCGATGCCGGGCCGTTTTAAAGATTATATATCAATGCCTAAGCCCAATATGTACCAGTCTCTTCACTCAACTGTCATCGGCCCTGACGGAATACCCTTTGAAATACAGATAAGAACATGGGAAATGCACCGGGTTGCCGAAGTTGGTATCGCCGCTCATTGGCAGTACAAAGAAGGCGGATACAGCAATAAATCCTATGCAGAAAAACTTTCCTGGCTGCGTCAAATGCTTGAATGGCAGAAGGACGCAAGGGATCCCGATGAATTCATGGAGAATCTTAAAATAGATTTGTTTACCGACGAGGTTTTCGTTTTTACCCCCAAGGGAGATGTTAAAAACCTCAAGGCCGGATCGACTCCTATTGATTTTGCTTATTCAATTCACAGCGCTATCGGCAACAGGATGATAGGCGCCAAAGTAAACGGCCGAATTGTACCCCTTGAATATGAGCTTAAGAACGGGGATATAGTTGAGATTATTACGTCCGGAGCAAGCAATGGGCCCAGCAGGGACTGGCTTAAGATCGCCAAGACATCGCAGGCCAGAAATAAAATCAATCAGTGGTTCAAAAAAGAAAAAAGGGAAGAAAATGTTGAACAGGGAAGAATAGCATTTGAAAAAGAATTGAAGAAGCATGGGCTCACCATGAGCCAGGCTGTAAAGAGCGAATATATTGAAGCATTACTGAAGAAGTATAATTTTAATAATATCGAAGATATTTTCGCAGCAATAACCCTGGGGGGTATTACAGCCCAGAAAGTTGTATCCAGGTTAAAGGAGGAGTACAGGAAGAGTCTCCCGCCTGAAGAGCAGACCAGTATGCTCCTTGACCAGGTTGAAAAAGAAAGCAAACGGAAAACTAAAAACATGCCGGACAGCGGCGTGGTTGTTAAGGGTATTGACAATTGCCTGGTCAGACTTTCACGATGTTGCAATCCTGTCCCCGGAGATGAAATAATAGGATATATAACCAGGGGACGCGGTGTTTCGGTTCACAGAAAGGACTGTTCAAATATACGAAACAACATAATTGACGGGGATGCCAGGCTAATTGATGTATACTGGTATAAGAATGTTTCACAAAATGTCTCTTATTTAGCCGAAATTACTTTAAAGGCCCGCGACAGGACCGGTCTGATTGTCGACGTTACAAATGCTATAGGAGAGTCCCGAATTCCGTTAAGGGCAATTAACGCAAGAACTGCCAAGGATATGTCGGTCCTGATGCAAATGACCCTTGAAATAAATGATACTGAACAATTGGACAGGATAATCAATAAGATGAGTCGTATAAAGGATGTAATAGAAATATCACGTAACAAATGAGGAGATTATATGCGTGCTGTTGTGCAACGGGTCAAACGCGCCGAGGTAAGAGTTGAAGGCAGAATAACTGGAAAAATAGAAAAAGGGATACTGGTATTTCTAGGCGTGGGAGAAGACGATGAAAATAAGGACCTGGAATACATGGCCGACAAGATTATGAATCTACGTATTTTTGAAGACGATAATGATAAAATGAACCTGTCGGTTATTGATGTAGGTGGAAGTGTCCTGGTGGTTTCCCAGTTCACGCTTTACGGAGATTGCAGAAAAGGGAACAGGCCCAGCTATTCAAAGGCGGCAAGGCCTGAAAAGGCAAAAGACTTTTATGACAGGTTTATAGAATATATCAGCAATAAATATGGTATTAAGGTTGAATCCGGCATATTCCAGGCAAGTATGGAAGTGGACTATATTAATGATGGTCCGGTAACGCTAATGATTGACAGTAAGAAAACATTTTGAAGGATGAAGGATAATGGAACCCATTATTTTGACAAACGGAATATTCGGATCAAACACATATATTATAGAAAGCAAAAATCAGTGTGCCATAATAGACTGCGGCAATAAACCTCAGAATATTAAAAGGATAATTGACAGCCGGGGACTTGAGCCGAAATATATAATACTGACTCATGGCCATGCTGACCACATTTTTTATGCTGGAAGAATCAAGGATGCTACCGGCGCCCCTGTTTGCCT
>JAAYFU010000067.1 GCA_012728095.1 Clostridiaceae bacterium
AAATGCCACGGTTCATAAGCATAACCGGTTATATTTTCCTTATCCTTTGGATACCGGATTATGAAACCATAAAGGTGTGCGTTGTCCTTGTACCACTTATATTCAGCAGTGTTTTCAACCGTATAATTATTCTTTATTACATCTATGGCTAATCCGGTGTTGTGTTCGCTGTGACCGCCCCGTGCATTAAGCCTGTCTACGTCCTCAACTGTTCTTCCCGATTTAACTTTGTTGTTCCAGATACTTTTCTGTAACTCTATACTTCTGTATGTACCGAAAGCTGTAATATTGAGCCCCAGCTTTTTTGCATCGTTATGCATTTTTTCAAAGGCTTCTTTTGCTTCCTTCCTTAAATAATGATTACCTGTTCCCGAAACACAAATAGAAGCCGGCAGTTGTTCCAGTTGGGGAACAAAATTGTCTGGAAGCTTATTATATTTGTTTACCAGTATATCAATACGGTTTGTGTCCGATATTGTATATATATTTGAGTAAAAGGGGAAATCAAGGCCAATATTGACGTATGTAATTACTTTTTCATAGTCCAAATCAGGGTTTAGTTCTTTATATCCAACATATCGGGCTGCATTATCAGGATTAAAATAACTTAACTGCTGATATTCCAATGGTATTATATTTAAAGCTTCCTCCCGGCTGATGCTGATAACCGGTGGTTCAGCTGCAGTTGGCTGAGGCTTTGCAGCAGGAGTATTTAACTGCTTTGAAGCAGGGCCGAAAGTCGTCGCTGAAGCAGGAGATGCAGAGGGTACCGGAGTTGATGTTGGCTCCGGTGTTGAAGTTGGTGCCGGAGTATGGGTGGGGGTTATTGTTTCAATAGCAGGTTCAGAATTCGGTTCAAGAGTATCTGTATCCTGAGAATCAGATGATGCCTCCTGCGGATTGAGAGTATTATCAGCTGTTGTGGGGTCTGTATCCGATATGGTGCTGAATACTGCTATATCATCAGCGTTCATTTGATATGATATAAAAGCAACCACTACCAGCAATGATAAAATAAATGCAATCTTTTTCATTTTTCCCCCCTAAAATTAGACAATTAAAATCTTGCTGTAATTCGGATGTTTATGACAAAATCCATCATTTATATTATACAATAAGAAATGCTGAAAGTGAGTAATGAAACAAGATTTGGAAGGAATTTATATTTTTTAACAAGAAAATCGTGTAGGATGGTACTCATCTAATGGGTAGACTCCTACCCGATTAAAATGTAAATCCACCATCTACACCAATATTTTGTGAAGTTATATATCTTGCTTCTTCAGTACATAAGAATGCAACCATATTTGCAATATCTATTGGTTCTTGAGGTTTACCATTAGGTGTTCCTTTAACCCATTCTGCCCATACACGATCACGTTCTGCTTGATCATCACCAGCCGTTTGGTCTAAAATTTCTTCCCACATACTTGTTTTGATAATACCTGGACAAATACAGTTAACAGTTACATTATCAAGTGCAGCTTCTCTTCCTAAAGATGCTGTTGCTGCTAATACTGCTGCTTTTGTTGCACTATAAACACTAAAACCGCCGAGGCAAGCTTTTGCTGCGATTGAAGACATATTAACAATTTTACCAAACTTTTTAGGTCTCATGATTGCCAAAGCTTCTCTGCATGAGTATAAAACTCCTTTAACATTAACATCAATTGATAAATTAATATCATTTATACTTTGTTTTGTAAGTTCTTCTGTTAAACACACACCAGCACTATTTACAACATAATCAACAGTACCCCATTGTTCAACTATTGTTCTATACATTTTTGCTACTTGATCGTAATCAGTTATATCTACTTCATATGCAATAGCTTGTGCACCAAGATTTCTTACTTCTTCAGCAACCTTTTCACATCTTTCTCTTTTTACATCAGCAATTAATACATCTACTCCATTTTGAGCAAATAATAGTGCGCATTCTCTTCCGAGTCCGCTACCACCACCAGTTACTAATGCTTTCTTTCCTTTAAAATTAAATTTCATAATAATCCTCCTCAATTAATATTTTTCGCTTTATATTTATTTGATAGAAAATATTTAAAAAAACTATATGATGAATTAATTGATAAAAAATCTATCTCAGTAGTTATTATTAGCAAAATACCTAAAATATATTATTCTTATCAACTTTGTCGTGCGGTTGATATTCACCGCATGCATAAGTCTGAAAGTATTTCATGTGTTTTTTATGGTCGCTTATAGTACGAGATGCAAGTCCTTCAAGGGTTTTGTCTCTTATAAAGTAATCATGAAGAGAGTAAAATTCTTGCAGAGTTAAAGTGCGTACAAAAAGACGTGTGGTGTTTTTTGGGGGAGTAAATCGCATTTTCATTGACTTTCATCCTTCCTTTTATTAAATTCAGGACGTGAGGTCTATTTTTGACTTGAAAAAGAAAAATTCCTATTCAAAGCTTATAATACGCTTGAATAGGAATCTTTTTTATTTGGCAGGGGAGACAGGACTTGAACCCGCGGCACGCGGTTTTGGAGACCGCTGCTCTACCAGCTGAGCTACTCCCCTATAGGTATATTTGATTACCGATGTACGATATATCAAATGGTCGAATTCAAGTATACAATAGAAATAATATTGTTGTCAACAATCATGACTTTAATGTTTCAAGAGCTTCTTCAATGGCTTGTGAAAGCTGGTCAGGGCATGAAGTGGGTTTAAAATTGCATCTTAAGCCCTTAAGTTTTCGTACGGCGTCAACGGCGTCCATACCTTCAAGAAGCGCGGAAATACCCTGCAGATTGCCGTTGCAGCCTCCTGTAAATCTGACATTATATATTTTCCCGGATTCAATTTCAAATTGTACTTGTGTAGAACATGTTCCTTTATTCTTGTGGGTGAATGTCATCTTTGCGTTCCTCCGTTGCGGCGTTATCTGCTTCATATACTGCGATCAGTTTGTTGATTGGTGTTCCCAGGCTGTGAAATTTTTTCTCATATTCTGTAGGAATATTTCCCTCCAATAAATCACTGTTGTACAGGTCATATGTTATCTTTATAAGATTATAGCCTTCCTCTTTAAATGTCTCAATGGAATAATCAAACATGGGACGGTTATCGGTCTTAAACTCGATGATCGATCCCGGCTTCAGAATATTTTTATATATTTTTAAAAATTTCGGCGAGGTAAGGCGCCTTTTTGCATGCTTCTTCTTAGGCCAGGGATCCGAAAAATTGAGATATAGTTTTTCTACTTCTCCGCTCTCAAAGATTTCTTCCAGGTTCCCGGCATCAAAGACAGTTATAGCAAGATTATGAATGCCCTCATCGGGTATTTTCCTTATTATTTTTACTAATACGGCAGGGGACTTTTCAATGGCTATATAATTTATATGAGGGTTTTGCTGTGACAATTGTACTATGAATTCCCCTTTTCCCGGCCCTATCTCGATATGGACAGGATTATCATTGTCGAAATACTTTTTCCATTTGCCCTTGTAATCCCGAGGTTCAGGCACAAAGTTGCTGCATGCTTTTAATTTTTCATAAGCGTTGGGGACATTTCTAAGCCTCAATGCAATTACCTCCTTAGTAATACTACATTATAAAGCAATGCAGAAAAGATAACAATACCATAAAGCCGCAGGATTTCCGCATTCTATTAAATCACGGCAATAATTTCTCATAGATTTAATATTGACAGAACCGGAGTATTTAAAATATAATCTCTATCTGTAAAGCAAAAACGCTTGACAGATGGTATGAGTATGAATGATAATATAAAAGCTGAACCAAATCCGCTGGATACTGTTGAGGACATTTATGAAATCACTGTACTCCTGGATTTTTACGGTCATCTTTTAACCGAGAGACAACATGAAATAATGGATCTGTATTTTAACAGCGATCTGTCGCTGGGAGAAATCGCAGAGGAATTGAGTATAAGCAGGCAGGGAGTTTATGACAGTATCCGAAAAGCCAAACAGGCCCTATTGGAATACGAAAAAAAGCTTGGCCTGGTAGAGCGGTTCAAAGAACAGGAGAAGAATATCGAGAAGGCGTTAGATAGCCTTAAGAATATGGGCAGGAAATCTCCCGAGCTTGTTAAGGATTCTGATTACAGACAGGCAATCGATTTACTGGAAAAAATGCTGGATACACTATAATAACAAACAGGTTATAAAATTAAACGTTATAGCATAGAGGTAGTAAATGGTTTTTGAAGGGTTATCCGAAAAACTACAGAACCTGATGAAAAAAATGAGGGGTTCTGTACGCTTTAGCGAAAAAGACGTAAAAGATATGATGCGCGAGGTTAAACTTGCGCTTCTTGAAGCCGATGTCAACTTTAAGGTTGTTAAAGATTTTGTTAATTCGGTATCGGAAAGAGCTGTAGGGCAAAGCGTACTGGAAAGTCTTACACCGGGGCAGCAAATTGTTAAGATAGTGCATGAAGAACTGATAAAGCTGATGGGGTCTGTCCCGTCAAAACTGACTTATTCGCCTGCGCCTCCTACAGTGTACATGATGGTTGGCCTTCAGGGCTCAGGTAAGACAACAACAAGCGGAAAGCTTGCCAATTTGCTGAGAAAAGAAGGTAAACGCCCGTTACTGGTGGCATGCGACGTCTATCGTCCGGCAGCTGTGAAGCAGCTTCAGGTAGTAGGCGGCCAGCTTAACATCCCGGTATTTGAAATGGGAACTGACACAGATCCCGTAATAATAGCCCAAAAAGCTGTCGAACATGCAAAAAGCATGCAGTTTGACACGGTTATTATAGATACTGCGGGACGGCTTCATATAGACGAAGAACTGATGAATGAGCTCAAACGCATCAAGGAGGCCGTAAAGCCCCAGGAAATACTGCTGGTGGTAGACTCCATGACGGGGCAGGATGCAGTCAATGTAGCAGGCTCTTTCAATGAAAAGCTGGGTATTGATGGGGTTATTCTGACAAAACTTGACGGCGATACCAGGGGCGGAGCGGCTCTTTCAGTCAGGGCGGTAACCGGAAAGCCTATTAAGTTCGCCGGTTTAGGCGAAAAATTAAATGATTTGGAGCCCTTTTATCCCGACAGAATGGCATCCCGGATTCTTGGAATGGGGGATGTTCTCAGCCTGATAGAAAAGGCCCAGGCTGCTTTTGATGAAAAGCAGGCTATTGAGCTTGAAAGGAAGATGAGAACCGCTACTTTCACCCTGGATGACTTTCTTGAGCAGATGCAGCAGTTAAAGAAAATGGGGCCTTTAAATCAGATTCTTGGGATGCTGCCGGGATTTAACGCCAAAGCATTAAAGGGTATTGAACTGGATGAGAAGCAGTTTGCCCGTACGGTTGCCATAATCCAGTCAATGACAAAGCAGGAGCGCAATAACCCAAGTATCCTTAATGCAAGCAGACGTTTAAGGATCGCAAAAGGAAGCGGAACGACCGTTACTGATGTCAACAGGCTTCTAAAGCAGTTTGAAGATATGAAAAAGCTTATGAAACAATTTTCAGGCGGAAATGCCAAAAAGATAATGAGAAGTATGGGTGGTTTCAGAAAGCCATTCTGATTAGCTTATAACGTCTATGACTTAATAATAAAGTCAGACGAAAGATAGAAAAAGACTTAAATACACGGCATGCGAAAGGTGGTGAAATCATGGTAAAAATCAGATTAAAGAGAATAGGTGCAAAGAAAAAGCCTTACTACAGAATAGTTGTAGCTGACGCGAGATCTCCGCGTGATGGTAAGTTTATAGAACAGGTTGGTACTTACGATCCGAAAGCAGAGCCTTCAGTTATCAATGTAGATGCCGAAAAGGTAAAGAAATGGCTGAAAAACGGCGCTCAGCCCACTGAAACTGTTAAGAAGCTCCTTAAGATCGCGGGTGTTACAGAATAATTCCATTGCGAAGCTCAGGGTTCTTGAAGCCCGCACGCAATATGCGATTGTGGAGGGTTCTTCTTTCTGCAACGAATGGAGGTATTGCCAATGAAAGAGTTGCTGGAGAATATAGCCAGATCATTAGTTGACAACCCTGACGAGGTTTCTGTGACAGAAGTGGAAGATGACGATTCC
>JAAYFU010000068.1 GCA_012728095.1 Clostridiaceae bacterium
CTCTCAACAGGATATTTGCCTATCGACGTTTCACCTGAAAGCATAATAGCGCTGGTACCGTCATATATTGCATTGGCAACGTCATTGATCTCGGCTCTGGTCGGCCTTGGCTTAAATATCATGGAGTCAAGCATCTGGGTTGCGGTAATGGACTTTTTCCCATGAGCCATAGCCTTTTTAATCAGCATTTTCTGAAGTCTCGGAAGCTCATTATAATCAATTTCAACTCCCATATCACCACGGGCTACCATTAAACCGTCGCTGACCATGAGAATCTCATCTATATTCTCCACACCTTCGCTGTTCTCTATTTTGGCTATTATCTGGATATCCTGACCGCCGTTTTCCTCAAGTATGTTCTTTATATCAATAATATCTGCAGCGCTGCGGGTAAATGAGGCGGCTATGTAATCAAAATCATGTTTAACGGCAAATTTTATGTCTTCAATATCCTTTTCGCTGAGATAAGGCATATTCAGTTTTACGCCCGGCACATTAACGCCTTTTTTGTCCTTTATTATTCCGCCGTTTATAATACGGCAAATGATTTCGGTGTCTGTCGTTAAAGATACGATCAATTCAATAAGGCCGTCATCCAAAAGGATCCTGTCGCCTTTTTTAACATATTGGGGCAGCTTGTCATATGAAACGGAAACCTTCTGTTTATTTCCCAATATTTCCTGAGTAGTCAGAATGAAAGTTTCATTGGCATCAAGTTCTGCTTCGCCGCCTTCAAAGACACCAAGCCTGATTTCCGGACCTTTGGTATCCAAAAGCAAAGCCACAGGCTTCCCCACTTCATCTCTTACCTTCTTAAATAAATTAACACGTTTTAAATGTTCTTCATGACTGCCATGGGAAAAATTCAGCCTGGCTACGTCCATGCCTTCCTCAATCATGCTTTTTAATATCTTCTCGTCGTCCACTGCTGGTCCGAGAGTACAAATAATTTTTGTTTTTCTCATAACTTCTGACCTTTCATTTTATTAATCTATAAGAGGTATTACATTAATTACAGGCTTTTCATACGGATGAAACCGTTTTATTGTTTCTACCGCTGCCTTGTATAGCTCTTTTTTGCAGGTAAATTCAATCTTAGCTTCCTCTGCCTCACATAATTCGCCCGTATCTCCCAAATATGGATTTGCTCCTGGCAGAGGCCGCCAACTGCCTTTAACTTTGGAAACAGCCATACAATAATCGTAACTGCCATCCACCGTAAGAGCACCCATTTCATTTAATGCATCCCTGATCTTCACTACATATTCTTCCGGTACAAAGCATTCTATCTTTACCACAAAAAACACCCTCTCAAATTAATTCTACCCAACATAAAATCTGATAAAAATTAATTTTACGGCACTAGTATTATAATGTAAAAATTAAATAATAGATATCGGCATATGTTCTTATATATATCAGTTTAAAGCTATGTTAAACAGCAATTATAACAAATGGAATGTTTTATTGCTACCTGTAAAAAAATATAATATAATTTTCCCGTGTCTAAAATAACTCAAAATAAATGTATGTAGGAGGATGGGGACGGTGGAAAAACGAGAAAGATTTGCCTCTCGATTAGGATTCATTCTTATTTCCGCAGCCTGTTCAATAGGATTAGGCGATGTTTGGCGTTTTCCTTATGTCACTGGCCAGTATGGCGGCGGATTATTTGTACTTACTTACTTGATATTTATTGTTATTCTTGGAGTGCCCATTATGACAATGGAACTGGCAGTTGGGCGCGCCAGTCAGAAGAGTATAGCCACCTCATTTAATGTTTTGGAGAAAAAAGGCCAAAAATGGCATTGGATGGGTTATGCCGGAGTTGCAGGCAATTACGTCCTCATGATGTTCTATACCACCGTTGCAGGCTGGATGCTGGGCTATTTCTTCAAGTTCGCATTCGGAAAGTTTGATGGAGCAGACACCCAGCAGATAGGCACAATATTTGAGAAAATGATCGCCAATCCCTGGGAAATGACTTTGTGGATGGTTATAACCACTGTAATATGTTTTGGAATTTGTTCATTAGGTCTGCAGGAAGGTGTCGAAAAAATTACTAAAGTTATGATGATCATGTTGTTTGTTCTTATTTTGGTTCTCGCTGTAAGATCAATGACACTTCCAAACGCCGGCCAGGGATTGAAATTCTATTTGTTGCCTGATATAAACAGCATCAAGAAACATGGTCTCTGGGAAATGATATACGCTTGTATGAGTCAGGCATTCTTTTCATTGAGTCTGGGTATCGGTTCCATTGCAATATTCGGCAGTTATCTTAACAAAGATCGCAGTCTTCTGGGCGAATCTATCGAAATATCCGTAATCGATACTTCAGTTTCAATAATTGCCGGACTTATTATTTTCCCGGCCTGTTTCTCTTTTAATGTTGATCCCGGTCAGGGTCCCGGTCTTGTATTCGTTACCCTGCCCAATGTTTTTAATTCCATGGCGGGAGGCAGGATCTGGGGTTCCTTATTCTTCATATTTATGAGCTTCGCAGCATATTCTACTGTAATCGCTGTATTTGAGAACATTATCGCA
>JAAYFU010000069.1 GCA_012728095.1 Clostridiaceae bacterium
TAACCTTATTCCTTACACCTTAACCCTTTCACCTGTTAAAATGCAAACCCCGCAGCAAATGAAGATTTCTCCTGCATCTGCTACGGGATTTTGGAACGGACTTTATTTTTATAGAGCGAACTTTATTTTCATGGAGTGAACTTTATTTGAATTATACAATATCCTCTTACGCAATTAACCCCACTATTCCACCGTAACGCTCTTTGCAAGGTTTCTGGGCTTATCCACGTCGTTTCCTTTCATAACTGAAACATAGTATGCGAATAACTGCATTGGCGTAACAGCTACCACCGGCGCAAAGATGTTGTCCATATCCGGTATGGTTATTACTACGTCTGCCACTTTTTTTATTTCCTCTTCATTCTTCTTTGTGGTTATCGCGAGTACAACGCCACCTCTAGCCTTTATTTCACGGATATTGCTTATCATTTTCTCCATCAGATAGTCCTGGGTCAATGAGCATATTACCAAAGTGCCTTCTTCTATCAGCGCGATGGTGCCATGCTTTAATTCGCCGCCGGCATAGGCTTCCGAATGTATGTATGATATTTCTTTAAGTTTCAGCGAGCCTTCCATGGAAAGAGCATAATCTAAGCTTCTGCCGACAAAGAACACGCTTTTTGCGTTAAAATGCTCATAGGCGAACTTCTGAATCGACTCTCTATCTTTAAGGACTTCTTCAACCTGCTGGGGCAGTTTTTGAAGCTCTGTAATATAGTTTTGGTATGATTCTTCGCTCAGCTCCCCTTTCTTTTTGGCAAGGGTCAGCGCAATAAGATACATTGCCGCAAGCTGGGTATTATATGCCTTTGTTGATGCTACTGCTATTTCGGGTCCCGCCCATGTATAAAGGACATCGTCAGCTTCTCTTGCAATAGAACTTCCCACAACGTTTACAATGGCAATTATCCTTGATCCTCTTTTCTTGGCCTCTCTCATGGCCATAAGAGTATCGAGGGTTTCGCCTGATTGACTAATCACAATGGTAAGCTGATTTTCGTTGATTATAGGATCACGGTAACGGAATTCGGAAGCTACATCCACTTCAACGGGTATGCGGGCAAGCTTCTCAATGACGTATTTACCTACTACTCCCGCATGATAGGCCGTTCCGCAGGCAATTATATTTATCTTTTCGCATTTTCTGATAAATTCATCGCTTATATCAACCTTATCCAAAACAATTTGATTATTCTGAATCCTGGGGCTTATGGTGGCTTTAATGGCGCCTGGCTCCTCGCATATCTCCTTCATCATAAAGTGTTCATATCCGCCTTTTTCAGCCGAGGACACATCCCAGTCTACATGGAAAACATCCCTGGATACTCTCTCTCCCAGAAGGTTGTATATCTCCGCACCCTCAGCAGTAATGCATACAACTTCCTTATCCTCAAGGATATAAATATCCCGGGTGTATTCCAGGATTGCAGGAATATCCGAGGCTATGAAGTTTTCATTTTCTCCAAGACCTACGATCAAAGGGCTGTCCTTTCTTGCAGCTATCAATCTGTCAGGATATTCAGAGCAAATTACGCCCAGGGCATAGGCACCTTCCACATCATTCATGGTATTCATTACGGCTTTTAGCAAGTCGCCTTTATAGTTGTAATCAATCAAATGAGCAATGACTTCCGTATCGGTCTCTGAAACAAATGTATATCCTTTTCCTATAAGAAAGCTTTTAAGCTGCATATAGTTTTCGATTATCCCGTTATGTACAACAGCAATATTGCCGCTATTGCTGAGGTGGGGATGTGAATTAATATCATTTGGTTCGCCATGGGTAGCCCACCTGGTGTGTCCAATTCCCATGAAGCCGCTTAACTTTATATTGCTGAGCTTCTCTTCAAGGGTTGCCAGGCGTCCTTTAGTTTTAACAACAGAAATCCGATCATTATTGAGTATAGCGATCCCTGCCGAATCATAACCCCTGTATTCCAGTTTTTTAAGCCCGTTTACAAGAACAGGCGTTACATCTCTATTCCCTATATATCCTACAATTCCACACATAAATTAATCCTCTCCTTCACGAATTAGGGACAAAATTCTAAAGACCATACAAAATACAATAAACTAAACAGATATACACTATTGTATTTCTGATGGCAACAAACATAACCACTTTTTATAAGCGGTTTTTTAAATAAACTATTAGTATTTTGACAGATGAATATTAAAGAAATGCATAAGGCCACTCAACACTTTCTGTCCCTGTCGTCACCAACAGTCTTTGTTAGTGTATTTTCGATGGTGGCACACCGGAGGGTTTCCGCCGAATCTTTCGATAACCTCCCTCTCCTCGTCAACTAAGAATAATCTTAGTCCAGGCGCTTTTTGATCTGTCTTTTACTACTACGCTCCTTTCCGACAGTTACTTAGCATTTCTTTCTAATAATTATATTCTATAAGTTGAATTCTGACTATACAAATTTATTAAATACCGGCAGGACATTGAAAAATATCCTGCCGGGGATAATACAAACCTGTATAAAACTATGCCAGACGCTCCTCAATGATCTTTACAAGTTCTGTTGCTTTTTGTGTTATGTAGTCCTGGTCCCTTCCTTCGATCATAACTCTTACCAAGGGCTCCGTACCTGAAGGTCTTATCAAAACGCGGCCTTCTCCATGGAAAGTCTCTTCCAGTTCCCTGCATTTTTCAGCAATGACAGGATCCTCAAGATAGCTGTGTTTTTTACTGTTGCTAACCTTCGCGTTTTTCAGGACCTGTGGGAATATTTGCATAACACTTGCCAGTTCCGAAAGTTTCTTGCCGGATTCCTTAAGGATGGACAATGCCTGTAAAGCAGTTACCAGTCCGTCCCCTGTGGTATTGAAGTTCCGCAGGATAATATGCCCGGACTGTTCTCCACCGATAACATAGTCTCCTTCAAGCATTTTTTCAAGAACGTAACGGTCTCCTACGGTTGTTTTAACTAAATTAATATCATTTTCTCTTGCCATTATGTCAAACCCAAGATTGCTCATGACTGTAGCCACGATCGTATTGTTTTTAAGAAGACCGTTCTTTTTAAGGTGAAGCCCGATTATAGACATTAATTTGTCCCCATCAACAAGCTCTCCGTTTTCATCCACAAAAAGCACTCTGTCAGCATCGCCGTCAAATGCTATTCCTACATCGCAGCTGTTTTCCCTGGTAAACCTCTTTATCATATCAAGGTGAGTCGAGCCACAGTCTTTGTTAATATTCAGTCCGTCAGGCTGGTTATTTATGACCAGAAGCTCAGCACCAAGTTTTCTGACGGCTGTCGGGGCTGTGATGAATGACGCGCCGTTGGCACAGTCCATTGCTATTTTCAGGCCTTTAAGATCACCTTTGACGGTACTTGTGGCAAATTCCACATAATCATCTACAGCTGTAGCCAGCTCAGAAGTTACGCCGACATCCAGTCCCTGCGGGCTGGGTATTGTCTCAGCGTTATCCAGGATTATTGCCTCGATTCTTTCCTCCAATGCATCCGAGAGCTTATACCCCTCAGAATTGAAGAATTTGATACCGTTAAACTCTGCAGGATTGTGTGAAGCCGAGATCACTACTCCCGCATCAAAATTATGTTTACGAACCAAATAGGCTATTGCCGGGGTGGGGATGAAACCTGCCAGTACCGCCTCTGCTCCCGCAGAGCAAATCCCCGCGACCAAAGCCTTTTCCAGCATGTCTCCTGATCTGCGGGTATCCTTGCCTACCAAAATTCTCGGTCTGTGTGAAGTTTCACTTGCCAGTACATAGGCTCCTGCCCTGCCCAGGCTATATGCCAGTTCTCCGGTTAATTCCGTATTTGCTATTCCTCTGACACCATCTGTTCCAAACAGTCTTCCCATATAATAACCTCCATTACAAAAAAAGGGCTTCCCGTTGAAAGCCCCTATGGTGGGGAATGCCAGGTTCGAACTGGCGACTTCTACCGTGTGAAGATAGCACTCTCCCGCTGAGTTAATCCCCCAACATAATTATGTTATGATGATTTTTTTTGTTTGTCAAATTATTTATCATATCCGATATATTGTCAACAGTATGGAATAGAATTGTACCCGCATCGATATGGTAAGCTCCGTTTGAATTGCACTAAGTAAAATGCTTTTTGAACAAATCATGTTGATTAAAGTGTATTATTTTGATACTAAAATTATTTTATAACATATCTGGTAAATAATTTCATATATTTAAATTTTACTGTATAATTTTGCTCAAAAGATATAGTGTCAAAATTCGCGCCGCTCAATCAAGTAGATCCACAATTAAAAAAGAAGGTAAATCTGGTATGAAAAGAGCAAAGCGTTTTTTCAGCATTTTGCTTACGCTGTGTATAGTTTTGGGAATGATCCCCGGAACCGTGTCTGCAGCCAATAGCAATTTGCCCTTCACTGATGTGAAGGAAACTGACTGGTTCTATGATGCAGTCAAGTTTAACTATGAAAATGGTTTGATGGTTGGTACGGGGGCAAACTCTTTCTCTCCCGAAGCCACAACGACCCGTGGTATGATCGGCTATTCCTTTGAAGGTTGGTACACTGCTGAAAAAAATGGCGAGATGTTTGATTTCAATACTATTATTACTGAAGATATTACCCTGTATGCAAAGTGGAGGGAAAAGAGTCCGTCTACAGACAATTCCAAGATATACTATATCGTCACATTTGACTCTAATGGAGGTAATGAGATTCCCCCTCAAAGAATTGTTGCTGGAGGCACTGCCACAGAACCGAATGTGCCTACGAAGGAAGGATTTGTTTTTGAGGGATGGTATTCCGATGCAACATTGACAACTCTTTATGACTTTACGTTACCCGTTTATGCTAATATTACTTTATATGCAAAATGGAGCGAAGCAAATAACACGATCACAGGAAGTGCATCCAGTGTTGATGTATTCTTTATCTCCGCATTGAGGATTGATAAAGAAAATGGAGAAGCTGTGGCAACTGTAAGCGCGCCTGAAAATTGTGCACTTGTAGTCCGGTTTATCGAAGAAGATATCTACTTTAGCGAAGATTATCCCGCAAATAAGGAATACATATCTGAGGATACCTTGTACGCCTCCCACGTTGTCAGAGCAGGAACAGATATGGAGGAAATCGTTGCCTGTATTGTTGGTGAACTCCCCGAGTATTACGTTGCCGAAGCAGTGTTAATGGATGGGAATGG
Source organism: Clostridiaceae bacterium (assembly GCA_012728095.1). Taxonomy (GTDB): domain Bacteria; phylum Bacillota; class Clostridia; order DSM-8532; family DSM-8532; genus DTU059. The sequence goes on from JAAYFU010000069.1 coordinate 5,168, forward strand.
AGATTTACTATGCAATCCTTTTGCATCTATTGAACACACACAGAGATATGAACAGTTCAAGCAAAAATCGATTTATGATTTCGATGATGACGATACGATCCTAAAGTTCAGCGACGCAATAGACAATAATTTCGGCGTTCTGGCTGATGATGTAAGAATCATCTTTGTTCAGGACCTTACATTCGATGAATCAAATAATATATATTATTTGACAGGTGTTACAGACACTATTAACGTCGGTGATAAGCTGTTTATTAGCGACGGTGTAAATCATGCATTGATCAGAGTTAAAGAAGTCAGTGAAACATCCGAAATAATTATGGTAATCCCTGCAAGTGCAGACGATGATACTCTCGGTTTTATCCTTGAAGATTTTTATAAATTTATTAAAGTTGATTTGAATTATGATGGAGATGTCGTGACTACCGACACTCCTGCCGATGTAGAATATTCTGTAGTAACAACCATGGGATTGTCTGTAATAGATTGGATGCCTTCGCTGACATAAAGGCCAAAATCGATTGGAAAATTACCGGTGGTTTTGAACTGGAAGGTAAAATCAAAACAACACATGGCTTTAAGTACAATACCAAAGATGGCTATCAAAAGATTGACAAAAAAGAAACAACATGGTCGGCTAACTTCAAAGGTCATGCAGAAATTAGTTTTGGGCCAAAGCCTTCCATTGGAGTCGAATTCATGGACGGTATTATTTCGTGTGAGCTTGAATGTTTCTTTGGTGTAAAAGCCGAAGCTGATTTAGTGATGCCTGTTTTCCAAGGTGGCACATCAAAACCTCCTGTTATGTTTGCATTGACGGAAACCTTAAAATGGCCTTTTCTGTTGACGCCAAACTTAAATACAAAATAACTGAACATTTAAAAGGTACACCAATTGATTTGAATATCGTTACTATTGAAAAATTGTTGTTTGATTTCTATATTTCTCTGAGTAATCCTCGGGATAGTATGTTTGGGGGACATGTAAAATTTGGAACCGGATCGTGTCCCAATAAATTGTATAAAACAGAATTCTATGTTTACGATGAGACTGGAAATCTTTATAGTGCAGCCATAAATATCATAAAGAAGTCTGATGGAACAAATGTTGCTGTTGTCGACAGCGGAGATTCCGTATATCTCTACGACGGAAACTATGTTGCTTCCACCAAAATCGGATCCATTGAAATAAGCAGAACCTTTACCGTAGACGGCGAAACCCAAACAATCAAATTAACTCCGGCTACATATGATGGCTTAATTTCTGGCGTGGTGAAAAACGCTACCGATCAAACGGGTATCAAAAATGCAACTGTATCTGTGTACAAATACAGTGTTTTGTGCGCAACGACAAAAACTGCGGCTGACGGAAGCTTCAGTATAAGTTTAGCTGAGGGTTCGTATAGATTTGTTATATCCGCTGAAAACTATGTCTCTGCTTCCGGATACATCACTATCAATGATGGCGAAACAAAGTATTTGGGAACTATATACCTGGCAAGGGATGATGGCGAATCCATCATGGGAGGTATCTATGGAACTATTAAGGATGCACAAACCGGTCTGCCTCTTTCCGGCGTAAAGGTTAGTATTTATTCTGGAGCAAATAACAACACGGGTACTTCACTTGCAATTGAAGTCACAACCAATTCTGACGGTGAATATTCATATAAAAAGTGGTCTGTGTTCGGCGTTTGGTTCGGTTTGCCCGCTGGAAATTATACTGCTGTCCTGAGTAAAGACGGATATATTACAACATACTTCAATATTGTTGTAGTTGCTGGAGAAAACACAGTATACAACGGATCGATTCCTCCTGTTACAGCAGAAAATGAGTATAGAATTGTTTTGACTTGGGGCGCGGACCCGCCCGATCTGGATTCACACTATGTAGCAAGAAGTCTTGACGAAGTTTGGAACATGTTTACTATAGTAATATGTACAGTGCAAGCGCTATGTTGGATACCGACGATACAACGTCTTTTGGCCCGGAGACTGTATATGTAAATGATTTTGCCTCTCTTGAAGATGGTTTCTATTATTGCGTCCACGACTATACCAATAGGGATGCATCGATTAGTTTTGCGTTGTCCAATTCCGGCGCAACGGTGCAGTTGTATCTAGGAGCAATGCTTATAGCAACATATTATGTTCCCTCAGAACAAGAAGGTACGGTATGGAATGTTTTCCATATTTCGAGAGATGGAATAGTAACTCCCATTAACACAATGTCCTACGAATCTTATCCAAGTAATGTAGGGATAAATCTTGTAGCAGGGCAATTATTATCTTTTGATGTAGAATTTCCGCTTGTACAGGAACCTGAATTAAAAGACTATGAGCTGCTTTTAGTTGAACACTAAAACTAAAGATTAGAAACACCGGGCAATGACGTCTCATCAAAATCATTGCCCGGTTCTTCAATATACAAATAATGATGTGATAAGGTATACATAATATGAGATTTAACAGCTCTGTTCGAAAAATTCAACAAACCCATGGAGTAGCGCTGCTTGTAGTGGTAGTATTACAGGCCGTTTCTTTGTTTTTTGTAAATCTGTTTTTATCCTACTTTTTATCGGAAATCAAATTGGAATTTTCGTTGCGGCCAATGGTACTGGCTTTTTTGGGGTCTGTTTTTGTAATTAGCGATATAATTTTTATCTACAAAAAAATAATAAGATTACAGCCACTTATTCATATAACACCGGTCAAATGCAAAATAGAAGATTTTATCCTGATAGGATACACAGATGATGGAAGAAGGAGGCATAAGGCATATCCAATTATCCGTTCCATGCAGGACAACAAGCTGTATCTTTCCTATGGCGACCATGCCTTGTCAAACTTTAATTTCAATGCATTTTACATTAACAATACAATCGTTGGTTTTAGCGTTTATTCATGGAACAAAAAGGAATTGAAGATCGGTGATGAGGTAAATATGTATTTACTGAAAATCCTTGATGTGTCCGTTGTTATCGATCAAACAAAAAATATAATCAGGCTAAATGGGAAAAAGCTCCCTTTTTTCCATGTCAACAACGCGATTGGAATAAATGCGTTTAAGGACATGGTATTCTTTCAGGGTATTGTTGTTAAGGAATAATACAAGCTTAATCTGAAAGAGAATATAGAATATAGCCGCCTGCCGTTTTTTGGACAGCAGGCGGCATGTTGTACTAAATATTTGATTTGTTTATTGCTAAGTACTTATCAATTATTTATTATATCTGATTCGCCAACCAAAACTTCCTCTAATGGCGCTCCAGGAGGAACCATGGGCCAGACCTTAAGGTCTCTGTCTATCTCGCAGTTAATGACCACAGGACGATTAAGGCTTAATGCTTCGGTCAAAATCCTTTCGGTATCTTCCTTTTTAGTCAGGTTAAAACCGCATGCGCCGAATGCCTCTGCCAGTTTGACAAAATCAGTCGCCCTGTCCAGCGTGGTCTGGGAGAACCTTTTATCGTAAAACATATTCTGCCATTGTCTCACCATACCCAAAGCATGATTATTCATGATTACTTCAACAATAGGCAGGTTATACTCAACAGCGGTGGCAAGCTCGATTAAGTTCATCCTGAAGCTTCCGTCGCCGGCTATGTTGATTACTCTTTTATCCGGTCTCGCAATTTGCGCGCCGATTGATGCGCCCAACCCAAAGCCCATCGTGCCCAAACCGCCTGATGTAATCAGTGTGCGGGGCTTTGTAAACTTATAGTACTGGGCTGTCCAAATCTGGTGCTGACCTACTTCGGTCGCTATGATAGCGTCTCCCTTGGTAATCTCGTAAATCTTATCCAGGATAAACTGCGGGGTTAAATCCTCCGAATCTCTGCCTAACGGGTATTTTTCCTTCAGCTCTTTTATGTAACTGAGCCATTTGCTTCTGTCACGGGTTACAATATCTTTATTGATGCGGGTAAGTACCTCTTTTACATCACCTATGATATGGCATTCCGATCTTATATTCTTGTTAACCTCCGCCGCATCCACGTCAATATGCAGAATCTTGGCATTGGGAGCGAAACGTTCAAGCTTGCTTACGACACGGTCACTGAAACGGGCTCCTATTGCAACAAGGAGATCGCATTCGGTTACTGCCATGTTTGACGTTTTGGTCCCGTGCATTCCTACCATGCCGGTATAAAGCTCGTGGGTTGAAGGAAAAGCTCCCATTCCCATAAGGCTTAACGTTACGGGAGACTGCAGCTTTTCTGCCAGTTCCAGCAGCTCCTCGCACGCATCCGAAGCGGATACCCCGCCGCCTGCGTAAATTAACGGCCTTTCGCTGTTGTTTAAAAGATTTATGGCTTCTTTAACAGCTGCATCGCTTATAAATTTGACGGACCTTTCAATAGGTTCGGGTTCTTTTTTTACATATTCAGCTTTCTGGGCAGTGATGTCCTTCGGTATATCTATAAGAACAGGACCGGGCCGTCCTTCCCTAGCTATTTTGAAAGCTCTTCTCACGATATCCGCTAAATCGTTGACATCTTTTACGATAAAGTTATGCTTGGTTATAGGCATGGTGATGCCCGTAATATCAACTTCCTGGAAGCTATCCTTGCCAAGGAGGTTTAACGGGACATTTCCCGTAATAGCCACAACGGGCACTGAATCCATGTAAGCGGTAGCGATACCCGTAACCAGGTTGGTAGCTCCGGGACCGGAAGTTGCTAGGCATACGCCTACTTTACCAGAAGCCCTGGCATAACCGTCCGCAGCATGGGCGGCTCCCTGCTCATGGGAAGTTAATATATGGCGGATCTTGTCCTGGTATTTATACAGGGCATCATATATATTTAAAACTGCCCCTCCGGGAAATCCGAATATAGTATCTACACCCTGCTCCAGCAGGCATTCAACTAAAATTTCAGCTCCGTTCAATTTCACGGCTTTATCCTCCTATATTTTCATTACAGCGCCCTCGCTGGCTGAAGTTACAAATTTTGCATAACGCGCAAGATAGCCTGTCTTTATCTTTGGTGGCGGGCAGACCCAGTTCTTTCTCCTGTTTTCAAGCTCCTCATCGGAAACTTTTAGATTAAGGCTGCATTCCTTCATATTTATCGATATAATATCACCGTCTTTAATTAGGGCAATGGGACCTCCTTCGGCAGCTTCCGGGGATACATGTCCTATGCTGGCGCCCCTGGTCGCTCCGCTGAACCGGCCGTCTGTAATAAGGGCTACATCGGCATCCAGCCCCATTCCTGCAAGAACCGATGTAGGCATGAGCATTTCACGCATGCCCGGCCCGCCTTTCGGCCCTTCGTAGCGGATAACGACAACCTCGCCCTTCTTTATTTTACCGCCTAATATAGCCTTTATCGCATCATCCTCTGAGTCGAATACCCTGGCTTTTCCTTCATGAACCAGCATTTCTTCGGCAACGGCGCTCCTTTTCACCACGCTTCCGTTGGGAGCAAGATTTCCTTTTAGAACCGCAATACCGCCGGTTTCCGAGTAGGGGTTATCTATAGGCCTTATCACATTGGGATTCTTATTGACGGCATTTGCTATATTCTCTCCTATTGTCCTGCCTGTAACAGTCAAACAGCTTTCATTTATTAAACTTTTTTGGGAAAGCTCCTTCATGACGGCGCTTATGCCGCCTGCATGATATAAATCCTCAACAAAATGGTCCCCGGCAGGAGCAAGTTTGCAAAGATTCGGCGTTTTTTCGCTGATATTGTTTGCCATATCCAGGTCGAAATGAATACCGGCTTCATAGGCAATCGCGGGAAGATGCAGCATGCTGTTGGTACTGCAGCCTAACGCCATGTCAACCGTAAGGGCATTATGAAGGGCATCAGGAGTAATGATGTCTCTTGGCCTGATATTCTTTTCAACAAGCTCCATAATCTTCATGCCCGTCATTTTTGCAAGGCGCAGACGTTCTGAATATACCGCTGGGACGGTGCCATTGCCAGGCAAAGCCATGCCGATTGCTTCTGTCAGGCAGTTCATGCTGTTGGCGGTAAACATTCCGGAGCACGACCCGCAGCTCGGACATGCGTCGTTTTCAAGGCAGTTTAGTTCATCCTCGCTCATTATGCCTGCCTGCACAGCCCCTACAGCCTCAAACATATTGGTAAGGCTTACGCCCTTTTCGTTTATTCTTCCGGCCAACATAGGACCGCCGCTTACAACAATGGCGGGTATATTCAACCGAGCCGCCCCCATTAGCATGCCCGGGACAATTTTATCGCAGTTCGGGATGAGAACTAACCCGTCAAAGCCATGAGCCAGAGCCATGGATTCCAGGCTGTCGGCAATAAGCTCTCTTGAAGCCAATGAATAATGCATGCCGATATGTCCCATTGCTATGCCGTCGCAGACCCCTATGGACGGAAACTCCAGGGGCGTTCCTCCGGCTATGCGAACACCGGCTTTGACAGCTTCTGCTATTTTATCAAGATGCATATGTCCGGGAACAACCTCGCTCTTGGCACTGACAATTCCTATTAACGGACGTTTCATTTCCTCCTCGGTCAGACCCAATGCTTTAAAAAGTGATCTGTGGGGGGCCCTTTCCAGACCTTTTTTTACCATATCACTGCGCATTTTTTTCACGCCTTTCATTGTTCAAAAGTTTATAATTTGCTTAATCTTTCGGCTATAAGCTCTCCCATTTTACTTGTCCCGACTAGAGTTTTTCCGGGACTCATTATATCCCCTGTTCTGTAACCTTCTTCGAGTACTTTGCTGACGGCATTTTCAATGGTCTGAGCTTCTTTTTCAAGATTTAAAGTATATCTTAAAAGCATGGCAACTGATAAAATCGTTGCTATAGGATTTGCCTTGTCCTGTCCGGCAATATCAGGCGCAGAACCGTGAATTGGCTCATACATACCAAAACTGTTTTTTCCCAGGCTTGCCGAAGGCAGCATCCCGATTGATCCCGTAATCATGCTGGCCTCATCGGACAGGATATCTCCAAACATATTGGTGGTTACAATAACATCAAACTGTCTGGGATTCCTGATAAGCTGCATGGCGGCGTTGTCTACGTATAAATGCTCCAGGCTTACGTCCGGGTAATCCCTGGAAACGTCGGTTACCACTTCCCGCCATAATCTTGAGCTCTCAAGAATATTTGCCTTGTCAATGCTGGTAACCTTCTTATTTCGCTTTCTGGCTGTTTCAAAAGCAATCCTTGCTATTCTTTCAATTTCGCCTAAGCTGTAGACTTCTGTATCATAGGCCTCCTGTCCCATTTTCCCCATCCGGCGGCCTCTTTCGCCAAAGTAGATCCCGCCGGTAAGCTCACGAACAACCATGATATCAATACTGTCGCCGATAATCTCAGGCTTTATGGGACATGCGTCTATTAATTCCTTGTATATTACCGCAGGTCTTAAGTTTGCGTATAATTCCAGCTGGCCTCTCAGCCCCAGCAGCGCCTGTTCGGGGCGCATATGACCAGGAAGAGTGTCCCACTTGGGTCCACCCACCGCGCCAAGAATTACAGCGTCACTTTTTTTGCACGCTTCAACTGTTTCATCCGGAAGCGGTACTCCGACTGTATCAATAGCGCATCCGCCTGCCGGAAGAATGCTGTATTCAAATTTATGTCCATATATCTGGCCTACTTTGTCTAAGACTTTAAGCCCCTGGTCAACGATTTCAGGTCCTATCCCGTCACCGGGGATAACAGCTATTTTATAGTTCATAAAGCCCTCCTAAATAGATGTTAGAGGTTAAAAGTCATCGGTTTAAGGTCAGGAATTTGAAGGTGTCCTTGATCACGCTTTTATATAATTAATCAACCCTTCGGCCTGTATTATTTTTTGCATGAACTCGGGGAACGGCTGCGCAGTGAAAGTAGTTCCCTTTGTAAGGTTGCGAATTATGCCGGTGTCGAAATCCACCTCAAGCTCATCGCCCTGTTCTGTTCCCCTGACGGCTTCTTCGCATTCCAAAATCGGAAGACCGATGTTAATGGAATTTCTGAAAAATATACGGGCAAATGAAGAAGCAATTACGCATGAAATCCCTGAGGCTTTGATTGCTATTGGGGCATGTTCCCGGGAAGAACCGCAACCGAAATTTTTACCGGCTACAATTATGTCCCCAGGCTTAACATTTTTTACAAAATCCTTGTCAATATCCTCCATGCAATGGCTTGCCAGTTCCTTTGGATCGCTGGTGTTCAGGTGTCTGGCAGGGATAATGACATCGGTATCCACATTATCCTGGTATCTGAATACTTTACCTCTTGCTTTCATAACAGCCTCCTTGATCATATCAATAATCAATAAGATAACTTGTATCCGACATTTATATCATTCTGAGCGCCAGCGAAAAATCTGTTCAAGTTAATGTTAAAGATCCTTCGACTCCGCTGCGCTCCGCTCAGGATGACAGGTGGGGGGGTGTAAGATCCTTCGCTGACGCTCAGGATGACAGGTACATGGGACGCTCAGGAAGACAGGTACATGGGGCACTCAGAATGACAGGTATAGGGCGCTCAGAATGATAAACTGAACTAAATCTTATCCGGGTCGGTGATTTTCCCGGTTATAGCCGAAGCTGCCGCCACCGCCGGGCTTGCAAGGTATATCTCCGACTCGGTATGCCCCATACGTCCCACAAAGTTTCTGTTTGTCGTGGAGACGGCTCTTTCTCCCTTTGCCAGGATACCCATGTGACCTCCCAGGCAGGGACCGCAGGTTGGAGTGGAGAATACTGCGCCGGCTTCCACGAAATCTTCCACCAGTCCTTCTTTCAAAGCCTGCAGATAGATTTTCTGGGTACCGGGAATGACAATGCATCTTACGCCCTTTTTAACCTTTCTCCCTTTAAGAATTTTAGCGGCAACTCTTAAATCTTCTATCCTGCCGTTGGTGCATGAACCTATTACCACCTGGTCGATAGGCACATCTCCTACCTCATCGATGGTCCTGGTATTGTCGGGCAAATGTGGGAATGCCACGGTAGGCCTTATCGAGCTTAAGTCTATTTCGTAAACTTCGTCGTATAAAGCGTCGTCATCCGGCTCATAAACCTTGTATGGCTTGTTGGAATGCTCTTTTACATATTCCAGAGTTCGTTGGTCCACCATAAAAATTCCGTTTTTGGCGCCGGCCTCGATAGCCATGTTAGCCATCGTAAACCTATCGTCCATTGAAAGATTGATGAGTCCTTCGCCCATGAATTCCATGGATTTGTACAGGGCGCCGTCAACGCCTATCATTCCGATAATATGTAGAATAACATCCTTACCGGACACCCATCCCTGGGGTTTACCCTTTAATATGAATTTTATAGCCGACGGCACCTTAAACCATGATTTGCCGGTAGCCATTCCCGCGGCCATATCTGTGCTGCCGACTCCTGTTGAGAAGGCTCCAAGGGCGCCATAGGTACAAGTGTGGGAATCAGCGCCGATAATCAAATCGCCGGGCACCGCCAGGCCTTTTTCCGGGATCAGGCAATGCTCGATTCCCATCTCTCCTACTTCGAAATAGTTCTCTATTTGCATTTCATGCGCGAATTCACGTATGAATCTGCACTGCTCAGCCGCTTTTATATCTTTATTGGGTGTAAAATGGTCAGGAACGATAGCCACTTTCCTGGTGTCGAACACCTTGTTGAAACCGGCTCTTTTAAACTCTTTAACAGCAACGGGAGTAGTAATGTCGTTTCCCAGCACCAAGTCAAGTTCGGCTTCAATCAGCTGGCCGGGCACTACTTTATCAAGGCCGGCATGAGCTGCCAGAATTTTTTGCGACATTGTCATTCCCATGTTCTTCCCTCCTGTTATACATAAACTTTAATCTTTTTTTCCAGTTCTTTCAATAGCTTATATTCAATGGAATCTACCAGCGCAATCCAGCTGGCTTCAATAATGTCGGTGGAAACACCCACTGTCGTCCAGGATGTCTCGCCGTCGGTAGATTCAATCAAAACCCGAACTTTGGCTGCCGTTGCCTTTTGTGAATCAATAACACGCACTTTAAAATCAGTCAGGTGTACATTTGACAGTTCAGGATAGAATACTTCAAGCGCCTTTCTGAGAGCCCTGTCCAGGGCATGAACCGGACCGATGCCCTCGGCTGCGGTTATCTCGGATTTTCCGTCCACTTTCACTTTTATAAGCGCTGAAGCCGACGATCCGTTCTGGGTAGGCTGCTCAGTCATAAGTTTAAACTTCTCCAATTCAAAGAAGGGTTTATACTTGCCCAGTTGTTTTCTGATAATCAGTTCAAAGGTGCTTTCAGCCCCTTCAAACTGATATCCCTGGTGTTCCAGCTCTTTTAACTTGTTGATGATTGCCTCGGTTTCACTAGAATTTTTATCTATTGAAGGATTCAATTCTCGAATCTTTTCCAGTATTGTATTTCTTCCCGATACTTCGGACATCAAGAATCTTCGTTTATTGCCCACAAGTTCCGGATCGATATGCTCAAAAGACGCCGTTGCCTTGCATACGCCGTCAATATGCATGCCGCCTTTATGAGCAAAGGCGCTGTTTCCAACGTACGGCATCCTTCTGTCCAGGGAAATATTGGAGATTTCTGCTATTTTCCTTGCAGTATATGTCAGGCTCTTTAGCTTCTCCTCGGGTATACAGTACATTCCCTTTTTAATCTGAAGATTCGGAATAACCGTGCTTAAATTTGCATTTCCGCACCTTTCGCCAAAGCCTATATAGGTACCCTGGACATGCTCGGCGCCTGCTTCAACCGCCATAATGGAGTTGGCTACGGCCATTCCGCAGTCATTATGGGCATGGATCCCAATCTTGATATTAAATGTTTCCCTGACTTTCTTTACAACCTCATATACCGTACCTGGAAAGCATCCGCCGTTGGTATCGCACAGAACCAGGCAGTCGGCGCCGCCTTCCACCGCTGCTTTTAAAACCCTCAAGGCATATTCCGGGTTTGCTTTATACCCGTCAAAGAAATGCTCGGCGTCAAAGATGACTTCTTTGCCTTTCTTTTTAAAGAAGGAAAGGGTTTCATAAACCATTCTTTCATTTTCTTCAAGGGTTGTTCTGATGATTTCGGTTACATGGAAATCCCATGCCTTGCCGAAAATCGCGACAACGGGAGTATTGGCGTCCAACAGCGATTGAACGTTTTTATCTTCCTCCACCTTTATGTTCCTTCTCCTGGTACTTCCAAACGCGGTCAATTTGGCTGATTTGAGGGTAATGGCTTTCATTCTCTCAAAAAACTCTATGTCCTTGGGATTGGAACCGGGATTACCCGCTTCAATATAAGCAATTCCCAAATCGTCAAGAGCTTTGACTATTTTAAGTTTATCTTCGACCGAGAATGATATGCCCTCGGCCTGCGCACCGTCTCGCAATGTCGAATCAAATATGTCTATCGTTTTACTCATTCTCCATCATCCCTCTCATACCATGCATCATGGTTGTTATTATCCGTGTCATTCTTACCGGGCAGTGAAGAAATATATCTTCCATTGGAAAAAGATTCTTCACTCTGCCCGGAATAACAGGATGTTTTACTTAAGCTTACATAGACCGTTTGTCAATTATTACGGCATTACTTCTTCCAGCTTCTCCTGATAAATCATTTTATTAATGGCGTTAACATATGCCAGAACGCTGGCTTCGAATACGTCGGTACTTACGCCCTTACCGGTATATAATCTTGAGTCTGAACGTATTTTCACATATGCCTCGCCCTGCGCGTCCTGTCCTTCGGTAACTGATCTTAAAGAATAGTCTTCCAGTTTAAAGTTAACTCCCGCAATCTTGTCGATAGCCTTGAACGCCGCATCTATCGGACCGTCTCCGGTTGAAACCTCTTCAATGACCAGGTTATCGCCGTTTTGTTTAATAAGGCGGACAGAAGCCGTGGCGGTAATGGTATTGCCGGTGTTTATCACAAACCTGTCAAGCTTATAGATTTCGGGTACCTGTACCGATTTATGCTGCAGCAATACTTCCAGGTCAGCGTCCTGAACCACCTTTTTCTTATCTGCCAGTTCCTTGAACTTGTTAAAGGCTTCGTCTAGCTCTTCTTTACTCAGGCTATAACCCAGCGCTTTCAGCCTGTCCTCAAAGGCATGCCTTCCTGAGTGTTTGCCCAGCACCATATTGTTTTTTGTAAGCCCGATTGATTCGGGGGTTATGATCTCGTATGTACTTTTTTCAGCCAATACACCGTGCTGATGTATCCCGGACTCATGGGCGAAGGCGTTGGCCCCTACAATTGCCTTATTGGGCTGCACAGACACACCTGTAATTCTGCTGATAAGCTTTGAAGATCTGTAAATCTGGGTTGTATCCATCCGTACATCCATATTGTAAAGTTGAGGCCTGGTTTTAATGGCCATAACGACTTCTTCCACTGCGGCATTTCCTGCTCTTTCGCCTATCCCGTTTATGGTGCATTCAAGCTGGGTGGCTCCGGCTCTTGCCGCTGCAAGGGTATTGGCTACCGCCATTCCAAGGTCATTATGGCAATGTACTGATATCTGAGCCTTATCGATATTACTTACATTTTCCTTAATATTTTTAATAAGTTCATAGAATTCTTCCGGCGTAGTATATCCGACCGTATCGGGAACGTTGATTACTGTGGCGCCTGCTTTAATTGCTGCTTCAAAAACCTGATATAAGAATTCCGGATCGCTTCTTGTGGCATCCTCTGCTGAGAATTCAACATCCGAACAATATTTTTTCGCATAGGCCACCATGCTTTTTGTCCGCTCCAGGACTTCATCAGGTGTCATCCTTAATTTATACTTCATATGGATTGGGGATGTTGCCAAAAATACATGTATTCTAGGGCTGACAGCTTTCCTGATCGCCTCCCAGGATCTGTCGATATCCTGCGTAAGAGCCCTTGACAGGCTTGCAACGGTACAATCCTTTATGGTCTCGGCAATCGCTTTGACCGACTGAAAATCACCGGGAGACGAAATCGCAAATCCGGCTTCAATAACGTCCACCTTCATGCGTTCAAGCTGTTTTGCGACCTCCAGCTTCTCCTGAAGGTTCATGCTGCATCCGGGGGACTGCTCCCCATCCCTTAATGTTGTGTCAAATATATATATGCGCCTAGACATACTAAACCTCCCAAAGCACTTATTTCTATTTATTCCAGCTCATCATTTTGCGTAATTCCCTGCCTACTTTTTCAACCTGGCTCTCCTGCTCCATTCTTCTTCTTGCATTGAAGTACGGACGGTTAGCCTGGTTCTCAAGAATCCATCTGTTCGCAAATGTTCCATCCTGGATCTCACTTAGGATCTTTTTCATTTCCTTGCGGGTTTCTTCTGTAATGATCCGTTTTCCTGAAACATAATCGCCAAATTCAGCCGTATCGGAAATGGAATATCTCATAAAGCTGAGACCGCCTTTATATATAAGATCCACGATCAGCTTCATCTCATGGATACATTCGAAATATGCGCTTTCAGGCTGGTAACCGGCTTCAACAAGGGTTTCGAAACCAGCCTTCATAAGCTCGCAGACTCCGCCGCACAGAACAGCCTGTTCTCCAAACAGATCTGTCTCAGTCTCTTCTTTAAATGTAGTTTCAAGGATACCCGCTCTTGCTCCGCCGATACCTGCTGCGTAGGCTAAAGCCAGTTCCTTTGCGTTGCCGGTGGCATCCTGGTATACCGCTACAAGGCATGGAACTCCTTTACCTTCCACATACTCGCTTCTTACGGTATGACCGGGGCCTTTGGGAGCCACCATGAACACGTTTACATCATCGGGAGGAACGATCTGCCCGAAGTGGATATTGAAGCCATGGGCAAAAGCCAGGTTCTTACCGGGTTTTAAGTTCGGTTCTATGCTTTCCTTGTAAAGTTTTGGCTGTTTTTCGTCATTAATGAGAATCATGATGATATCGGCCTGTTTTGCCGCATCTGCCGCGGTAGCCACCTTCAGGCCGGCATCCTCGGCCAGCTTCCATGATTTGCTGCCTTCATACAGACCGACAATAACATCTACTCCGGAATCACGCAGATTAAGGGCGTGGGCATGGCCCTGGCTGCCATAACCAATTACCGCAACTGTTTTTCCTTCAAGTAATTTCAAATTACAATCCTTTTCATAGTACATTTTTGCCATAACCTACTCCTCCTCGCTTCTTGTCTGAATTTTGATATGCCTGCTTCCTCTTTCGATAGCGGTAAGTCCTGTACGAACCACTTCAACAATTCCGTAATTGTTCATAAGGTTAATAAAAGCTTCAATCTTTGATTCGTCACCCGTCATTTCCACAGTCAGAGTTTCATTTGATACATCAACGATATTTGCCCTGAAGATGGATACGATCTCTATAATCGATGCTCTGGTTTCCATTGTCGTATTTACCTTTATCATAGCCAGTTCTCTGAACACCGACTGCTGCGGATCAAGTTCGACAATCTTGATTACGTCAATCAACTTGTTAAGCTGTTTCTTAATCTGCTCCAGGATGTAATCGTCACCTCGGACAACAATGGTCATCCGTGATACCTTCGGATCCTCTGTTTCTCCGACCGACAGACTGTCAATGTTATAACCCCTGCGGCTGAAAAGGCCTGATACCCGGCTAAGCACGCCGGACTGGTTTTCAACCAAAACCGAGAGAACATGTCTGCTCATACTTTTCACTCCCCGTTAAACAATTTTCAGTTTTAAGTTTTAAATCTCAGAATATTTTTATCTTTATACCTTTTAACGGTACGCTTATAATATGGTGCTTTCGTTAGGATCTACCACACATTCCAGTAAAAACGGACCCTTGTGCCGGATGGCTGTTTCAAATGCATCTTCCAGTTCTGAATCGGAATTAATTCTTACGCCTTTAATCCCATATGCGTCACACAGTTTGATAAAATCAGGATTCTTGTCAAGGTCAACCGCATTGGTTTTTCCGTAGTACCTGTCCTGCAGCTCTCTGACCATCCCAAGCCTTGAGTTGTTGAAAAGAAGTATTATTATATCCAAATTATTTTGTGAAATCGTCCCCAGTTCATAAAGGCTCATCTGGAAGCCGCCGTCTCCCACAACCGCCACTACCTGGCGATCGGGGGCAGCTATTTTAGCGCCTACCGCCGCCGGCAAGCCGTAACCCATGGTTCCCAGTCCGCCTGATGTGAGAAAGCGTCTTCCAATTTTATCTTCAAAATGCCTGGCGGCCCAGATTTGGTTCTGCCCCACGTCTGCGACAATAACGGCATTATCGTCCAGCTTTTTGGAGATCGTTTCAATCACATATTTGGGGTCGATTGAACCGGCCTTTTCCTTCTTCCTCTTAATATGTTCTTTTTTAAAGCTTTTAAGTTCTTTAAGCCATTCATCCGTATCTACCCTGTCCACCCTGTCAATCATTTGGGTAAGGATCGTCCGGGCATCTCCCACCAGAGGTATATGTGTGCCCACATTTTTGCCTATTTCGGCCGGATCAACATCTATGTGGATTATACGGGCTTCTTCGTTTGTCTGGTCCGAGATTCCGCCCCAGGCTCTGTCTGCGACCCTGGTTCCGATAATGATTAACAGGTCAGCCTTTGCCACGGCACGATTTGCCTCTGAAAACCCGTGATTGCCTATCATGCCTATATAATGCCTGTTATCGCCGGGTAATGACCCTTTGCCCATCAGGGTATGAACCAGCGGGATACCGGTCTTTTCAACAAAACTTAAGAGCTCGCCTTCGGCATGAGAAAGAAGCACTCCTCCGCCTGCTATTATAAGAGGGCGTTTGCTCTCGGATATAGCTTTAACAGCCCGTTTTATCTGCCCTACATGCCCCTTGATGGTCGGCTTGTAACCTCTTATATTGACAGTCTCAGGTATAACCAGTTTTTCAATTTCAGCGGCCTGGATATCGCTGGGGATATCAATAAGAACGGGGCCGGGTCTTCCTGTTGACGCGATATAGAATGCTTCTTTAATGATCCTGGGTAAATCATTTTCATTCTTTACCAGATAACTGTGCTTTGTAAAAGACTCGGTCGCGCCTGTTATATCGGCTTCCTGGAACATGTCACGGCCTATTTTCGTGGAATTGACCTGACCTGTAATAGCCACAAGGGGAATTGAGTCCATATATGCTGTTGCAATACCGGTAATCAAATTTGTCGCACCGGGACCTGAGGTGGTTATGCATACCCCTACCTTGCCTGAAACTCTTGCGTATCCGCTTGCGCTGTGAGCAGCAGCTTGTTCCTGGCGCACCAGGACGTGACGGATTTTTGATTTCCTGAGGGCTTCATATACTTCCAATATGTGTCCTCCCGGATAACCAAAAACAGTGTCCACATTTTCATTGATTAAGCATTTAACAATCGCCTCTGCTGCTTTCACATTTCTCACCTCTTTTACAGATTCGCCTACCGGTATGATTACTGTATGGTTTTAATTTTATTAATAAAATTTAACCGTATGTATACAAAAAACCCTCGCGCCGTCGATATACAACAGGGACGAGGGATATACTCTTCGTGTTACCACCCTATTTCGTCTTTACCTCACGATAAAGACCTCACCAGGTTCAAACAAACCTTTGCCTGTAACGGGGCTTACCGTTACCTCTTACTGTAAACTTTCAGAGGTACTGCTCGGGAGGGATTCCTTTTCATAAATCCTGCCAATTCGCACCACCCATTGGCTCTCTGTAAGGATTTTGCTATGAAAAGCGGTCTCCTTCATTGCATTTGGTTCAGGGATTATTTAGTTATTGTTTTGTATTATATCAGCATCAATTGCTTTATGTCAATCATGTGATATTTACTGAATTTTTATTAAATTTCAATATGTTTTATATGCTTTTTGCATTAAATACCAGTGCCAATTATAAAAAATTCCGGTAAAAATATGATTGTACGCTTTAAGTAAAACAAGATTTTATTCAAGGTAAGACAGGATTAATTTATAAAAACAGTTGCTAATATATGATATGTTATGATAAAATGGTGTCTGCTGTGAAGATTCGCTTATAAGATTGGTCCATTCCTATGTATGGACTGCAGGGAGGTGTAACAAATGGCCAAGTGCGATATATGTAATAAAGGTCAACATTTTGGTATACAGGTAAGTCATTCTCACAGAAGAAGCAACAGAGTCTGGAAACCTAATGTCAGAAAAGTAAAGGTTGAGGTTAACGGCGTTTCAAAAAGAATGCACATTTGTACAAAATGCCTACGTTCCAATAAAATAGCCAAAGCTGTATAATTAGTACGGAATAATCCCAAGTTTTAAATAAAAAATGTGGCTTACTTATGCCACATTTTTTATTGTGATTCAACAAGTATGCGATATGCATATGCATATCCGTTTCTTATTCCATTCCTTGCCCAATCTAATGGATCTTCAGCAAACGCCTGAGTATTCCTCCCAGGAATCCGGGCATCTTGAGCACTATAATCCTCATGTGCATAACCTCCGTGCCAGCTCCTGTCATTAAAGTATATTCTTCGGGACACAAAATTGTTAACGATTGTAACCACTTTTTAAAATGTATTTTTATATCTACGGTTCCCGTACAAGAGCTTCAACCAGGGCGTGCCCGTCCGAATCCACCAATTGGACTTCTATTCCCAGTTTTTCTTCCAATTCGCCTTTCGTGACATCATCCAGCATCAACTCAGTGCCGGCCTTGAACATATTCCTGCACAAAAGCAGCCTCTCACCCAAATCTTTGTCTTTAAGCTCTCTAATAAGGTCAAAACCCGTTAACAGGCCGGTTACGGTGACACTTTGCCCGAAAAATGTGTTTTCTACAGGATAAACGTTGATTTTTAAGCCTTTTATTCTTTCTTCTATATATGAGGTAATCTCCTTAAAGTGCTTAAAAACCGAAACCCCGGTCGCTATGCTTACGGTTTTTTCTATTTTTACGGTTGCCGGGTTTTCTTTAAGTTCGTTCAAGGCTTCCTTAACTTCGTAGGTAAACGCCGAAACCATTCCGACACCGTTCTCTATCTGGGGAAAATCCTCGTAAGCTTCGTAATCGGGAAAAGGTATTTCAGCCATGATATAAAGCTCGTCGGCAATATAAACTATTCGGCTGCCATATTTATCCAAGAGCTTTTTCTGCCACTTTTCAACCTGGTTAACAACTCCTAAGGCGCTTTCCTTGTTAAAAGGTGTCAATTTCGGCAAGTTATCCCTGAACCTCGTCAGGCCTACCGGGACCACAGAAATACTGTGAAGCTTAGGAGAAAGTGAAGTAAGGTCGCTTATGGTCCTGTCAAGTTCCCGGCCGTCATTTATTCCGGGGCAGAGAACAATCTGGCAGTTTACCGTTATTCCGTTTGATGTAAACCGCTTAATTTTCTCAAGGATGTCGCCTGCAAACCGGTTATTCAGCATCCTGACCCTAAGCTCGGGATTGGTCGTATGAACCGATACGTTGACAGGAGACATCCGGTAGCGGATGATCCTGTCAATTTCATGCTCCGAAAGGTTTGTCATTGTAATATAGTTCCCGTATAAAAAAGAAAGCCTCGCGTCATCATCCTTAAAATAAAGTGTTTGCCGCATTCCTTTCGGAAGCTGATCTATAAAACAGAAAATACACTTGTTGCGGCAGGATTTTTCCTCGTCCAAAAGCGGCATGGCAAATTCAATACCAAGATCCTCCGCTTCGTCTTTTTCAATATCAAACTGCCAGTTCTCTCCGTTTTTCTTCTCGATATCAAGGATCAAACGCGCATCAGCACAATGGAATCTATAGTCAAATATATCGTGTATCTCCTGTTCATTTATGGATACCAGAAAATCGCCCGGTTCTATTCCGAGTTCATCCGCGATACTGTTTTTCTGAATGCCTGATATCTCAATTTTATGCATAATCAATACCTCGGAAAAAACAATAGCAGCTTTTAAAGCTGCTACTACTTTTTAGTCGCTGGAATGTTCCGGAGATAATTACTCTTCGTCAACCTTCACTACTTCCTTATCATCATAGGTTCCGCATTCCTTACAAACTACGTGCGGAAGCTTGAGAGCGTGACATTTTTTACAAGCAACCAGGTTCGGAGCTGAAAGCTTGTAGTGAGTTCTTCTTTTATTTCTTCTTTGCTTCGACACTTTCCTTTTTGGTACCGCCATTTGTAACACCTCCGTTCAGTGTTGGTCTCTTAAGTTCCTGCTGCTAATACTGTTAATCGAAAAAACTTTTTAATACTTCAAATCGTGAATCGATTGAATCGTGATTTTCACAGTTACAACCTTTTTCACTAATTTCCGCTCCGCATATGGGGCATAATCCCGGACAATCTTCACGACATATTTGCGTCATAGGAATACTTGTCAATATACAGTCTGCCAAAATTCTGTCCAAATCAAGCGAATTTCCGCTATATGTGAACCTGTCATCCTCGGAATACTCAGCAGTTTCTTCCTGCTCAATAATCTCCTCGTCTATATCGATAACAAGCTCGCGTTCGAAATCCCTTGCGCACCTGTCACAGACTGTCGAATAGGTAACCTTGGCGTGGCCTGTCAGCTTCAGCAAACCGTTGTTATTAGTTACACTTCCGGTAAAACTAACCGGCCCGGTAAAAGAAACTGTGCCAAGACTCGTTTCCAGGTCTTCCAAAGCTTCTTCGAGCTGAATGCTGATGGTACCACCGTTATTTTTAAGTATTGAGGTAATGTCAAGTTTCAATTTAAATCCCTCCTAAAAAGCACGAACGAAGCTCCCGGAAGGTCAACATGAAATATTATACCCACTTGATCCCGCTTTGTCAATCATTGCTTTTTCGTTTGATTGCTGTCCTGGCAGCCTATTTGTAAAGTGGGAAACGAGCAGTAAGCTGACCTACTCTTTCTATTATCTCCTGTTTTTTGCTTTCAAAATCGCCGCTTAAAGTTAAACTTATTAGTTCGGCAATTTCGAGCATTTCTTCTTCCTTCATTCCGCGCGCGGTTACTGCCGGTGTTCCGATCCTTATGCCGCTTGATATGGCTGGGCTTAATTTATCAAAAGGAATACCGTTCTTGTTTACCGTTATCATGACTTCGTCCAGCATCAACTGGGCATCTTTACCCGTCAGGCCCTTAGTGGTCACATCAATCAGCATAAGGTGGTTATCTGTGCCTCCGGAAACAATTTTAAATCCTTTTTCTATAAGAGCCTCAGCTAAAACTTTAGCATTTCTGACAATCTGTCTCTGGTATTCTTTGAATTCCTCCGTAAGAGCTTCCTTGAGACAAACAGCCTTACCGGCTATAACATGCATCAAAGGGCCTCCCTGTATACCTGGGAAAACAGCCCGGTCAATTTCCTTGGCATATTTTTCTTTACAAAGAATCATGCCGCCCCTTGGCCCTCTTAAAGTCTTATGAGTCGTAGTGGTCACAAAGTCAGCATACGGCACAGGGCTCGGATGTACGCCGGCAGCAACAAGACCCGCTATATGGGCCATGTCCACCATAAGGTAACAGCCCACTTCATCACAGATTTCCCTGAAAGCCTTGAAGTCTATAATCCTTGAATAAGCGCTGGCTCCGGCAATAATCATCTTAGGCTTTGTTTCCAGGGCTGTTTTACGCAGTTCATCGTAATCTATCAATCCGTCGGATTCCCTTACGCCGTATGAAACAGGTTTAAAATACTTGCCTGACATATTCAAAGCCATGCCATGGCTTAAATGCCCGCCATGAGCAAGGTTCATGCCCATAAAAACATCGCCGGGTTTAAGAACGGCATAGAAAACGGCCATATTAGCCTGAGCGCCGGAATGAGGCTGGACATTGACATGCTCTGCCCCAAAAAGTTCCTTTGCCCTGCTGATTGCGAGAGACTCAATCACATCAACATACTCGCAACCGCCGTAATAACGTTTCCCCGGATACCCTTCGGCATATTTATTTGTCAAAGGAGTTCCAACGGCTTCCAAAACAGCCTTGCTGACGAAATTCTCAGAAGCAATAAGCTCAATTTTATTGGACTGTCTTTGAATTTCCTGATAAATCGCTTCTGCGACCTCAGGGTCAGTTCTTTCTATTTCTTCGTATTTAAACATTTTACTAATCCTCCGTATATTAATAAATCCCCGCTCTCCGGTCCGGGGAACACAATTTTCACAACAAAAAAATTATATTGTTTTTGTTATATTGTGTCAACCGAATTGGAAAAAATCAAAAAATCTTTATGTTTATATCTTATATTTTTCATATTTTTTCAGGCACTTTATCCTTTCTTTCGATCGATGCAGCATCAATAAACATCAGAGCGGTTAATCTCTGGAATATCAGGAGTATCATAGCCTCACAAAACGCAATGATAAAAAGGGCAAGATTAGGATGCTTCACGTCAATTGCCAGACTGTTCAGAAGAAGGCCAAGAAAATGCGGGAACAGGCCGTTAAAAATAACTCTCTTTTTACATTCCCTGGTTATATCCAGCGCCACTTTGAAAGTCTTAAAAATGCCTGTATCAAATTCTATGATTAACAGATTTTTAAATATAAAGAGTATATCAACAGCCAGCACAGTTATAGGCAGTAACGGTAAAACCAAAATGATCACGGGTATAAATAAGGAAATTAATACTGTCAAAACAAATATGAATAAAATACCCAGCGCAAAAATTCCGTAAAATAAAATGTTGAAGATTATAATTTTAATAAGTTTCTTTAGGAATATTACCGTCCTTTTTTTCCACGAAGTATCCGGTTCAGTCAGGCTATAGTAGTAAAATACTCCGTAATATGTCGCCAGAATATATGCCACAGCTTTTATCACCGTGTAAATTGCCGTCACATTCAACATGGATTCAAAAAATTTTCTGGCAGTATCCATATCGATTGCAGAAAAATCCAACTGTTCGAGTAGATTTACGTTTATTTGTTCATAATATAAAAAAGCGCTTTCTATATAAGGTTTTGCGAATAAATAACCGCCAAAAATGACCGCAAGTATCAAAACAAATATGACTTTGTCAACAAAAGGGTTATCTAAATCAAAGAACCTGCATGATTCTCTCATGTAAGAAAACACAGGTTTAACCCTGCACTCATGTTTTTGCTGTTTATACATTTTATTTCCCCCTGATCAGTTTGACTTCTTTACTGGATAAATACCTCCACTCGCCGGGTTTTAAATCGCCTAATGCAAGATTTCCTACTGCCGTTCGTTTAAGCTTCAATACAGGATGCCCCACAGCCTCGCACATGCGCCTGACCTGCCTGTTTCTGCCTTCATGGATAATAATCTTAAGAACAGTGCTTTTAGATTTTATATCCACAACCTCTACCCCGGCAGGAGCAGTTTTTCTTCCATCAAGAACAACACCGTTTCTTAAGGCTTCCAGCGCTTTGTCAGAAGGTTTGCCTAAAACCTCGGCAATATACGTTTTTTTAATCTCATGCCCCGGATGAGTGTTTTCAAAAGCGAAATCTCCGTCATTTGTAAGGATCAGCAAACCGGTGGTATCATAATCGAGACGACCTACCGGATAAATACGCTCACTGACTCCGTCAATAAGATCCAGGACAGTTTTTCTGCCCTCCGGATCCGATACGGTGGAAACATAACCTGACGGTTTATTCAGCATAATGTAAACAAGCTTTTCTTCCTTTTTTATAATCTTTCCGTCAACTTCCACCCTGTCCTGCTCCGACACCCGGAACCCCATTTGAGTGACTGTTTTGCCGTTAACCTTTACCCTGCCGGCCTGTATAAGCTCCTCCGAATGTCTCCTGGACGCAATTCCGCATTGAGCCATATACTTTTGCAACCTTATTTTTTTATCCATTGTTCTATCTTCCTTTTAAAAAATAATTATATCATAGTTTCTTTACGTTTACTATTTTCCTCAATTGCAAAAGCACTGACACATAAATTATTGGCGCAAGTTGTTTATTATTACTCTTTTTGTGTTATTAAATAATTGTAGTCTTGCACGATAAATACTCATTCTTGACATAAAAGAATATAATCATTAATCTGTTATTAACATGGATAATGAGGTAATAAAATGAATTATAAATATGATGCTTTCATTAGTTACCGTCATACTGCGCCTGACGCGGCCGTGGCAGAAAAACTTCACCGATTGCTTGAGACTTACAGGATCCCAAAAAGCATTGCAAAAGCCACCGGTAAAAAAAAGATACAACGGGTTTTCCGTGACAGGGACGAATTGCCTACTTCATCCAATCTTGCCGATAATATAACATCTGCCCTGGAATCTTCGGAGTTCCTGATTGTTATTTGCTCTCCCAGAACCTCTCAATCACAATGGGTATTGAAAGAAATAGAAACCTTTAAAAAACTTCATGGTCATGAAAGAATTCTGGCCTTGTTAATAGAAGGTGAGCCGGCGGAATCATTCCCTGAGCAACTGCGTTTTATAAAAGAAGAAAAGGTTTTGGAAGATGGAGCGGTGGTTGAAACAACCATAGAAGTGGAGCCCCTTGCCGCGGATATTAGGGCCGACACCAGGAGACAGATGTTTAAAAAACTTAAAACCGAAGTTTTACGTCTTCTTGCGCCAATGCTGAATTGCAGGTTTGATGACCTTAAGCAGCGGTACAGGGAGCGTTTTATCAGAACTGTTCTCACTGTATCAATGTCTTTATCCGCATTTTTTATTGCGTTTGGCTCATTTGCCTCATACCAGGCGTTCATTATAAGGCAAAAATCCCTGGAAATAAGTCAGAAAGCGGAAGAAATAGCTCAGAAAAACATCCAGATACAAGAACAGATTAACCAGATCCAAATAAGCCAGTCCAGGTATTTGGCCGATATATCCAACAAGTATTATGAAAGCGGCGACAGGTACCGGGCTATCCTGGCTGCGCAGGCAGCCTTGCCAAAAAATCTTAAAAACCCGGACCGCCCGTATGTCCAGGAAGCGGAATATGCTTTGTCACGGGCCTTGGGAGTCTATGAAGTAGATGATTTTTTTGATGGGGACATTGTGCTGGATCATAACATGCCTATAAAATTTTTAATGACCAGTCCTGACGGGAAAACCCTTCTTGCCAGCACAACCGATGGATTTATACATATATGGAATACCGAGGACGGCTCCCTCTTAAGTTCTGTTTTTACCAGGAATTATGATAATGAATACAATACATATTTTATAGATGACAAATGTTTTGTCACTCTTTGTTATAATGAATCCGATGGTTACTACTGCCTCTATTCCTGTTTCGATATTAACGGATCATTGGTATGGCAAAGAAAGACAGATTCAACTCTGATAACCGCATATAATCCCAAAAAAAGGCTTATAGCCGTTTACGAGGGTTACACCTATGATTATACAGAAAGAGACATGGTATACTTAATTGACGCTGCTACGGGCAATGAGCTTTTTCGTACTTCAATAAAAGATATCATAAGAGATTCTGCGGGTGAAAATTCGATCTTTGTCTATCTTAGCTGTATTACTATGAACAAAGATTCAAGTCTTATCAGCTTTGGTCTGAATACCGGTAAAGTCCACACAATTGAAAGTACCAGCGGAAAACTGGTTAATACCGTTTCCACGGAGAACAAAAACGTGGAGAATATTCTTTTTTCCGATGACGGATGTATGATTGCCACGTCTTATTTTTTGCCTGACGTGGAAGAGATTGAAAAGAGTAACGAATACCTTGAGGTTTTCTCTCCTCAAAGCTCAACCCCGATTTTTAAATGGAAGTTTAATGATGTCAAAAAACCGGGTTTTTTAAGAACCGAACCATCAAAACTTATCTTCATAAACCAGGGAGAGCTAAATATAATTGATATTACAAACGGTACAATTGAAGATACTTTTTCAAACAACGACAGCATCCTCGATTATTATTTGTTGAATGACAGTGCAATAGTCATATCTGATTATGCAGGCAATATCAAATTCCTAACTATTAATAATAATTATAATATGGTTGAATTAGGGGATTTCAGAATCGTAAGGAATCAGCCTGTAAAAAATGTCGTTCTTACTAACAAAAAGTTGATTTTTTCATTGTCATCTTCGAAAAAAGTATACTTATACAGACAGATTTCCAACGAAAAAAATGTGTTGTTGAATAATAACATCAACCCATTTTCAGAAATTTTTTATTCTCCAGGTTGTAACCTGGCATTAAGCTTTTCAACATTAAATAATAAAATCCTTATTTGGGATGTCGGCAAAAACAGTTTAATTATTTCAAAATCATTTGATGAGCACATTTCAAAGGTCTGTTTCATCAATGATGACACCTTATTGGTCTGTTTTGAAGCTGAAGAAGATGTTCCGTCAAGATTCGCGACCATGAGAGTTAATGATTTGGCTGTTATTTCCGAGAAATACTTTGACGCAACAAGATTTTGTATCAATAAGGATTCATCAGTGATGGCCATATGCGAATATGACGGGCTTTCCTTGTATTCATTGCCTGACATGGTTTTTCTTTCAAAGATTAAATATGAAGAAGATCCACAAGGTATATTTACTACCTGCTCTTTTACAAATGATAACAAGTTCTTTGCTGTAATCGAATCTCAAAACGCAATGATTATGGATATACAGGCCAGGGATACTTTACAAAATTATAAAAGCAATATTCTCCATTACGGAGTAATAAGCGACGATGGCAAGCTCTGTGCCCTTGCTTTCAATGATAAAACAATCAAGCTGTTTGATGTTGCCAATACATTAAATGAAAGGCTCCTGATTAATGATTTGCGACTGGGTGTTGAAACAATGTTTTTAAGCCCGGACAACAGTTTATTATTCGTACAGTTAGAAGACTACAGCGTATACATATATGACACTGTAAACGGCAGACTTAAAAAAACTTTTAAAAATGATATAATCAAAACCATATTAAAGACCATAAAATTCAGCCAGAATAATGACAAAATCGCCCTTATTTCCTACTTACCTACAAATACATACATCATAGATTCCAACACCCTTAACATACTTGCTAACCCTACACTTGAAGATATAAATAAAGATTTTTCCTATATTTTATCCCGAGGCGGCTATGCAGGCAATTCATTATATATTGTTCCATATTATTCTCCTGAAATGCTATTGGCAGAAGCAAACAGACAACTAAACGGCAGGGTGCTTACCGAAGAAGAAAAAGCCGAGATGTTTATAAATTAGACATTCAATGTTTACATTGCCTTGTTTTTATTGTAAATCACCATTTTCACTCATTTGTTTTGCAGTTTAAAGCATAAAAATTGCTTTAACTTTTTATTCTTTGCGTTCATGTGCTATTGTGCTATAATGTTTGAGGCAAAAATTTTGTGATTTGTTTTTATTGATAATTTGGAGGCATAAAAAGATGAAACTTGGTATTGTTGGGCTTCCCAACGTAGGCAAAAGCACTCTTTTTAACGCGATAACAAAAGCGGGAGCGGAAAGCGCTAACTACCCGTTTTGTACAATAGATCCAAATGTGGGAATAGTAGCTGTTCCCGATGAAAGACTTAATGTTCTGGCAAAAATGTATAACCCAAAAAAAGTTACACCGACTACTATAGAATTTCTGGATATTGCAGGTTTGATAAGAGGCGCCAGCAAAGGTGAGGGCTTAGGAAATAAGTTTTTATCACATATCCGGGAAGTGGATGCAATAGTCCATGTCGTAAGATGCTTTGATGATACCGATATAGTTCATGTCGAAGGCTCGGTAGATCCTGCAAGAGATATAGAAACAATAAATCTAGAGTTGATATTCGCCGATATTGAAGCAATTGAAAAGCGTATTGAAAAAACCCGTAAACAAATGAAATCCGGGGATAAAAAGTACCAGGTCGAATTAAACCTGCTGGAAAGAATAAAGGAAACCCTGGAAAGCGGAAAGCCTGTCAGGTCCATAAATTTTGAGCCTGATGAGGCCGAATACGTCGATCATCTGTTTTTATTAACATCAAAGCCTGTTCTTTACTGCGCAAATGTCTCTGAGGACGGGATTTCAACAATCGACCAAAATCCATATGTGGCAAAAGTAAAGGAAATAGCCGACGCAGAAAACTCTGAGGTTATAGCAATCTGCGCTAAAATTGAGGAAGAAATTGCCCAGCTTGATGACGATGAAAAACAAATGTTTTTGGAAGAGCTTGGATTAAAGGAATCCGGCCTCGATAAACTTATTAAGGCAAGCTATAAGCTTCTTGGTCTTATTAGTTTTCTGACCGCAGGCGAAACCGAGGTACGCGCCTGGACAATTGTTAAAGGAACAAAAGCACCCCAGGCTGCCGGCAAAATACATTCCGACTTTGAGAGAGGCTTTATAAGGGCTGAAATTGTAGCATATGACGATCTTGTACGATGCGGATCAATTGCCGCTGCAAGAGAACAGGGCTTAGTCCGTTCTGAGGGTAAGGATTATGTTATGAAAGACGGAGACGTAACCCTGTTCAGGTTTAATGTATAATCCGGCAACATGAAATTTTCACTTGGTAAGGCAAAGGATCTTCCTGAAATTTCTCGGAAGATCCTTTTTATGCATGACTTTATTTAAGAATGGCTTTATACCAGCGATGACAGCACGGCTGCTTTTGACACGATACCTTTAAGACAATTGTCCTCATCAACAACGGCTATGGGATACTTTGCCGATGCTGCAACAGATAACAAATCGGAAACAAGGGTATCCTCATTTGTTGTTAGAATATCTCTTATAATTGCATCCTGAATGCTGATTTCTCCAGTTCTGACCCTCATGGCATCATCTATAGTCAGTATTCCTATAAGCTCCAGGTTTTCTCCCACTACGTACGCACTGGAGACACTATTGTCACGCATTTGCTTAAGGGCATTGTTCGCACCGTCCTTAATTCTTATCATGCATGAAGGTGTTTGCATAATGTGTTTCACAGAGTATATCTGTCCCTTGTCAACACTGTTTATAAAATTCTCAACATACTCATTAGCAGGGTTGGCAGCCATATTTTCGGGAGTATCCATCTGTATTATTTTCCCATCCTTCATTATAGCTACCATATCACCTAGTTTAAATGCTTCATTAATATCGTGGGTAATGAATACTACGGTCTTATTCAGTTTCTTTTGTAAGGACAAAAGTTCAAATTGCATGTCGCTTCTTACGAGGGGATCAAGTGCAGAAAACGGTTCATCCATTAAAAGTATTTCAGGATCATTGGCAAGGGCTCTGGCAATACCCACACGCTGACGCATACCGCCGCTCAACTGTGATATGCTCTTATCCTCCCATCCCTCCAAGCCAACCAGTTTTATTATCTCTCGCGCCCGGTTCCCTCTCTCTGCTTTTTTTGTTCCTCTAACCTCAAGTCCATAGGCTACATTTTCTAATACATTCCGATGGGACATAAGTCCGAAACTTTGAAATACCATTGATACTTTATATCTTCTATATTCTAATAGCTCTTTTTTATCAAAACTAAGAATACTCTTTCCTTCAAAAAGAATATCGCCCGATGTCGGTTTTTGAAGCAAGTTCAAGCAACGTACTACGGTAGATTTGCCGGACCCGGACAAGCCTATAAGAACAAATATTTTTCCTCTCTCAACCTGGAATGATACATCATTGACAGCTACTGTAACACCTAGTTTTTTCGCTACTTCCCTCTTATCGCTTCCGTTTTTTATCATCTCAAACGCCGGAACCTTGTTTTTCCCAAACAGCTTGGAGAGGTTTTTTACTTCCAATATTATATTATTCTTATTATTCATCAATGAAAGCCTCTCCTTTCTTTATAATTCCCTGTGTTAACCTGTCGATGACTATAGCCATTATTACAATCGCTATACCCGCTGTGAAGCCCCTGCCGGCCTGGAGCCTGTTTATACTTATCAGAACTTCCTGGCCGAGCCCCGTGACACCTATCATCGAACCTGTTACTACCATTGATATAGCCATCATTATAGTTTGATTAACGCCTGTCATAATGGTTGGCATTGCCTGCGGGATTTTTACCTTGATCAAAGACTGCCATTTTGTAGAACCAAATGCTGTTGCAGCTTCAATAACCTCCCTGTCGACCTGGCGTATGCCATGGCTTGTTAATCTGATCAATGGCGGAACAGCGTAAATTGTTGTTGCTAAGACTGCCGGAACATTACCAAGCCCTAATAGCATTGCTGCAGGTATAAGGTACACAAAACTGGGCATTGTTTGCATTGTATCAAGTATTGGCCTCACAATGGAATCAAGTCTGTCACTGGAAGATACCAGTACTCCCGTAGGGAACCCGATAATAATTGATATAATCACTGATGCTATGATTATGGAAAGGGTTGTATTCATCAGCTCCCAAAGCCCCATGGCTCCTATCGAGAATATCAACAATGAATATAGTATTGCTTTCCCAATTTTTTTGCTCATTCTCCATGTAAGAACAAAGACTATTGCAATAAGCAACCACCATGGTATCATTTCAATTACGTACCCTATACTGTTCAAAAATACCCTCAGCCCATTTGTTATGGAATTAAAGAAGGCATCCCACTCTGTTATAAGATAGTCTATAAAGCGATCTATGGGATCGCTGATATTAAGCTTAATACTTGATGGAAAAGCAATTAACCAATCCGGCATAAATCCACCTCTCTTACTGGCTAAGCTTGTTTCTTACAAGCTTGGCTTTATCTTCAGGCAACCATTGATCTATGAGTTCATCATGCTCCTTTAAAAACCATTTTGCAGTCTCTTCCATGGATGCATCATTGTCTTCGATATATGCGAGAGCTTCGGCAGTAAGAGCGCTGCTTGTACGGTATTTTCTCAAGAAATCAACAAAATCAGGTGCCTTTTCGTAGAATTCATTGCTTACACAAATTGTAATATTCATTGAAGGACATTCAGTCTGACCTAAGGGATATAACTCCGGGTCATATGGAGCATCTTCCAAAAGAACCAGGTCTAATTTGCCTGTCAGCCATGTGGGATCCCAGTGATATGCTACAATGGGCTCACCTTTATTGTACGCGGCTGTAATTGCCGCAACAGAAGCCGCTTCAGATCCTGGATCAAAATAATTATAGTATTCATCTAATCCATAAAACTTATACTTATTGCGCATTACGGTATCAACTTCCCATCCTGATATGGCACCGTAAATACGACCCTTTGTATTATCATCAGGGTCTTTAAAAACATGACTGTATTTTCGCAAGTCTTCTACAGTTCTTAAATCAGGAGCCATTGGCTCAATGCCTCTTTCAGGATCTCCTTCGATTACATACCTGGGAACATAAAGTCCCTGCTTGTTATCATCGAAATTAACACCAAGTTCTTTGAACTTACCGGCTCTTACATCATCGTGGTAAGTGGGAAGATTATCAACCCATACTTCCATATAAACATCCACATCACCTGAAATCAAACCGTTATAGGTTATAGGCGTGGTTCCCGGGATATCTTCACCGGCAATATTGTAAGCAGCACCGCCAATAAATGATGCAACCGCATTATGAAAACGTATACTATCCCATCCTGCATCGGCGAATACAGCTTTAATCTGTTTAGCATAACCTGTATCAGCGTCTCCACAAGCACTGAACAATAACGCTATACTCAAACATGCTATCACTAATAATGATTTATTCTTCATTTCTTTCCTCCTAAAAATTTCTCTGTTAATATATAACAAATCCTATAATTAGCTCCCGGACTTGAAAACCGGCTTCGTTATACTGCTAACCGACATATCTATTCTATTTTATAAGTTGGCGGTTTGTCAAGAAAAACATGTCGCTAAATAAAGACAAAAAAGGCGTAGATATTGCATACCTACACCTCTTCAATACAAAAAAATAATATATTTATAATGATTCTCAGGGATTTACAAACATTGTGACAGCATTTACTGCCGATTGATCTCCAATAAAAATGATTCTGTCGTTTTCAGCCAGCACAGCATATGGACCGGGAGATAATATTAGTTCTTTATTTCGTCGAATGGCTATAATGGTCGCGCCTGTTGCATGCCAGAAATTTAATTCACTTATACTTTTACCAATAACCGGGGAGCCTTCACCAACTTCAACTTCGAAATTTTTAAGTGGTTCAGAATTAGACCATTTTACTGATTTCCTGGTTATCATATTGGAAATACTTATTATTTCCTTACTAAGTCTGGTTTGTTCTTCAACAAGTTTCTTAAGTTTCTGATGAAGGGATTGCGTACTCTCCCTACCTTTAAAACGATTAATATATTCCTGGGCATTTTTTCTGGACAGAACAATAGCTCCGCTGCTTTGCCTTACTTCCACGACATTCATATCTGCAAGCAGCTTAAGCGCTCTTCTGATTGTTTCCGGGGAAACTCCGTACTCGGAAGACATAATAGATCTGCCATAGATCTTACTATTCTCCTTAAATTCTCCCCGGGCTATTCTTGATGCAATATCAACAGCAATTCTTAAATAAATCGGTGATTCAACCTTTTCATTCAATAAAAACACATCCAACAAATAATTATTAGCATTCTTATTTTACATAACCAGGGACTAAACCGTCAATGGATTTAAGGGTCCTTATATTTCTGAACCCTTTGCATTACAACCCTTTCGTATATCGCATTAATGAATTGCTGAAACACAAAAAAGATTATCCTGAAAAAAAGCTTCTTGCAACAGTAAGACAACAAAATCCACAAACTAGCGGTCAATTTTATACCGTTTATTTTTTATACGGCTTCTTATTCTGAATTTTTTTATTCTTAAACCCAGTAATACAGATTTTAGCCTGACCTTTTTAGGGTCTTCCTGCCGTATATATGGACTGTTCAGTTCCTTTACTATAAATCTAGCTATCTTAGGAGCGGCATCAGGCAGTGTTTTTACATATTCATTTCTATCTATATTTTCTCTATATCGCTCCAAAATATTAGTATTTAAAATCTCTCTGATTATTGCATCAAATTCTATCTTATTTTTGGCATACCAGCCCATTTTATTATTAACACAAAAATCAATATTGCCTTTCTCATGAAGAGCGGCGCAATGGGTGAATATCGTGGGCACTTTTTTAACAAGCACTTCGAAGGTTGTGGAGGCTCCTCCTTTTGCTATGGCTAAATCAGAAACCTCCAGGAGTTCATGCATATTGTCTACAAATCCTAAAACCGCTAAGGGAGTATCTGAATCAACACTTGATTTCAAATTGTTTAATTCATTGAACAAATCCTCGTTTTTTCCGCAGACAGCAATAATGTTGAAGGGAAAATTGCTGTTATATAATTCCTTAACATACTCAGAAGTATCCCCTATACCCTGGCCCCCCGACGTCGCTAAAAGTGTCTTTCGCGAAGGATCAAGGTCAAGTTCGCCAAGTATTTCTTCCCTTGTCCTTGTAATTTTTAAAAAGAATTTCTTATTAAGAGGAAACGGCAATACTATTACTTTGTCTCTTGGTTCTCCCTGCTTAATTAAATATTCTTTTGCTTCCTCAGTAGAAACAATAACAGCCTCAATCCTTGGGTTTACCCAAAGATTATGGCCCCTGACAGGATCAGTCATATAGCTGAAAACCTTATAAGGCAAATTGTATCTGTCTCTTGCGAATAAAGCTACTGTACTGCAAAAAAAATGTGTTGAAAACACAATATCCGGTCTGTAATTTAAAATGTATTTTATTCCTTTATGGACGAATTGCTGAAAAAACAGCCTCATTACAGTATTTGAACGCGTAAGATGGTTAAAAGAATCCAGAAGTATATTCAAATTCGTTGTAATTTCCGGCCTGGCTAAAGCCCAATCCCAAAAACCTTTTATTATTTTATCGTCCCATGTGGCACCGGCTTCTCTTGCAAAATCAATTACATCAATCTGATACCTGCCAGGATACAGTTCTTCTATTGCATCCTTGATAGCAAGGGCAGGCATTTTATGCCCACCTCCCGCTTCTACCATAGGTATTAAAATCTTTTTCACAAAATCAGCCCCAAAAAGCTATTCTCTGTTTTCATTAAAGATAATATTAACAGTTTTCATAGGTGAAACTGTTGAAATCGCATGTTTATATACCAATTGCTGCTTTCCTTCACTGTCCAGGACCACGGTAAAATTATCAAACCCTTTAACCATACCCCTTAACTGGAAACCATTTGTAAGATAGACGGTCACAGGAACGTGTTCTTTTCTTACCTGATTCAGAAAAACATCCTGGAGATTAATGTTTTTATTCATCTCTTTCTCCTCCTGCCTTAAATACAAATAATATGAACTGAACTCATCGTCTCGTCCCTAATTTTACTAAATTACTATTCATTATTCAAGTTGTCCGCCAAAAATTTTAAAATTGCCCAAGTATTAGCATTACTGTAATCAATCCATACCAGCCCTTCTGTCTTTTTAAACCATGTTATCTGGCGCTTTGCCAGGTGACGGGTATTGGTTTTTATTCTTTCTGTCGCTTCGCTTAAACTGCACCTGCCCTCAATTGCAGCGATGATTTCTTTGTAACCTATCCCCTGCAATGAAACAAGATCAGGAGAATATCCCCGGCCGAGCAACCCCTTTACCTCATCATATAGCCCCTTTTCAATCATTTTATCTACTCTCTGGTCAATCCGCCGATACAGTTCTTCGCGTTCAACCTGCAGTCCGTATATTAAAAACTTATATAACGGAGGGTTTTTCCTCGAAGCTTCCTTATGTTCCGAAATTGGTATTCCTGTTGTTTCATATACCTCCAATGCCCTGATTACTCTCTTGATATTATTGGGGTGTATTATTTCCGCGCTTTTGGGATCAACTTTCTTAAGATACTCATATAAAACTTGCGGCCCCTGCTCTTCAGACAGTTTTTTCATCCTCTCACGGTATTCCCAATCCGAGATGGTTTCCGAAAAAGTTATATTATATACCAGGGAGTTGATATACAGACCTGTTCCCCCTGCTACTATCGGGGTTTTGCCTCTTTTTATAATGTCTTTTATACAGGCGAGCGCATCTTCCTTGAATTGAGCGACGCTGTATTCCTCATCAGGGTCGACAATATCTATAAGATGGTGGGGTATTCCCCGCCTTTCTTCCATTGTAGGCTTGGCTGTCCCAATATCCATTCCGCGATAAATCTGCATGGAATCGGCCGATATTACTTCTCCGTTTAACTTTAATGCCAATTCGACGGCTAAGTCGGTTTTACCTGAGGCCGTCGGCCCGGCAATAACCACCACTTTATCCATAGTAACCTTTCCCGGATTATACTATCCTTTTAAACTTCTTTTCAAAATCTTTCTTTTCCATTGTTAATATGACCGGTCTTCCGTGAACGCAAGTATATGGATTTTCCAAAGTACATAAACTTTCTACAAGACCTCGGATCTCTTCCTTCGAAAGAGTCCTGTTGGCTTTTAACGCTCCTTTACAGGAAATCATATAAAGCGCTTCATCACTTATGTCGCTTTGGTCTGATCCCGTTTGAATCCAGCGATCCAATATTTCATGGAAATCGCCGGTATTAAAACCGCTCTCGTAAAAATCAGGTATACTCCTGATAATAACGGTATTTGACCCAAAGGCCTCTATCTCAAATCCTACGCTTTGAAACGCGGATTGTTTTTCCATGACAAAATCATACTCGGACGCGGTAAGCTTTATAATAAGCGGTTCCAGCAAAACCTGGGAGAAGTTTTCCTTTTTTTCGCGTCTCTGCTTAAGCATTTCATACCTAATTCTCTCGTGAGCTGCATGCTGGTCGATTATATACAGATTGTTGCCGTTTTGTAAAAGTATATACGTATCAAAAACCTGCCCGATGATTTCTGCATAAAGCAGTTCCCTCACCAACGCATTTGCCGTTGCCGGGCCTTTTTTTTCAAAAGGCTCGGTTACTTCCGCTGTCCTGATTTCTTCGACAGTCTTACTTTTTTCAACGAACAGGGGCTTATTAACATATTTTTCTCCTGTTTCATCCGGCAAAATATGATTCCTGGTTTCCGTCCGGACGATTTTTTCCGGCATGTCAAACAGTGTGGGTTGTTCCGGAACAGCTGTAAAAACATCCGGCAGAATTCTTTTGTTAACTGCAGGTTTCATTGGCGGAAAACTGATTGATATATCAGGTTTTTCTTTCGCATTGTCAGTTTTCGGTTCAAACTCTCTTATTCCCGATTCTTTAAGAAGGGCACTCCTTACCCCGTGGTAAACTGTGCTGTAAACAGCATTTTCGTCTGCAAAACGCACCTCCAGCTTTTGCGGATGCACGTTAACATCATAGCTTGCAGTCGGGTATTTCAGATTAAGCACGCAGAACGGAAACCTGTTCTGCATGAGCATGGTCTTGTAAGCATCTTCCAGCGCCTTTGTTATAACCTTACACTTAATATATCTTCCGTTAAGGAATACCGACTGATTATTCCTGTTTCCCCTGGCTATTTCGGGCTTTCCTATATAACCTTCTAGGAGAAAACCTTCGTTTTTATAACTGACCGGAAGCACTGATTTTGCTGTTTCTTTTCCGAAAATACTGTATATGACACTTAATAAATCATGATTTCCGGGTGTATGTAACTGCGTTTGATTATTCTGAATAAACTTAAAGGATATTCCTGGGTTAGCAAGGGCCAGGCGCTGTATTATATCGTACACATACCCGGCTTCGGTGCTGTCCTTTTTCAGAAACTTATACCTGGCCGGGGTATTATAAAAAAGGTTTCTGACTATAAAAGTTGTTCCTTTGGGACTTCCGGCCTGGTTAACGGATATGACCCGGCCGCCTTCCATTTTAAGTGTTGTTCCGGTTAATGCATCCACTGTTTTTGTCGTTACTTCCAATTGGGAGACCGAGGCTATGGAAGCAAGAGCTTCTCCCCGAAACCCCAAAGTCGACAGTTTGTCCAGATCTTCAATCCGTCTTAGTTTGCTGGTGGCATGCCGTTCAAAAGCCAGTTCCAGATCGTCTCTTTCCATTCCGCTTCCGTTATCGGTCACACGAATATATGATATGCCGCCGTTCCTGATTTCCACGGTAATCTGGGTAGCCCCGGCATCGATGGAATTTTCCACCATTTCCTTTACGACCGAAGAAGGGCGTTCAATAACTTCGCCTGCCGCTATTTGATTGGCTGTTTTTTCATCCAGAATAACGATTTTACTCATAGTGTTCTCCTTAATAAGATTCTTCGCTGACGCTCAGAATGACAAGCGGGAAACGCTCAGCGTGACATCTTTTTTATGTCATCCTGAGCGGAGCGCAGACCCCTTACTGTCATCCTGAGCTAAACGCAGACCCCTCAATGTCATCCTGAGCGGAGCGCAGCGAAGTCGAAGGATCTTATATGCCAGTATGAAAGACTCTTCGCTTCGCTAAGAGTGTCAGTTGAGGCAAGATTCTTCGCTCAGAATGATAAAAGAGTAAGCGCTCGGAATGATATTTCACTTTAGCTTTTGCTGCAGGCTGTACAGCTTGTTCAGCGCATCCAGCGGAGTCAATAATGACGGATCTATCTTCTTAAGCTCTTCTATAACTTCTCTCTCCGCCTTTGTAAGAGTACTTGACGTAAACAGGTCCAGCTGGCCGTCAACAGGCTTTTGTTTTCGCTTTTTTGAGCTTTGGTTTATATCAGCTTCATCCAATTCTTCCAAAATCATTTTTGCCCGTTCAATTACATTGGCCGGTATCCCGGCAAGTCCTGCCACCTCAACGCCATAGCTTTTGTCCGCTCCTCCCCGCATTAACTTTCTTAAGAAAATAATTTCGTTTCCTTTTTTACGTACCGAAACACAATAATTCTTTATCCCGTGGAGCTTTTCCTCCAGTTCGGTAAGTTCGTGATAATGCGTGGCAAAAAGCGTCCTGCATCCTAGTTTTGCCTTGTCATTTATGTATTCTATGACAGCCCATGCTATACTGAGCCCGTCATAAGTGCTGGTTCCACGTCCTATCTCATCCAGGATCAACAGGCTCTTGGGCGTGGCATTCTCAAGGATATTAGCCACCTCAGTCATTTCGACCATAAAGGTACTTTGGCCCGATGCTAAATCGTCGGATGCCCCTATTCTTGTAAAGATCCTGTCCACCAGCCCTATCCTGGCATATTCCGCCGGTACAAAGCATCCGGCCTGCGCCATCAGGGTAATCAGGGCAACCTGTCTCATGTACGTGGATTTGCCCGCCATATTGGGACCTGTTATTATACTTATCCTGTTTTCATCATTATCAAGCCAGGTGTCATTCGGCACAAACTGGGCGTCTTCAAGCATCTTCTCCACCACCGGATGCCTACCGTTTCTGATCTCGATAATCCCCTCGTCATTAACGACGGGTCGCACATATTGATTGCGGTCGGCGACATCCGCGAAGGAGCAAAGAGC
Source organism: Clostridiaceae bacterium (assembly GCA_012728095.1). Classification (GTDB taxonomy): domain Bacteria; phylum Bacillota; class Clostridia; order DSM-8532; family DSM-8532; genus DTU059. The sequence continues at coordinate 42,357 of JAAYFU010000069.1, forward strand.
ATCGAGAACCGATAAACAGTCAGCCGTGGTTTTTAACCTTTTAACATGCTGGGAAACAGTATCCCTCACATTGCAGAAAAGCTCATATTCCCTTTGGACGACCTTTGTTTCGGCACCCAGGATTTTACTCTCAATGTCCTTAAGCTTGTCCATGGTATAACGCTCGCTATTGACTAATGTCTGTTTTCTCACATAATCATCCGGTACTGACCCGATATTAGCCTTGGTTACCTCTATGTAATAGCCAAAATTATCATTGTAACGTATTTTAAGACTTTTAATTCCCGTTCTTTCCCGCTCCTGGGCCTCAAGTTCGGAAATCCATACCTTTCCCTCTGTCGAGGCGCGTCTGTATTCATCAACCAATTCGTCATAACCTTCCTTAATTATTCCGCCTTCCTTAACCGACAGAGGGGCATCCTCATTTATGGAAGCATCAATCAGCGCATATATGTCTTCCATAAGATCAAGCCTATCATACAATTGCCGGTTATAATCCGCCTTAAGGTCTCTTATTAGCTCTTTTATGTATGGCAGCTTCGACAATGAGGATTTTATCGCCAAGAGATCCCTGGCGTTAACGGTTCCGAAAACCAGTTTTGAAGTCAGCCTCTCAATGTCATAGACACCTCTTAAAAGCTCCATGAGTTCATTTCTGACCATAAAGCTTTCTTTTAACTCAGCAACCGCATCCAGTCTTAAGTTTATCTCGTCAACATCCAGAAGCGGCTGTTCAATCCACTGTCTTAACTTTCTGCCTCCCATTGAAGTGGAGGTCTTGTCCAATACCCATAAAAGGGAACCTTTTTTCTTCGAATCCCTCATGGTCTCAGTTATCTCGAGACTCCTTCGGGATGCGCTGTCCAGCATCATGTACTGCTCGATTTTATATATTTTAACTTTTTCAATATGCTTCAAATCCGCCTTCTGGGTCGATTCAAGATACGATATGAGGGCTCCCGACGCACACTGGGCCAAATCAAGATTTTTAAACGGGTTCTCATTGAAGACTTCAACCAGCCTGTCATGGCTGTTTTTCAGTGAAAACAGCTCTCCATCGATTATTGAAGGTTCAATTTTCAGATATTCCCTGAAATATGATTTATATTCCGGTTTTGTGGTTAGCGCCTCGTTTGCAATGATTTCCGAGGGTTTGTACTTGGAAATCTCGTCTATGAGCTTTCTCATGGAACTGCCCCAGGTAATCTGGGTAGCGTAAAACTCTCCGGTTGAAACGTCGACAACAGCTATCCCAAAATATATCTGCTGGCAATATACAGCCATTAGATAATTGTTCTTCTTTTCTTCCAGCATTGCAGGATCAATGACGGTACCGGGTGTTATTACCCTTGACACATCTCTTTTTACGATCCCTTTTGCCGTTGCCGGATCTTCCAGTTGATCGCAGATCGCGACCTTATATCCTTTTGCTATAAGACGGGATATGTATGTATGGGCCGCATGATAAGGGACTCCGCACATCGGCGCCCGCTCTTCCAGCCCACAGTCCCTTCCGGTAAGCGTAATTTCAAGCTCCCTGGATGCAAGCTCGGCATCAGAAAAAAACATTTCATAAAAGTCTCCCAGCCTGAAAAAAAGGATACAGTCCTTGTACCTTTCTTTTATCTCCATATACTGCTGCATCATAGGAGTAAGTTTAGCCAAGCTTTTTTCCACCCCTTCCTTCAAGCCAGAAAGCTCCGGCACGAATAATGTCCACATAAACAGTGTCACCCTTTTCCACATTATCGGCCTTGAAATTAACGAGGCGGTTTGAGCGGGTACGTCCGCTGAGCATTTCCGGGTTATTCTTACTTGGCCCGTCCACTAATACTTCCACAGTTTTTCCCTCGTATTTTTTAGCCAATTCCGTGGCAATCCGGGTTTGAAGGTCCGCTAGCCTTTTGAACCGCGCACTGATGACCTCCGAAGGAATATCCTGCTCAAGTTTTGCCGCAGGAGTGCCTTTCCTGGGTGAATAGATGAACATATATGCCGCTTCAAAGCCTACTTTCCTGACTACGTCCAGGGTATCTTCAAAGTCCTCCTCTGTCTCTCCTGGAAAACCAACGATTATGTCAGTTGTAAGGGCAATATCCGGAACGGCTCTTCTAATTTTGGACACTAGCTCTAAATAGTGTTCCTTGGTATACTTTCTGTTCATTTTTTCCAGGATTCGGGTGCTGCCGGATTGGAACGGCAGATGCAGATGGTTGCACACTTTTTTGCAGGTTTTCATAGCCTCTATAAGACTATCGGAAAGATCCTTTGGATGAGATGTCATGAACCTGACTCTCTCAATCCCGTCAATATCTTCAATAGCGTAAAGAAGCTTTGCAAACAGCTCTTTTTCCCCGAGATCATTGCCGTAAGAATTAACATTCTGCCCCAGGAGTGTAACCTCCTTGCAGCCGTCCTTTGCCAGGGCTTTAATCTCCGCAAGAACATCATTAAAATCCCGGCTTCTTTCCCTTCCCCTTACATAGGGCACTATGCAATAGGAACAAAAATTATTGCAGCCGAGAATAATGTTGACCCACGCTTTATGCTTGTCAGCACGTTTTACCGGAAGTTCCTCGATAACTCCGGCTTCCTTTTCCCAAATCTCAAAGACCCGCTTCTTACTTGTCATGTATCGATAAAGAAGCTCAGGAAATGTGTGTATGTTATGAGTTCCGAATACGATCTTTACATTATGGTATGATTTTTTTATCTTCTCGACCACGTGGGACTGCTGCATCATACAACCGCAGGCAACGATAATGGAGCCGTTTTCCCTGCATTCTTCGGTAAGTCCTCCTATATGCCCGTATATGCGTTCTTCGGCATTCTCCCTGACACAGCAGGTTACAAAAACAATTATATCTGCCGGCTTGTCTTTCGGGACTTCTTCAAATCCCATATCGGTGAGCATTCCGGCTATGGTTTCCGCATCCCGCTCGTTCATCTGGCAACCAAAAACATCAATCTTAAATTTTCTGGTTTTTCCTGTTTCCAGTGTATAAGCGGTGTTTTGATTTCTTACCTGCTCCACCCAGTCAGAGAACTCGGGAGCATTTTCTACGCCCATTCCTCCCTGCGGTTTTTTTAGTCTGATACTTTCCTGCCCGTTATTTTTCTTTGTATCCAAGTTCAAAACCCTTTCTAAAACTGCCAGTTAGTTTAAAATGTCTTTATCAGTTTACTTCTTTGATTATCATAACAAAAACACGAAAAAATATAAAGCTGGGTAAAACATCCGAAAATAGTATTATCCAAAAATGGCACTGCTTTAAAAGCAGTGCCTTCCGTACACTTTTTTATTTCACTCTTTGCTGTCTTCTTTACTGCCTTCTTCTTCCGAATATTCTCAACATGGTTCTAAACAGGTTAATGAAATCCAGGTACAAGGCTAATGCGCCTAAAATTCCAAGGTTCTTCCTGAGTACCAGGTCACCTTCCGTTCCAAAATAGAAAGATTTTAGTTTTTGCATATCATATGCTGTCAGCCCAAGGAATACCACCAGGCTCAAAATGCTGATAAGCCAATCAAGACCGCTGCTTCCAACAAAGATATTTACTAACGACAGCACGATAATTCCGATTAACCCCATCATCAGTATTGTGCGGAATTGTGTTAAATCGGCTTTTGTAACGTAACCATATACGCACATGATTCCAAAGGTAATCGCTGTGATGCCAAATGCCGTTACCACCGTGCTTCCTGTGTAAACTAAAAGTATCAAGGTGAAAGTTACCCCATTCAAAGCCGCATAACCTAAAAACAATCCCAATGCAGTACCATAACTCAGCCTGGTAATACGGGCGGACAATATTGAAACCAGCACCAGCTCAATAATAATTATCCCAAAAACCAAGCCCAGATTTGATGCCAGCGCCGTCAACAGTCTCTCATTAGTCAAAACGTAATATGAAGTTCCTGCCGTAACCAAAAGTCCGACAAACATCCAGCCGAAAACTTTTGATATAAAAGCATTCATGCCTTTTATAGAAGCGTATTCTTCTTCAAATGTCCCATAATTCCTGTAATTCTCGTACATACTTTTCACCTCCATTGTTAAATTACTCTGCTTTATATTAATTATACCCTTAAATAAGGTAAAAAGCAAAATTTGATCCGGATTCGGATACCCTTCTGACATCCCGGACAATAGTATATGCTTCCGCCCATATATGTTTCTTTTACAATATTGTTTCCATACTTCTGGCATGGTTTGCCGACCGTGTTCCTGCTGGCCTTGTTTTTGTAACCTGGCATATGGACATCACGCTCTTAAGAGTTCTATAATATTTTTCTTATAATCCGAAAACCTGGAGGTCAAAATCATCTCCCTTTTCCTGGGCCGCTGAAAATCTATTTTTATCTCGCCGATTACTGTTCCAGGCCTTTCGCTCATAACAACCACTTTATCAGAAAGATAGATCGCCTCGTCTATGTCATGTGTAACAAAAAGTACTGTTTTCTTGTGCTTTTCCCAGACCGATGTAAGCCAGTCCTGCATCTGCATACGTGTAATCTCATCCAGAGCCGCAAAGGGTTCGTCCAAAAGCATTATTTCGCCATCCATAAGATACGTCCTTAATAAAGCCGCTCTCTGCCTCATACCGCCCGACAATTGCCGGGGTTTATAGTTTTCAAAACCTGCAAGGCCAAACTCCGCAATAAGCGGCTGGATTTCATTCCTTGCCTTTTTTAAATCACCGTTTTTTATTTCTATGGGAAGCAGCACATTGGACAGAAGGGACCGCCATGGCATAAGGCAGTCCTTCTGAAGCATGTAACACACTGGGACCCTCTTGTACCTTGGATTATCATTCCCTAAATAAATATCGCCATCATAATCTTTTTCCAAACCGGCTATAAGCTTTAAAAGCGTGCTTTTTCCGCAACCGCTGGGTCCAAGTATCGATACAAATTCATTACCCTGAACTTCCAGGTTTACGTTTTGCAGAACTCCCAGGCCGGTGCCGTCATCATCAGGCCCATTATAAACCATATTTAATTCTTTAATTCTTATACTGTTATCCATAACGCCTTTCAAATTCCCCGTTCAATCAATAAATTCGTTTGTGAAAGCTTTGGTCAGATCTATTTTTTTGTCTATGAATCCGTTTTCAAACATCCAGTCGGTATATCGCTGCCATACCTCTTCTTTTTGTAATCCCCAGGCTGCAGCATCAGCCTGGTATCTCTCGGCCAGGAACTTCTGGCTTTCCTTTACCAGTTCCTGGTTAAGTTCGGGCACAGCTTTAATAAGGATATCAGCGGCATCCTCCGGATTTTCAATAGCATATTCATAGCCTTTCTTCACGGCTTTCATAAAGGATTCAACCAGCTTTTTATCTTCTTTTAAGACAGTTTCATTGGTGATAATAACCGGGGTGTAATAGTCAAATACCGGCGCTTCTTTACCCAAATCAATATAGTTCAGCTCCATGCCTTTAAGTTTGGCTTCAATGCCTGTCCAGCCTTCGAATATCCAGGCGAAATCAATCTGGCCGCTGGCGCTGGCCTGGAAAAAATCGGCATCCCCGGTGGTCATGATTGTAACCTTTGAAAAGTCGGCTCCCGCCTGTTCCATCAAATACTTTATGGTAGCCTCCTCCACCTCGGAGCCCCAGCCGCCGTACACCTTGCCTTCAAAATCTTTTGGGGTTAGTATGTTTTTCTCTTTTAAGGAGGCAAAACCGGAAGTATTATGCTGGATAACAGCGGCTATGGAAACAATGGGCACATCGGCTGCCCGCGCATATGTTACGCTTTCCTGGTAGCTGATACCGAATTGCGCTTTACCCGACGCGACAATTGTATCACTGGTTCCCTCCGACGGCTGTATTATTTCCACTTCCAAACCCTGGTCTTTGAAAAAGCCTTTCGCATCTGCCACATACAGACCCGTATGATTGGTATTCGGTGTCCAGTCCAATACCACTGTCACCTTTCTGAGACTTTCAGATTGGGATTTCGGTTTATTCGAACAAGCCGTTATTGCGAATATCATAACAATTATCAAAAATACGGATACAAGTTTATTTACCGTTTTCTTCATATGTTTTCACCTTCCTCACACGTATTCAAGATTTTTCGTAACCTTTTTTTCAATGATTTCGACCAGTTTATACAACGCCAGGCTTAAAACAATAATTATAACTACATCCGCAAAAAGCACCGCCGTTTTAAAACTTGTCATCGCACGGGTCATATAAATCCCGAGACCCTCTTTTGCTCCTATCCATTCCGATATGACCGCTCCTGTAATACTGTAGGTAACAGCTATTTTAAGGCCTGAAAACAATCCCGACAATGCCTGGGGAATCCTGGCAAGTCTGAAGCTTTTCCATTTACCTGCGCCCATAACTTTAAGAATATTGTCCATATCCTCGTCCGGCTTTATTAGATCCTGGGTAAATGTAACACTTATCGGGAAAAAACACATAAGGACCACTATAATAATTTTGGGCAAAAACCCAAATCCAAGCCATACGGCAAAAAGCGGCGCCAGAATAATGAGAGGAATTGTCTGGGTTATGACAAATACGGGATATAACGCCACTCTGACAGGTTTATAATACCCCATCAAAAGACCGAAAATTATCCCTAACACAATTGCTATGCCCAGTCCTGCAAGAGCCTCCCCCACTGTTACAAGGGTATGGGTTAATAATAGTCTTCTTTCATCATATAGCGCTTTAAAAACCTTTATCGGGCTTGGCAGAATAAACGGCTGGATTTTTAATAAATCAACCAACGCTTGCCATAACAGCACAAATATGCCCAAGATAACAACGGGAATGATGCCAAGGCCCGGTTCTTTATATTTATTTTTTTGTCCGGTATTTTTTAATTTTTTCATCAATAGTTACACCTTCCGGTCTATAGTCGATCTTTACCATGGAAATTACTCTTGTGGCGCCTTCCCGGACACAAATATACTGGGCTTTTTTAACAATTTCCAAAAGCTCGTCCAGTTCGCCCTCTATAGTTGTTTCCATCGGGCCGACCTCATAGGTTAATCCGCTTTCGGCTATCATGGCTATTACCTTGTCAACAACAGGATATATAAGGTCATCGGCAACACAAGGAATAACCTGCAGACTTAAATTTACTTTTGACATTTTTCTTCCCTCCGCTTGTTTGGTGGGATTTCTGAGAGGACCATAGCGACGTGAATGAGTCTTTGGATATTTCTCCGCATTTGGAAAAATAAATGCCGCCCGGAGGCGGCAACATAAAATCCTACGACATTATGCATTCCCTCCGCTGGTACTAACCAGATCAGGTTCAATGGTCGGGATTAAACCAATCCCCTCTCAGCCGCTTCAGCGGCTCCCACATGCAATATATTATTTTTTAAAGTTATTCTACTTAAACGACTTGAAGATGTCAAGAATTATAATTCCATTATTTACACAGATTACAGTATATGTTAGGATGGGAATAAGACTTTGCCGTCAATACAAATTGAAAAAACAATTATTTTCAAATCTTGTTTTAAGGGGGATTCCAATGAAAAGGCTCAAAAGAGTTTTGTATGTGGTTACAATGGTACTTGTCTCGATTGTTCTCACCGGTTGTCTTTCATTTGACATGAAGGTCGGTAAGAATGGATCCCTTGACATGACTTTTACCATTGATACATCAAAAGGAATGATGTCGTTTAAAGAGATAGAAAAAGCTATTGAAGACTCTGTTGACAATATGAATGATTTCGCAGGCAAGAATGTTGCAAAATTAAAAAGCGTGAAAGAGGATAAAGACAAAAAAATCGTAACAGCCAAAATAAGCGTTTCTGATATAAATAAGATGGATGAAGATTCATTCTTCGGCAAAGTCAAAGAATACCGCAAAAAAAATGGAAAAGGCCTGAATAATCTTGTTGATGTCAAAGATAATAGTGTAGAAGAAAAGAAAGTATCCGGCAATCTTCATATGGTCTATTTCTCTATGAGCGGTACGGAAATGTATGGTTTTGAAGAAGTTAAAGTAACTGTTCCGGAAAAATTAAATATATTATGGATGGAGGAGAAATAGAAAAGAAAAATGTCGCCGTATTCAATAGTCAGAGACCATTAGTCGTATTCAAAAAAGGTGGCGGGTTCCCGTTATGGCTATTGTTAATAATTGCAGTGATTGTAGCTGCATATTTCTTTAAAAAGAAAAAGAGTCCTTCAGTATCAATAAATACAACGCCGGCTGAGGGAGGTTATCAGGCTCCTGTCGAATCGTCACTCCAAAATACAGCGCCACAGGAATCTTCGGTCCAAACATCTGTTCAAATGCCTGAGCAGAACGCGGCACCACAGGAGACAATAACCCAGGATCCCGCTCAGTCCGCTCCTGAAGCTTCCGATGAAACTGGATCGGATACTGACACGCCGGCTTAACTTAATACTGACTTGGAAAATTCTTGCCGAAAGTATAAGGAAATAATCACAGACATCTCATAAATGTTATGGGATGTCTGTTCTTTTTGATTATGCAGACTGCTTTCCAATATGCATATGTGATATCAGATAACAACAGGGACCGGATCGCCCAATGTTACACTGTTGGCCTCTACAACGGTGTCAAAGCAAAAAATACGAACTCCCGATTTATAAGCGTTATATAGCTCTACTCCGAACTCAGGGTGTGTCCTGACATTCGGCGAGAATGAAGATACCCCTTTCATCTGGACAATGAACACAATATAGGCATCATAGCCTCCATCCACGGCTTTGACCAATTCTTTCATATGTTTTATGCCCCGATCGGTAGGAGCATCCGGAAAAAGGGCGATGCCATCTTCCTCCAAAGTAACGCCTTTAACCTCTACGAAAGCTTTTTTATGACCGGTTTCAAGGTATATATCAAATTTTGAACCAAAAAACTGCTTTTCAGTCTTAATAATTTTGGGTTTACCTAAATCCGGAAACACTAATTTGCCGTTCCGGAGATTTTCTAAAACAACTTTATTAGGCGCTATACTGTCGATGTTGACAAGTCTGTCCCCTTTTTCTACGGCAATAAGCGTATAATCCGTTTTTCTTTTTCTATTATCCGATATTTCCAGGTATACTTTTACTCCTTTAATCAAAAGCTCGCGGCATCTTCCTGTGTTTCGTACATGGGCTTTAACTATTTGTCCGTCTACTTCACAAATTGCGATGAACCTGTTGGGGCGCTCAATAAATATGGCGCTTACGATATTTCTGTATTTCATTGATATCCTCTATATTAATATTTAAGTATTACTATATGATTTTAGCATAAATAGGTTACATAATCTAATGCTGCTTATAATTATAAAGCTTAATCATTAACTTGACACTTATCATAATACTTTTTATAATTATTTTAAAAAGTATTGTAATAAGTTTGGGAAGTTTCTAAATGAATACATCAAAAGTAAAACAACTGAACACCAACCTTATCAGAACTGTTCTAAAAGACAAGCCGGGTAAAACCAAGGCTGATATTGCCGTTGCTACGGGCCTCAGCCAGGCAACATGCAACACAATACTGAATGAATTGGTTTTAACAGGTGAAGTTCTGGTGCTTGAAGAGGAAGCTTTCAGCGGAGGTAGACCTGCCAAGCGATTTATGTATAATGGAGACTATGGCACTGTAATCTGCCTTTATGCTGATAATGACAGCAATAGGCCTACTGTTTCATACGCGGTAGTTAATTTGCTCGGTGTTATAAAGGAAGAAAAAACATTTTATAAAACATCAATTGATTATTTTACTATTGAAGAGCTTATAGGGAATCTAATAAGTAAATATAAGAATGTAAAAGCTGCGGCAATAGGCATACCTGGTGTTGTAATTCAAGGTAGAATTATAAGTACTTGTGATATTAAAGGTCTGTCTGATTGCCCCTTATCAGAAAAACTTCAGGAGAAATTCGATATTCCGGTAACACTTGAGAATGATATGAATGTAATAGCCTTAGGGTATTACCAGGGAAAGGACCATACAGGTAAAACTTCTGTTGTGGTTCTTAGTTTTATAAAAGATAATTGTCCGGGAGCAGGTATTATCGTTGATGGTTACATCGTCAGAGGACATACGAATTTTGCCGGTGAAATATCCTATCTACCTTTTGGTAACAAGGCTGAAAATCTGAAAGATCGTAAAGAGATTATAGATAAAATCACAAAAACTATTTGTTCCATAACGGCTGTTATTAATCCTGAGACTATTTTGATCACCGGAACTTCAGTAACAGAGGATATGATGAATGACATCCGTGAAAATTGTTTAAATTTCGTTCCAGAGCTTCATATACCCAATATTGTTTATCAAGCCGACACTCATGAATATTACATTAATGGATTAATGACTATGGCTTTTGATAGTTTAATAATTAACTCATATGCATCTTAGCCATCGTAAAAGGAGCTAATATGGCTACTTATTTAATTATTATAATTTATATCGCTTTTATTTGTTTAGGGCTGCCGGACTCCCTTCTCGGTTCTGCATGGCCGGCTATGAGCCTGGAATTAAATGCCCATCTTGATACCGGCGGAATAATCTCAATGGTTATCACTATCGGTACCATAATATCCAGTTTATTCAGCTACAAGCTTATTAATCGTTACGGAACCTGGAAAGTTACTACTGTAAGCGTATTACTTTCTGCTATTGCATTAATCGGTTTTTCTGCGGCTCCATCATTTATATGGCTAATTGTATTTGCCATACCGTTGGGTCTAGGAGGAGGATCTGTTGACGCCGGCCTTAATAACTATGTTGCTCTGAATTATAAACCGCATCATATGAGCTGGTTGCATAGCTTTTGGGGAATCGGCGCCACCTTTGGGCCGGTAATAATAGGATATTTTATTAAGAAGGATAATAATTGGAGAAGCGGTTATTTAACAGTAAGTATATTACTTTTTATAAATATTGCTTTGCTGTTCCTGTCCCGTCCTCTATGGGTGAAAACCTCACCTCTTTCTAATGACACTGTATGCAAAAAAGCAGAAAAGCCATCAAGTAGTTCCATGTTAAAAAATAAGACCCTTTATTTATCACTCTTATCCTGTATGTTCTATTGTGGAACAGAAATTACAGCAGGGCTATGGGGAAGCAGTTTTTTGGTAGAAGAAAAGAGACTCACCCCGGGCACGGCCGCAAGCTGGATATCTCTGTATTATGCCGGTATCACCATAGGAAGACTGTTAATTGGGTTTTTAGCCATGAAGATAGAAAGTAAGGTACTCATAAGATCAGGGCAGCTTACAGCCTTATCCGGAGCAATACTTCTGCTTCTTCCTTTCGGAACATCATCCTTATCGCTTTTAGGCTTTATTCTGATTGGATTAGGCTGTGCCCCAATTTATCCAAATATACTCCACGAAACTCCTAATCGATTCGGTCATGCTCACTCTCAACGAATTATGGGTTTGCAAATGGCAGCAGCTTATTTAGGAAGCACCCTTCTTCCCCCGCTTACAGGTTTTATAGCAAGAAAATCTGGTATGATTGTATTGCCGGTAATGCTGATTATATTTATCACCGGAATGTTGAGCAGCTCGGAAGGAATTAATTTTATTCTACATAAAAAAATTTAAAGATGGAGTAAATCAACGAATAAAGCACGATTACCCGGACCGGACTCTCACCGACAAATAGAATCCAGTTTAGCTTGATGAAATAAATAAAAAAGGTGCTGCTTAAACAACACCTGCTTTTCGTGATTTCAATATCTTAAACTAGAATCGGTTCAATTTGTTTTCCCTCCAGCGCATGCTCTATGGTAGGAACAATAAGACCGAATCTTGCCACAAGACTTGTGGGTTTCTTTTCAGGATCATCCTGCCCGAAAGGAACGAAATATATATTTTTCGTGTTAAGGAGAATTCCCAGGTTTTTTGCGCTGGCTGCCAGGCCATCATTGGTCGATATTGCTAATACAACAGGTTTTTGATTTCTTAGCTGCGCTTTTACAGCCATAGTAACAGGTGTATCAGTTATGCCGTTGGCAATCTTCCCAAGGGTATTTCCCGTACAAGGCGCGACAAGAAGCAAATCCAGCTCTTTTTTCGGTCCTATGGGTTCTGCATCTGCGATAGTCTCAATGCATTCTTTCCCTGTAATAAGTTCAATACGTTTTTTTATATCTTCAGCCCGACCAAAACGTGAATTTATAGTCGCTACACTGTTGGATATAATCGGAGTTAAATCGGCTCCCAAAAACACCAGTCGCTCAAATTCAATTATTGCGTCCTGGATTGTGCAAAATGAGCCTGTTATCGCAACTCCAATCTTTTTTTTGTTAATATTCATCTAGTATACACCCCCCTCTTCCTCAATAATGTTATAAACCGTACGGCGAATGATATCACCCGCCGTTAAGGGTGCAATTTTTCCCGGAAGTCCGAGAGACCATACAACTTTAAAGCCAAGTTCTTCAGCTGCTTTAAAGTCTATCCCGCCGGGTTTTGACGCCAGGTCCAGCAAAAAACAGCCGCTTCTTGTCTTTTCCAGTATTTCTCTTGTGATTACCAGTGCAGGCGCAGTGTTAACTATGGCATCCATATCCGAGACATAACGCGCTAATTGATGCACGGGTACCGGTTTCAGTCCCTGAGTCTCGATCCAGGCAATATCAGCATACTTTCTTGCGGCTACCCATACATCGGTCCCGAAAGCATGTAGCATCTTTGCAAGAATCTTGCCTATTCTTCCATACCCGACTATCAATATTCTGCTGTCCATCAGTGTCATCGGAAGCTCCTGGATCAAAATATGGATAGCGCCCTCTGAGGTCGGCACAGCATTTAAGATCATGAGCTCTTCTCTCTCAACAATATCAACGCACTTTATATTCTTTGCCTCCAGCTGTTTCTTGACATTTTCAGGTATCTTGCCCGCAATAAAGATTGAATTCTCTTCGATCTTTTCAATAACTTCACTAACCGTAGTCTTGTTTTTTGACAAAGGAGTTGAAATAAAACCATTCTCCGATACGAACGGAATTCCTCCTATAATTACCTTGGCGCCGTCAAGGATGAAATCCAGTGGCGCATCTTTACCAGCCCATGGTTTTCCGCTTTTCTCGAATCCATATATCTCAACGTATTGATAGTCTTTCTTTAATAGCTCTGCCAAGTAAACATTGCGCATATCTCCCCCTACTATTGCATATTTTATCCTGTGCACATAGCAACCCTCCCACCCTGTAACTCAACATTATATTTTATGAATTGCCTTTTAATCTTGTGTATCTGGCAAGCGCAAGTTTTATCAAGGGAACTTTAGAAGCGTTGACTAATCAGGACCTGGTTATTTTAAGCACAGATTTATCAGGATGTTTTGGATCTTAATAGACGATAAAAAAATCTCTCCTGAGAGGAGAGACTGTCCGGTTATTCAAAACTTTGCCCTAAAATGTAAGATAATTCATGACATCAGGCGAAACAGGCCTTTCTCCCAGGGCAACCATTCCTTTTTCGCCCTCTTTAAAGATCCAGTTAATTATGTCCAAAATATCATTCATTGTTATACTGTCGATTCTCTTTAACACTTCCTCTGGATCATGAACCTTGCCGGTTATGATTATTGACTTGCCGATAGCCGTCATAAGGCCGGAAGTACTGTCCAGGCTTAAACAATAGTTTCCTTTGAGCTGGTTTTTACTACGTAACAATTCGCTTTGGGTTATCCCGTGTTGAATAAGATTTCTTAATTCGTTGCCTATACATTCAATAACCGTATTCACTTTTTCAGGATTCGTGGCGGCGTAAATGGTAAACATGCCGCAATCCCTGAATGATATGGGAAAAGAATATATGGAATAAACCAGTCCAAGTTCTTCACGAATACTCTGAAACAGCCTGGAACTCATCCCTCCGCCAATTATGTTATTCAGGGCCATTAAAGCATACATACGCTGATCTTCTATTGGAAAGCCGCGAAATCCTATGCTTAAATGTGTCTGTTCAATTTCTTTCTTTCTGAAAAGGAAACGTGCGGCAAGCGCCGGGCGTTCGTTCGAGATATTACAATAGCCTAGCGGCTTCCATGAGCCGAAGTATTTGTCTATAACATTAATTAAGTAATCTTCTTCAAAATTTCCCGCCACTGAGATTACACAGTTGTCAGGCACATAGTACAGCGACATATAGTCCAGCAAATCTTCCCTGGTTATGCCTTCCAATGATGCGGCCGTTCCAAGAATCGGAAAGCCTAAAGGGCTTCCGTTCCACATTTCCTCGCTCAATAAATCGTTGACCAGTTCTTCAGGATCATCTTCATACATGCTTATTTCTTCCAGGACAACTTTTTTCTCGGTTTCAATATGATCGGGGTTAAATACAGGATTTAACAACATATCGGATAAAATGTCCACAGCAATTTCAAGATCGCTGTTTAATGTTTTTGTATAGAAACATGTACAGTCTTTTCCGGTAAAAGCGTTTATCTCTCCTCCTATTTTGTCAATCTCACAGGCAATATCCTTTGCAGTTCTGGTTTTTGTACCCTTGAATACCATATGTTCAATAAAATGTGAAATTCCGTTGTTGCCGCGGGTTTCATACCTGGCTCCCGCTCCGATCCAAACCCCAAATGAAACTGATTTAAGATGATCCAATCTTTCATAAATTACAGTCAAATTGTTTTTCAATATGTACTCTTTAAACAATACTTCTACCACCTTAACAAACTTTATTTATGTTAATTTATAAAGATAAACCTATAATAATATTAAACAAAGTTTTAAACTTTGCAACATGTATCAGGAATCCCGTTTAATATAAGTAACGGCGGGAAACCCGCCGTTTTACTCGGTATATCATGACATATCATAAGTATTTTATTAGTTCCGAATTGTTTATACAAAACCAAAGTCTCCTCTGAACTGCAGTATGTCGACACTTTCAGCCAGCTCATTAATAATGCTTTTCAATATATTACGTTTCTCAACTCGCCCCGTATACCTGCCATCGGTTAAATCTACTTCCCTGTATTGCTGCAGTACATATCTTCGAGCGCCCCGTACGGTCCGGCAAATATCGGCCAAATCCATGTCAGACAGTTGAGGAGTAAAGGTCGTACGAAATTCATATTCGACCTTGTTCATTTTGAGAATATTTATGCTTTCAATTAATTTCCGGGTATCAACCTTGGAACAGCACACCTTTCGATATTCGCAAAGAGGTGCTTTAATATCCATAGCCACATAATCCAGCAGCCTGTTTTTAATCAGTGAGCGCAAACATTCAGGATTGGTTCCGTTAGTATCCAGCTTTGTTTTAAAGCCCATGCTCTTTACAATTTCCAGGAATTCGGAAAGACCCTGCTGTAAAGTAGGCTCGCCTCCTGAAACGACAACACCGTCTAAAAGTCCTTGACGCTTTTTAAGAAAATCAATTACAGAATCCTGTTCCAACAGTTGATTATCGGGGGATGTTCCAATTAACCGCCGATTATGGCAGTATCCACAGTTCATATTGCAGCCCTGGGTAAACACGACAGCCGAGATATTCCCCGGATAGTCTATCATGGAGTTTTTCTGCAATCCCGCAATTTTCATGTTATTTCTCTATCCTGCCTGTTCGTTAAGTACGAATTTTTTTCTTAAGAAGTATTCTTCTTTCTTTCCCTTATTGTAATTGTCCACGGGTCTTAAATATCCAACGACCCTGGACCATACTTCTGTTTTTTCTCCGCAGGAGGGACATTCAAAATGTTCCCCCTGGATATACCCATGAGTATTGCATATTGAAAATGTGGGCGTAATAGAGATGTACGGCATCTTATATCTCTCAAATATCCGTTTTATGAGGTTTTTACATACTTCTGCGTCCTTTATGCACTCTCCGAGATACAGATGTTGTACAGTACCGCCTGTGTAAAGCGACTGAAGCTCGTCCTGAAGATCCATACATTCAAAAATATCATCGGTAAATCCTACCGGCAATTGTGTAGAGTTGGTATAGTAAGGCGTTTTATCACCTGCCGTTATAATATCAGGATATCTTTGCTTATCAAGCCTGGCAAGGCGATAGGAAGTTCCCTCTGCAGGTGTTGCTTCAAGATTGTAGAAGTTTCCGGTTTCCTTCTGGAAATCAATCATGATATCCCGCAGGTAATGCATAATCTCCACCGCAAATGCCTGGCCTTCGGGAGTGGTAATATCCTTGCCCATAAAATTTAAAATAGCCTCATTCATACCTACTATACCAATAGTGGAAAAATGATTATACCAGTATGAACCGGTTCTCTGCTTGATATTTCTCAGATAATGCGTGCTATAAGGATAAAGCCCCTTTTCCGACTGTTGTTCAATAATTTTTCTTTTGATTTCTAGGGAGGTCTTTCCAATACTGGCAATTTTCAATAATCGTTGCTTAAACTCTTCTTTGGTAGAGCTCAAATATCCTATTCTCGGTAAATTAATCGTAAAGACGCCGATGGAGCCGGTAAGTGGATTGCTGCCAAACAATCCACCGCCTCTTTTTCGAAGTTCGCTTGTGTCAAGGCGCAATCTGCAGCACATTGAAACAGCATCCTCGGGTGAAAGATCGGAATTAACGTAATTTGCAAAGTACGGAATGCCATATTTGCATGTAATCTTCATGAATCCATCCACTGCAGGACTGTCCCAGTCAAAGTCTTTTGTGATATTAATCGTAGGTATTGGAAATGTAAAAACCCTTCCTTTGGCATCGCCTTCCAGCATAACATCACAGAAAGCCTTGTTGAATAAATCCATCTCAGCCTGGAAGTCTCCATATTTGTCATTGGTATATTCTCCTCCGCATATAACAGGTTCGTCCTTGAGGGCTGAGGGAACCTTAATATCGAAGGTCAAATTGGAAAAGGGGCATTGAAATCCGACTCTGGTCGGGACATTAATGTTGAAAACAAATTCCTGCAGGCATTGCTTAACTTCTTCATAATTAAGATTATCATAGCGTATAAACGGAGCGCAGTAAGTGTCAAAACTAGACCATGCCTGCGCTCCTGCTGTCTCACCTTGAGTGGTAAATGTAGAATTGACAATTTGCCCTAAAAAGCTTCTCAAGTGCCTTGCCGGTTTGCTTTCAACTTTACCGGGAACACCTCCGAAGCCTTCGAGCAGAAGCTGCCTTAAATCCCAGCCTGCACAATATGGGCCGAAAAAACCCAAATCATGAATATGGCAGTCACCGCTCAGATGAGCCTCGCGGACTTCAGAGGGATAAATCTCATGAAGCCAATAGTTCTGAGTGAAAATTTCTCTTATGTAATTATTAAGCCCGTTCACACTCTTCTGTGTATTTGCGTTCTCTTGTATTTTCCAATCCATATCGCCCAAATAGTTGCTGAACATGTCAATAGTAGCGCCTATAAGGGCGTTGATTTCTCTTGCATTTTTACGTTTATCCCGGTACAGGATGTAAGCTTTGGCAGTTTTGGCATGACCGTTTTCAATAAGTACATACTCTACAAGATCCTGGATTTGTTCAACATCGGGTATTTTTCCTTTGTATTTTTCATTTGCCAGCTCAACCACTTTATCACAAAGCCGCTGAGCAAGTGCAAAATCGTTTCCTCCACATGCTACTGCTGCTTTAAAGATAGCAGATGAAATTTTCTCAGGCATAAATTTCTCAATACTTCCGTTTCTCTTACGTATCTTTTCAATCATACCTGACTGCCTCCCCTATCCGTTAAACAAACCAATATCTCGTCGTGAATTATATTATCATACACAATATATAGTGTCAATTTGAAATAATTAATTTTTTTGTGCAAAATGACGAAAATATGAATTATGAAGGGTTTGGCACTAATACATATTTCGATAAAAATCAATATTTTGTTAGGTTGTAATGACATGAACACAACATGTTGGTCGATATTGGTATTGGTTAATATGCATATAATATGCTTGTTCAGCCTTTTTCAAAAATATAAATGCTTTTTCGGCAAAATAAATAATGGTTAGAAATATTATGACAATTCCAACCATGAAATTAAATTTGGTAAAACTGACTAATAGTGCTTTAGTCCGGGTATATCCGGGAACAAAGCACTATCCGAAAACATGAAAAATCTCATAATCTCATAAGAATCCGGGGATTAAAATATATTCGGTTTATGCTTGAATTATATAATCAACGAGTCAAGAAGCCCCTGCTCCGCAAAACTTAAATAGCGGTCGCCGGCGACTATTATATGGTCAACCACATTTATGGATATTGGTTTCATGGCCTGACAAATCTTGCGGGTTACATCAATATCAGCATTGGATGCCTTCAGACTTCCGCCCGGATGATTATGAGCAAGGATTATGCTGTTGGCCTTATGTCTTAAGGCAGTCTCAACTACAAGCCTGGGATATACCGGCGCTTCATTAATTGTTCCCTCATGAACCAGGGCAGCGTAATTCACCCGATTCTGGGAATTGAGACAAATGACATAAAAACACTCATATATACGCCCTGCAAAAAGTGACACGGCATAGTTTCCGGCAACTGTGGAAGAATTGACAATTGGCCTTTCTCCCCATTTCTGTCTTAAGTAACGTCGGGATAACGGGGCCACCAGTGAAATAAGTATAGCCGTATTAAGGCTTACCTTGCAACGTCTTTCAATGTCCCTGGGGTCAGCTTCAAGAAGATCGTGCAGGGTACCGAACTCTTTTATCATACGATGAGCCAAAGCATTGGTATCATGCTGCGGAATACTGTAGAACAGGAGCAATTCAATGATTTCATGGTCTGAAAAACTATCAAGTCCTTCATCCAAATATCTTTTCTTCATCCTGTTACGGTGGCCTTTATGAATATTAGTATCGGACATTTTAAATATTCCTCATTGCTTTTTTATGCATTTATTGTATATATTAACATATTATTGCTATTATTGACAATATAATAAGGGTTGTCTCAAAATAACATCTTAATTTAAGACAACCCAAAAATTACTGGCTGTTAAATATGTTTTATTTAAAACTCCCTTTTTTCATATATCCTTATTGATAAAACAACAGAAATGAGCAACAAGCCGACAGCAACAGGCAGCATAAAAGGAGTGACTTTTTGAACAAGGCTTTCTACCTTCATTGGGTCTGCTTTGACTAATGCCAATAAACTACTTGATCCGCCTGCAATTATTACAGTCATTAATATGAACCACATTCGCCCCTTATCCACACCGAGTTTAAATAATATCGGATAATTAACACTTGAAAAAAATAAACCTGCCGACAACAGTAATTCTGTCTGAGCTATTAAACTTTCAAAGTCAAAAGGCTGCTTTTCAACATACCATTTTGCTATAGTAGCAATGATATAAACTATGATGGCCGCAAATGCGCATATTATGGAA